>CALLWO010000255.1 GCA_938016355.1 uncultured Boseongicola sp. | reverse complement strand
ATATACTTTTCGATCAGAACCGCGTCATTGCCAAACGCGCTGCGCGCTTCCGAACGGGCCGAAGTCAACGCCGCCTCAAACGCGGACCCGTCAGGCACGATCCGCATCCCCTTGCCACCGCCGCCCGCGACCGCCTTGATCATTACCGGATAGCCAATTTCGCGCGCTTTCGCAGCCAAGATGTCCACGTTCTGGTCGGCGCCGTGATAGCCGGGCACGACTGGCACCCCGGCTTTCTCCATCAACGCTTTGGCCGCATCCTTCAGACCCATCGCGCGAATTGCGTCCGCTGACGGGCCAACAAAGATCAGACCCGCCATGGTCACGGCGCTCACAAAATCGGGGTTTTCTGACAAGAACCCATACCCGGGATGGATTGCGTCCGCGTCCGTTTCCAATGCTGCCATGATTATGCGGTCACCGCGCAAATAACTGTCGGCGGCCTCTGCACCACCTATGCGCACCGCGACATCGGCCAATTCGACGTGGCGCGCATCTGCATCGGCATCTGAGTAAACCGCAACCGTCCGCATCCCCATCGCGCGCGCCGTTTCAATGATCCGACAGGCGATTTCGCCCCGGTTGGCAATCAAAAGCGTGTTGATGCTCATTTCCGTGCGCCTCACATCCGAAACACGCCAAAGCGCGTCTCTTCGATGGGCGCGTTCAGAGCCGCCCCAAGGCTGAGCGAAAGCACATCGCGCGCTTTGCGCGGATCGATGATCCCGTCGTCCCAAAGCCGCGCGCTAGCATAAAGCGGGTGCGATTGAGCTTCGAACTGCGCGATCGTCGGAGCCTTGAAAGCGGTCTCTTCCCCTTCGCTCCAGCTTTCGCCTTTCCGCTCAATGGCGTCGCGCTTTACCGTCGCCAGAACGCCCGCGGCTTGCTCGCCACCCATCACGCTGATCCGGGAATTTGGCCAGCTCCACATAAACCGTGGCCCATAGGCCCGACCAGCCATGCCATAATTGCCCGCCCCGAACGAACCACCCACAACCATCGTAATTTTCGGAACAGACGTGGTTGCAACAGCCGTGACCATCTTGGCCCCCGCGCGCGCAATTCCGGCGTTTTCATAGGCGCGACCAACCATAAAGCCCGTGATATTCTGAAGGAAAACCAACGGGATACGCCGTTGCGAGCAAAGCTCCACGAAATGTGCGCCTTTCTCTGCGCTTTCCGCGAAGAGCACGCCATTGTTAGCAATGATCCCCACAGGACAGCCGTTGATATGGGTAAATCCGGTCACCAGCGTTTCGCCAAACCGGGCTTTGAATTCGTCAAAGCGCGATCCGTCCACCACCCGCGCGATCACCTCGCGAATGTCATAGGGCGTGCGCAAATCGCCGGGCACCACGCCCAAAAGCTCGCCCGGATCATAAAGCGGGTCTTCGGGCGACTGCCACGCAACGGTTTGAGGTTTGTGCGCGTTGAGGCTGACCATAGATTGTCGGGCGAGCGCCAGCGCGTGGGCGTCATTCTCGGCCAGATAATCGGCCACCCCGGACAGCCGCGTGTGTACATCGCCCCCACCAAGATCCTCAGCCGTCACGACCTCGCCGGTTGCGGCTTTGACGAGCGGTGGACCTGCAAGAAAGATCGTGCCTTGATCGCGCACAATGATGGTCACATCCGACATGGCAGGAACGTAAGCGCCCCCCGCAGTGCACGACCCCATAACCACCGCGATCTGGGGAATGCCCGCGGCGCTCATCTGCGCCTGATTGTAAAAGATGCGCCCGAAATGGTCGCGGTCGGGAAACACCTCGTCCTGATTGGGCAGATTCGCGCCCCCGGAATCAACAAGGTAGATGCACGGCAAGTGGCACTCTTGCGCGATCTCTTGGGCGCGCAGATGCTTTTTGACCGTCATCGGAAAATACGTGCCGCCTTTGACCGTTGCGTCGTTGGCCACGACCATCACGTCCTGGCCCGCAATCTTCCCGACGCCCGCGATGACGCCAGCCGCCGGTGCGGCCCCGTCGTACATGCCATGCGCGGCCGTCGCACCAATTTCGAGAAACGCAGCGCCGGGATCCAAAAGCGCGGCCACCCGGTCGCGCGGCAACATCTTGCCGCGTCCCGTGTGACGCTCGCGCGCGCCCGCACTTCCGCCCTTCGCGGCGGCCTCTGCCACCTCGACGACTTCGTTCAGCGCCGCAATGCTTGCGGCTTCGTTGGCACGAAACGCATCAGAAGATGGGGCGATCTGCGACTTGAGTTTCATCGCTGGCGCGCCTCCAGCGCAAGCTCCAACTCCAGTGCCTGTTCACCCGTTAAGCGCAACAAACAGGCCGTGCTGGCGGGGCCGCCGCCGGTGCCCCCGCCCCATTGGCTGTATTCATAGGCACAGGCCGCATCGCGAAAGCCAATCCATGCCCGCTGCATGTTGCGCAACGCCGGAACCTTGCGCGGCACATGGGCACCAATCTCTTTCATCTCGGCGTCATCGGCCCGCTCCAACGCCATCAACGCGCGAAACGCCGAGTTCAGACGCTCGTCCCAAAGCGACAATTCCTGCGACAGGCAATAACCCATGCCGACCGTCGTCGACCCGTCTGCCGTGTCCATACAGGCGTTGGCCGCCGTGCCAATACACGCGTCCTGCGCCGCGTCACCATTTGCATCTTTAAGACAGTCGAGCGTCGCATCGGATGAATATGACAGCTCGCTTGCGCTGCTCATCGTGCTCAACCCAACGAAAGCGACGGCACTATAAATTAGCTTTCTCAACGCCTTACCTCTCGGTCTTCAATCTCACGCGCATCGATGATGCCTTCGTTCACCTGCAACCAACGGTCGCGATAAGCAAACCGCGCCGCTGCCGCGACATCATTCAAAAACGCCGCATTCACGCCTGCACCAACCGCCGCGCCCAGTACCGGCGCAAGCTGAGCGACCTTCCGGGTTGAAAGGTTCACGCCCAAAGTCGCTGCGACGCGTTTTGTCGCTGCAAGCGATCCGCTGGCCTGTCCGCTGATCCGCACGATCTTTTGCCAATCCGTGTCATCAAAATCGCTGCGCTCTCGGGAAAGACGTGCAATCGCCTCGGCCTTCTCTTCGGCCGAATTGGCCGCCGCCAGTTGCAATATATCGAGAATGAAAACGCGTTCGGCTTCGCGATCCCCGCCAAATCCATAGCAAAGCCCGACAAGCCGAATGGTACGCAACGCGAGCGTCATCGTGGCCGGAATATCAAGCGCAAGGCCAAGCGCGCCGAACGCGCCCGCAGCCCCCCCGCCGGTAACCGCGTATCCGAGCGCCCAGCGCCGAACTTCCGCAGTGGCTTCCTCGCAGGCCTCGATATCGGAAAAATCGTGTTGAATAGCGGCCTTGCGGATTGATCCTGATGCCGCCCAATCGGCCCCACGGATCGCCGCCTCGACCACATCCGCCGGGATCAGCCGGTTTGTAAGAAACCCGACCGGCTTTGCAACCCTGCGGATTGCGCGGGGGAACGCTGCAGGCCCGGCGGCGCGAAAGTTGTCCTGTTCGGCCAAAATGCGTTCGACTTCAGGCGGCGTGACGATCTCAGAACTCATGTTTGCGGCTCCTGTGGCTGGGCGATCAACTGGCCCTTTCTGTCAAACAGATAGGCAGTCAAAGCCGTTCCGTCACCACATCGCACTTCAATCCAACCCACGGGATCAGCGGGAACGCCCACGCATTCCGTGCGCGAACGACCGGTTTCGGCCACGTATAAATCCGCGCCCGCGTTGATCACGTCCGTCTCACTCGGGCGGCTTTGTTCACCAAGCCAAAGCCCGAACATGGCGGCAAACGCGCATAAAACGATCGCAATGCGCCGGACCTTGCGCGGCATCGTCATGACATCATCCCGGTGAGTTCCCGTCCGATCAGCATGCGCCGTATCTCCGACGTGCCCGCGCCGATCTCCATGAGCTTGGCATCCCGAAAAAGCCGCGACACGGGGTGGTCGTTCATGAACCCCGCGCCGCCCATTGCCTGAACCGCCTGATGCGCCTGCGTCATCGCCACTTCGCTCGCATAAAGGCAACAGGCCGCAGCGTCCTGTCGGGTGATATCCCCGCGATCGCACGCCTTGGCCGCTTCATAGACATAAGCGCGCGCCGAGTTCATCGCCGTATACATATCCGCGATCTTGCCCTGCATCAGCTGGAACGACCCGATCGGCTTCCCGAATTGTTTGCGCTCGACCATATAGGGCATGATTTCATCCATGCAGGCCGCAATGATGCCCGGGCCAATGGCTGCCAAAACGACCCGCTCATAATCCAGCCCGGACATCAACACCGCAACCCCGCGACCCTCTTCGCCCAGCACGTTTTCAAAAGGCACTTCGACGTCCTCGAAAATCAATTCCGCCGTGTTGGACCCCCGCATTCCAAGCTTGTCAAAATGGTGAGAGGTCGAAAAGCCCGCCATGCTGCTTTCGACCAGAAACGCGGTGATGCCTTTTGATCCGGCCTCCGCGTCGGTCTTGGCATAAACCACCAGCGTGTCGGCATCTGGCCCGTTGGTGATCCAGTATTTCGTGCCGTTCAATACATACCGGTCGTTGCGCTTTTCCGCGCGCAGACGCATCGACACCACGTCGCTGCCCGACCCGGCCTCCGACATCGCAAGCGCGCCGACATGTTCGCCCGAAATCAGCTTGGGCAGATAGGCGCGCTTTTGTGCATCCGTTCCGTTTAACTTGATCTGGTTCACGCAAAGGTTGGAATGCGCGCCATAACTCAGCGCGACACTTGCCGACGCGCGCGCCAGCTCTTCGGTTGCAACTGCATGGGCCAGATACCCCATACCCGCCCCGCCAAACGCATCCTCAACGGTGATCCCAAGCAGACCCAGATCCCCCATTTCGCGCCAAAGCTCGCTTGGAAACGCGTTGGAGCGGTCAATCTCGTCGGCCATAGGGCGCACGCGGTCTTGCGCCCAGCGATGCACCATATCGCGCAACGCCTCGACGTCTTCGCCAAGATCAAACCTCATCGAGCCTGTAAACATGGGGCATGCCTTCATTTATTGAACGCTTGTTCAATTAATATGCGAAACCCCTGCTTCGGTCAACGAAAACGGACGAATTCAGCCGATGAGATCGCGCACGACGCCATCAAGCTGATCAAAATGCGGTAAAAGCGCATCAGGTTGCAAACGGGCGATCTCTCTACCCTCCGGACCAAACTCCACCAGAATGCAGGGCACGTTGGCCGCCTTTGCCGTGTTCACGTCCGTGATCGTGTCCCCAATCAAAAGCGACTCTTCAATCGTGCCGCCCGCCCGCAAAACTGCCTGATGATAAGGCTCCGGATCGGGCTTGCGCACCGGAAGCGTGTCAGCCCCGATGAGCGCATCAAAAAGCGGCGAAACACCCAACCGGTCAATCAGCTTTCTCGCCAAACCTTCGGGTTTGTTGGTGCAAATAGATGTCACATATTCATCTGATCTCAAACGATTTATCGCCTCAACCGCACCGGGATACAAAATCGTCTGATCATCAATATGCGCATCATAATGGCGCAGCAAGTTCGGATACTCGGCATCAATCAACGCCTCATCCTCAGCCTCAGAAACCCGGGAAAACCCCAGCTTCAGCATTGCGCGCCCCCCGTGAAACGCGGTCAGCTTATCGCGCTCAGGATCAAGCAAATCTCCCAATCCACGCCCGCGAAAACACGCATTCGCAGCCTCGATCAAGTCCACACTTGTGTCCGCCAAAGTTCCATCCAGATCAAAAACTATCGTTTTCATGCCTCATCCTCGGCAAATTTCAGCCTCGCGTGTAATCTAAAGCAACATCAAGTGAAGCCGCCGATACTTGCGAGCAGTCATATAGCGGCTAAAACGGCAGCATAAAAAAGGAAAGAGCAGGCATGGCCATCCACCTCATCGTTCTCGCCGCAGGTGAAGGAACGCGCATGGCGTCCGACACGCCCAAAGTGCTGCACGAAATCGCGGGCGCACCGATGATCGCCCATGCGCTTGGGGTCGCCGATATGATCGATGCGGGCAAACGCGTCGTGGTCGTCGGGCATGGAGGCCAAGCCGTTGAAAAAGCTGTTCACACGATTGATGAGACCATCATCGCGGTCGAACAGACCGAGCAACGCGGCACCGCCCACGCCGTTCTTCAAGCCGCGCCAGCTTTAAGCGACGCCAAAGGCGACGCGGTCGTTCTATTTGGCGACACCCCTTTCATCAGTTCCGACACGTTGACAAGAATGCAGAATGCGCGAGCCAACGGAGCAGACATCGTGGTTCTGGGGTTTGACGCTCCCGACCCCGGTCGCTACGGCCGTCTTGTTATGAGCGGCGACACGCTGGAAAAAATAGTCGAATGGAAAGATGCCAGCGAAAGCGAACGCGCAATAACCTTATGCAATTCCGGCGTGATCATGGCCGAAGCATCGACGCTCCTGAGACTTGTGGCATCGGTCACTGACGACAATGCAGCCGGCGAGTTCTATCTCACCGACATCGTTGCTTTGGGCCGCGAGGCTGGACTTTCTGCGCGCGTGGTCACCTGCGATCCCACCGAAACCCTCGGGATCAACACGCGCGCCGAACTGGCCGACGCCGAAGCGATATTCCAAACCCGCGCCCGTCTTTCCGCGCTGGAGAATGGCGTCACGTTGCACGCGCCCGACACCGTTCATTTTGCCCATGACACAACCATCGGACGCGATGCGATCATCGAACCCAATGTGGTGTTTGGCCCCGGCGTTACTGTCGAAAGCGGCGCGCGCATCCGGGCGTTCAGCCACCTCGAAGGCTGCCACGTCGGCTCTGGCGCAATCGTCGGTCCCTATGCCCGCCTGCGCCCCGGCGCGGAATTGTCCAATGACGTCAAGATCGGGAATTTCGTTGAAATCAAGAACGCCCAAATCGCAGACGGTGCCAAGGTGAACCACCTCAGCTATGTCGGCGACGCGGACATTGGCGAAGCGACAAACATCGGCGCGGGCACGATCACCTGCAATTATGACGGTGTTTTCAAACACAAAACCACAATCGGCGCCCATGCGTTTATCGGCTCGAATACACTTCTTGTGGCGCCTGTGTCCGTTGGCGACGAGGCGATGACCGCATCAGGCACAGTCGTCACCCGTGACATCCCGGCTGGCGATCTGGCTGTGGGACGCGCGCGTCAAGACAACAAATCTGGCTTCGCCAGACGGTTCTTCAAAAAGCTTCGCGCCGCAAGAGCGGCCAAGCAGAAAGGGTAACGCCATGTGCGGCATCGTTGGAATATTAGGCTCTCATGAAGCGGCCCCAGTGCTGGTCGAAGCGCTGAAACGTCTCGAATATCGCGGTTATGACAGCGCGGGCATTGCCACGGTTCAGGACGGCGCACTTGATCGCCGCCGCGCTGTTGGCAAGCTGGTGAACCTCTCTGACCTTCTTGTCCATAACCCGCTCGCGGGCAAAACCGGCATTGGCCACACGCGCTGGGCCACTCACGGCGCGCCCACCGTCGACAATGCCCATCCGCATAAATCCGGCCCCGTCGCCGTCGTCCACAACGGCATAATCGAGAATTTCAAAGCTCTCCGCACCGATCTGGCCGCCAAAGGCTATGAAACCAAGACCGAAACCGACACCGAAACCATCACGCTACTTGCCCAGTCCTTTATCGATCAAGGACTTGCGCCGCGCGACGCCGCGGAACAAACCATTGCGCGCCTTGATGGCGCGTTCGCTCTGGCTTTCCTCTTCGATGGCGAAGACGATCTGATCGTGGCTGCACGCAAAGGTTCTCCCCTCGCCGTCGGTCATGGCGACGGCGAGATGTATCTTGGCTCCGACGCCATCGCTCTTGCCAACCTCACCGACCGGATCACCTATCTCGAAGAAGGCGATCGCGCCGAATTGACCCGCGCCGGCGTGACAATTTTCGACGCGCAGGGCCGCAAGGCAAATCGTGAGGTCCGCACGGTTCACATCGACGCAACCCGCATCGAAAAAGGCCCCTACAAACACTTCATGGCCAAGGAAATCGCCGAACAGCCAAGCGTTCTGGCCGACGCGATTGCGCATTATGTCACTGATACGGGTCTGAACCTACCTGCCAACACGCCCGATTTTTCCGGCGTCG
>CALLWO010000254.1 GCA_938016355.1 uncultured Boseongicola sp. | reverse complement strand
CCCAAAGCGGGGTTCCGCTGGATGGCGCAATCCGCCGCCGACTGGCGCCAACCCTGGTCCGATTGGACCCGCACCCGCTACGAGGCCAAAGCCCTCCGCGAAGGCCGCACCCCCTATTACATGACCTTCCGCCGCCCCTGAGCCGCCCCCGCCCCCCTCTTTGGGTCTGAAAAAATCCCGGGGGAGGCGCGCCAAATGGCGCACCGGGGGCAGAGCCCCCTTTTTCAGGCGATGGACGCCCCCGCGCGCTTGCGCTAACAGACCCTCGAACACAGACGCCAAAAGGAATTGCCCATGTCCGGCCATGGCACGCCCGAACCCATGCGATCACGCCGCGCAACCCCGCTGATAGGCGACGCGCGCGTGCCCGGCGACAAATCCATCAGCCACCGC
Source organism: uncultured Boseongicola sp. (assembly GCA_938016355.1). GTDB lineage: Bacteria > Pseudomonadota > Alphaproteobacteria > Rhodobacterales > Rhodobacteraceae > CALLWO01. The sequence continues at coordinate 10,780 of CALLWO010000254.1, read as the reverse complement.
TCGCTGATCCTTGGCGCAATGACCATTGGTGAAACCCGCGTGCGCGGGCTTCTGGAAGGCGAAGACGTCCTTGCCACCGCCGCCGCCATGCGCGCGTTTGGGGCCGAAGTCACCCGCGACGAGGACGGCGAATGGCATATCTTTGGCGTCGGCGTCGGGGGTTTTCGCGAACCCGAAGACGTCATTGATTGCGGCAATGCGGGCACAGGCGTGCGCCTTATCATGGGGGCCATGGCCACCACGTCCATCACCGCGACCTTCACCGGCGACGCCTCCCTCAGATCGCGTCCCATGGGGCGCGTCACCGATCCGATGGCGCTCTTTGGGGCCACGGCCTATGGCCGCACCGGGGGGCGTCTGCCCATGACCATCGTTGGCGCGGCCTCGCCCGTCCCCGTGCGCTACACGCTGCCAATGCCTTCGGCTCAGGTGAAATCCGCCGTGCTTCTGGCGGGCCTCAACGCGCCCGGCCAGACCCAGGTCATCGAAGACGAAGCCACGCGCGACCACACCGAACGCATGCTGCGCGGCTTTGGCGCGAATGTAACGACCGAAGACACGCCCGAAGGCCGCATTATCACGCTCGACGGCTACCCCGAACTCGCGCCGCAATCTATCGACGTGCCGCGCGATCCGTCCTCGGCCGCCTTCCCGGTCTGCGCGGCCCTCATCGTCGAAGGCTCCGACGTGCTGGTCCCCAACATCGGGCTGAACCCGACCCGCGCCGGCCTCTTTGAAACCTTGCGCGACATGGGCGCGGACCTCAGCTATGAAAACCCGCGCGAAGAAGGCGGCGAACCCGTGGCCGACCTGCGCGCGCGCTTTTCGCCCGATATGAAAGGCATCGACGTCCCGCCCGAACGCGCCGCCAGCATGATCGACGAATATCCGATCCTCTCCGTTGTCGCCGCCAACGCCAGCGGCACCACGACAATGACCGGCGTCAAAGAACTGCGCGTGAAGGAAAGCGACCGGATCGACGCCATGGCCAAAGGCCTGCGCGCCAACGGCGTCACGGTGAGCGAAGGACCGGACTGGTGGGAGGTCGAAGGCCTTGGCCCCAACGGCGTCCCCGGCGGCGCCACTGTCGCGGCCTGCCTCGATCACCGCATCGCGATGTCGTTCCTCTGCCTTGGCATGGCCAGCAAATCCGCGGTCACCATCGACGATGCCGCGCCCGTGCGCACGTCCTTCCCGATTTTCGAAACACTCATGAGCGATCTTGGCGCGCGCCTTGAGCGGGCAAACCAATGACCGGCGGCGGATGCCTCTGCGGCGCGATCACCTATGAGGTCACCGGCCCCTTGCGCCCGGTCATCGCGTGCCATTGCACCCAATGCCGCAAAACCAGCGGCCATCACGTCGCCGCCACCAGCGCGGCCCGCGACCACGTGCGCATCACCGGGACACCGACGTGGTACGTGTCTTCACCCACGGCCAAACGCGGCTTTTGCCCGACCTGCGGGTCAAACCTGTTCTGGGACGGCGCGGGCGAGAACCTCTCGATCTTTGCCGGCACGCTCGACACGCCCACGGGCCTTGCGCTCGAAGGTCACATCTATTGCGCGGACAAGGGCGATTACTACGACCTCACCGACGATCTGCCCCATGCGCCCGGCTTTGATCCCGACCTGACCACGATGGTGACCAAACCAAGCTAATCGCCGCCCAAATCCTTCAGGATCGGGCAATCGGGGCGATCATCGCCTGCGCAGGTGTCGACCAAATGCGCCAGCGTCGCCTCCATGTTGCGCAAATCGGCAATCTTGGCGGCGATCTTCTTAAGATGCTTTGAGGCAATTGCTTTCACCTCGCCGCTTTCGCGACCATCATCGCCGTAAAGCGCAAGAAGCGCGCGACAATCCTCGATTGAAAAGCCCAGGGCCCGGGCGCGGGCCAGAAACCGCAGCTTGTGCAAATCGGTCTCGGCAAACGCGCGGTATCCGTTGGCCCCGCGCGCCGGGCGCACAAGATCAATGTCTTCGTAATACCGGATCGTTTTCGCCGGAAGCCCGGTTGCTGCTGCCACGTCACCAATATTCATGTCACCACCGCCTGCGCATCTTGTGCGCGCGCCTCTGCCTGAACCCGCCCCGCGCTGCCCGCGCCCCAACGCCCCAATCGCAAGGCATTGCCAACCACCGCCACGCTCGAGAGCGCCATCGCGCCCGCAGCCAGAACCGGTGACAGCAATATGCCGAAAAGCGGGTACAAAAGCCCGGCGGCCACGGGGATCAACAGCACATTATATCCAAACGCCCAGCCAAGGTTCTGGCGAATGTTGCGCATCGTTGCGCGCGCAATGCCAATCGCGCGCCCCACGCCTGCCAGATCTCCCGACATCAACACGACATCGGCCGTTTCCATCGCCACATCCGTTCCGGTTCCAATGGCAATCCCCACATCCGCGCGCGCCAAAGCCGGTGCATCATTGATCCCGTCGCCGACAAAGACCACCGGCCCGTCGGCCTGCATCGCAACCAGCGCGGCCACCTTGTCAGACGGCATTGCGCGGGCCACCACGCGGTCAATTCCAAGCGAGGCCGCGATCGCGTCCGCCGTTCTCTGCCCGTCGCCCGTGATCATCGCCACGTTCAGCCCCAAGGCCTTCAGCTCCGCAATGGCTGCACGCGCGGATGGCTTTTCTGCATCCGCCACGGCAATCAACCCGGCAACATTTCCGCCGACGCCGACGTAAAACACAGTCTTGCCCGCCGCCTCCAACGCCTCGCCTTTTGATCCAAGCGTGGCATCCACCGCGCCGACCAATGTTGCCTGACCGACCAGAACGTCTTGGCCCTCGACGCGCGCGCGCACGCCCTGCCCGGCGATTGTCTCAAAGCTTTCCGCCGCCAGCCGCTCAAGCGCCGCTGCCGAAATCGCCGATGCAATCGGGTGTTCTGACCCGGTCTCAGCTGCGGCGGCGAAGTTGAGCACATCGTCTCGCGCCCACCCTTCGACTGGCACCACATCGGTCACCACCGGTCGCCCTTCGGTCAGCGTGCCCGTCTTGTCAAACGCCACCGTCGCGACGTCCCCCAGCGTTTGCAGCGCTTCGCCTTTTCGAAATAAAACACCCAAAGCCGCCGCGCGCCCCGTGCCCACCATGATCGAGGTTGGCGTTGCCAACCCCATCGCGCAAGGGCACGCAATAATCAGAACCGACACCCCCGCCACCAGCGCATTCCCAAGCGTTGGCGCTGGCCCGAATGCCAGCCAAGCCGCCACCGTCCCCACCGCCACCAGCAAAACCGCCGGAACAAATCGCAATGTGATGCGGTCAATCAGACCCTGGATCGGCAGGCGCGCGCCTTGTGCCGCACGCACCATCCGAATGATCTCGGCCAGAACGCTGGCATCGCCCGCGCGGGTCACGCGCATCGTAAACGCATTGCCGGTGTTTACCGTGCCGCCCGTGACCGCGTCCTCCGCCGCCTTGCCCACCGGCACCGGTTCCCCGCTGATCATGCTTTCGTCAACGAAGGTCTCGCCACCGGTGACAACCCCGTCCGCTGGCAGCCGCTCGCCGGGCCTCACGCGCAAAATATCGCCTGTTTTCAAAGCCTCTATCGCACGATCTTCATCTCCCGCATCGGTCACCACGCGCGCGAATTTGGGCTGCAATCCCACCAAAGCGCGCACGCTCTGACCCGTCTTGCTTTTGGCCCGCGCTTCCATCCAGCGCCCGGCCAGAATAAGCGCCACAATCACGCCTGCGGCCTCGAAATAGACGTGCCGCGCACCCTCCGGCAGCCAAGACGGCGCGAATGTCGCAACGCTGGAATAGACGAACGCCGCCCCCGTCCCGAGCGCGACCAGCGCGTTCATATCCGGCGCGCCTCTGAACAAGGCGGGAATGCCGCGCGCATAAAACATGCGCCCCGGCCCAAGCAGCACCGCACCGATCATAAGAAACTGAAACACCCGCGAGGTCTGATGCCCGATGGTCTGGCCGACCCAATGATGAAGGCCCGGGAATGCGTGCCCGCCCATCTCCAACAGGAAAACCGGCAAGACAAGCGCACCGGCCAAAAGCGCGGCATTGCGCAACCGGTCCGCCTCGCGCGCGTCGTGATCTGCTGAATCATCATCCGCCTTGGCGCGCGACACCGGGTATCCGGTCTTTTTGGCAAGGGCAGCAACCGCGTCAAAATCCGCGCCATCGGCCAGTGTCACCACCGCCGAATGATCCAGCAAATTGACCGCAGCACTCTGCACTTCGGGGGCCGTGTCGAACGCGGCCTGCAACCGCCCTGCGCAGGCCGCGCAGGACATTCCGTCAACGGTTAATCTCAGTGTTTGCTTCCCAGACAAGGCGCGCTCCTTTGGCGTTACCTTCTCCACATAAGGGTTCTAGTCACTGGAAGGTCAAGGGGCGCGGCGCGTTAATAAATATCGCAAGCTATTTGCCCACAATCAGGCGGGTTCAACCGCCCGATGTGCCGCCAGCGCTTCTTCAATCCGGTGACACGCCACGCGCGCGCCTTCGATCTGTTGAAGTTCCGGGCGTTCTTTGCGGCAAATATCAATCGCCAACGGACACCGCGGGTTGAACGCGCAGCCTGCGGGCGGGTTGATCGGATCTGGAATTTCCCCTTGCGGCGGTGGCACTTCGCGCCCAAACCCGTCCATCTTCGGAGCAGCCGCCAGCAACATCTGGCTATAGGGGTGCGCCGGGCGCGTGAAAAGCGTGTCCGGATCCGCCTCTTCCACCAACCGTCCGAGATAAAGCACGCCGATTTTGTCGGCCATATGCTGCACCACCGTCAGATCGTGGCTGATGAACAGATACGTGAGGCCAAACTCGTCCTTGAGATCGCTCATCAGGTTCAACACCTGCGCCTGCACCGACACATCAAGCGCGCTCGTTGGCTCGTCGCAAACAATGAGCTTTGGCTCGCTGGCAAGCGCGCGCGCGATGCAAATCCGCTGGCGCTGACCGCCGGAAAATTCGTGCGGGAACTTGCCCGCATCCAGCGCGGAAAGCCCGACCTGCTCTAAAAGGCGCTCGGCCAACCCGTCCGTGTCCCCGCCTTTGGCGGCCACGGGTTCCGCGATGATATCGCGTACTTTCCAGCGTGGGTTGAGCGACGCAAACGGGTCCTGAAAGATCATCTGGATGTCGGACCGAACCGCTTCGACCTTGTCGATATCGGTCTCGCGCGACAAATCAATGCCCTCGACCTCGACCAGCCCGTCGGACGGGTTCAAAAGGCCCACGACCATCTTGCCGATGGTCGATTTGCCCGACCCGCTTTCGCCCACAAGCGCATAGACCTGCTGTTCGGGGATATCAAAAGACACATCGCTCACAGCCGTCAAAAGCGCCTTTGGCAGACGCTCGATCAGCCGGTTGAGCCAGGGCTTTGAGACGTCGAAAACCCGCGTCAGATTGCGCACGGACACCAGTATGCTCATTGCGCGTCCTCCAGTTGTTCGACCGGGAACCAACAGGCCGCACGCCCCTGATCCGCATCCAGCGACGGCGTGGGGTTCGCACGACACCGATCCTGCGCTTTGGGACATCTCGGGTGAAACGCGCAGCCGTCCGGCAAGCTGCCCAGTCGCGGCATGGACCCCGGAATTTGGCGCAAACGATGCTGCCCGCGCGAGGCCAGCGGCGTCGAACCCATCAACCCTTCGGTATAAGGATGGCGCGGGCTTTGAACGACATCGCGCACCGGACCAAGCTCGGCCAGCCGACCGGCATACATCACCGCCACGCGATCCGCGGCTTCGGCAATCACGCCCATATCATGGGTCACCAGCATCACCGCCGTGCGCCGCTCGCGACACAGGCGCTTCAAAAGCGCGATGATCTGCGCCTGAACGCTGACATCAAGCGCGGTTGTGGGCTCGTCGGCAATGATCAGCGAGGGTTCGGCGCACAGCGCAAGCGCGATCACAACGCGCTGACGCATACCGCCTGAAAATTCATGGGGGTAGCTGTCGATGCGGCTGGCGGCCGCCGGAATGCCGACCTCGTCCAGGGCCGCAATCGCGCGGGTGCGCGCCTCTGTTTCGGTGATCTCCAGATGGGCAAGCATGGTTTCGGTCAGCTGATCGCCAATCTGCAAAAGCGGGTTCAGCGACGTCAGAGGATCCTGAAAGACCATGCCGATTTCCTTGCCACGAAGGCGACGCATGTCTTCATAAGGCAGGTTGTCGATCCGCTGGCCCTTCAGCCGTATCTCACCGCCCGCAATGGCTGCGGGGCGATCCAGAAGACCAATCACCGCATTGCCTGTCATCGACTTGCCCGCGCCGCTTTCGCCAACAACCCCAAGGATTTCACCGGGTTCAATATCGTAACTCACGTGATCAACGGGCCTGAGCACCGCATTGCGCGTCGGGATTTCCACGACCAGATCGCGAACGGACAAAACCGGATCAGACAAGATGGTCTCCTTTGAGACGGGGGCGTCTTTGAGTATTTTTGGAAAAATGAAGGGGCATTATTTCAGCCTTGGGTTCAGCGCGTCGCGCAGCCAGTCACCCAGCAGGTTCACCGCAAGCGCCAGCGTCAGCAATGTGGCCGCCGGGAACAGCAGGATCCACCACTCGCCCGAGAAGAGGAACCCCTGCCCGATGCGGATCAGCGTGCCAAGCGACGGTTGCGTCGGCGGCGCGCCCACGCCAAGGAATGACAGCGTCGCCTCGGCGATGATCGCAAGCGCCAGCGAGATCGTCGCAATCACCAGCACCGGCGAGAGCACGTTGGGCAGGATGTGGCGCAACATGATCGCAGGCGATCTGCGCCCGATCAGTTTGGCGGCCTGCACATATTCCTTGTTGCGCTCGACCAGTGTGGCACCGCGCACCACGCGGGCAAACTGCACCCAATCCGACAGCCCGATGGCCACAATCAGAACCCAGATCGCCATCTGGTCGCGGTATTCCACCGGCGTGAAACCCTTGGCCACACCAAAGATCAGCATCGCCACAAGGATCGAAGGGAACGTCAGCTGGATATCCGCGATGCGCATGATGATCGTCTCGGTCCAGCCACCGATATAGCCCGCGATCAGCCCTAGCGTCACGCCAAGGATCAGCGCAAACATCACAGCCGCGAACCCGACGAACAACGATATCCGCATGCCGTAAAGGATCGTCGAAAAGACATCGCGGCCCTGATCGTCAGTGCCAAGGAAGAACTCGTCCCCGGTGAACGCGTTGGGCACGCCGGGGGCCGAGAAACCGTTCATCAGGTTCAGACTTCCGGGGTCGAACGGATCATAAGGCGCAATCAGCGGCGCGAAAACGGCGCTCAACACCAGAATGAGCGTGACCGTAAAGCTGACCATCGCCACCGGAGAGCGCGTGAATTTCCAATAGAAATCGCTGTCGCGAAAGCGGGCAATCGCGCCCGGCTCTTTGGGCTTGGCGCTGGGGGATGTGTCTGTGCTTGTGTCGAGATTGGCCATCAGTGCGCCCCCCCTCTGTCGGCCCGAAGGCGCGGATCGACCCAGAAATACAACAGATCAACGATCAGATTGATGCCCACAAACATCACCGAGATCAGCATCAGATAGGCCGCCATCACCGGGATATCGACGAACTGAATGGCGTTGATGAACAAAAGACCCACGCCCGGCCACTGGAACACCGTTTCTGTGATGATCGCGAACGCGATGATCGCGCCAAGCTGAAGGCCCGTGACCGTGATCACCGGCACCAACGTGTTCTTGAGGGCATGGCGGAAATTCACGGTGCGCTCTTTCAGGCCACGCGCACGGGCAAAGCGGATGTAATCCTGCCGCAAAACTTCGAGCATTTCCGAACGCACAAGCCGCATGATCAGCGTCATCTGATACAGCCCGAGCGTGATCGACGGCAGGATCAGCGCTTTCAACCCGCTGCTCGTTAAAAGCCCGGTTGTCCACCAGCCCAGATCAACCACCTCGCCGCGCCCGAAACTCGGCAGCAAATCAAGCTCGACCGAGAACAAGTAAATCAACAGGATCCCGATCAGGAACGTGGGCAGGCTCACCCCCAAAAGCGACACCGTCATGATCACGTTCGAGACCCAGCCGTCGCGCCGGATCGCCGTGAAAACGCCCAGCGCTATACCGATAGAGATCGCAAGGAACCCTGACACGGCGGCCAGTTCCAGCGTCGCAGGCGCGCGCTCGGCAATGATCGTCGAAACCGGGCGCCCCTGGCGATAAGAGACGCCAAAATTCCCCTGCGCCGCACCGCCCAGAAACTTGAAATACTGCACGGGAAACGGCTGATCGAGCCCTAGTTCGGTGCGCAGCCGGTCGATATCGGCCTGCGTGCGCTCCTGCCCGAGCATGTTGTCAATCGGATCGCCCACGAAGCGAAACATCGAAAAGGCAACAAGCCCCACGACCAGAAGGACAAGAATGGATTGGGCGACGCGTCGGATGATATATGCCAGCATGCGCTGACCCTGAGCCGCATTCGCGCAGTCGTCAAGCCGAAGCGGCCCGAAAGCAGCGTCACTTCAACCGAAAAATTCCCGCGAAGACGCAGACACGCGCGTGGTCGGCGCTGTTGGGCAAACCCCTCGCCTTGATCCGGCAGCGACCTCCTTGGCAATTGCACCATTGCCTCGTGGGCAAGAAAATACTTGAACGACGTTCACAAATCGACTATCAATTTCATGAACAACGTTCAAATGGAGCGAATCATGCCGCACGTCGTAAACACCGATGCCCTGCTTGCCGAAGGCATCCTCAGCCAGCCTCAGGCTGACCTCATCATCCAAAGATCGCGCGAAACCATGCTCGCGCTGGTCGTTAACATCGTTCTATGCGGCGGCATTATCGCCGCCTCTCTCGGGTTCGTATTCTGGATCGCCGATGCAGTCGGGGTGGCGCTTTTGGGCGCGGCCTTCCTTGCTATCGGGCTTGGCGTATTGTTGAAGGCGGGGCCGCTATACCGACTGCTCGGCCACGCGGGCACGCTGGTTGGGGCGGGCATGCTCTTTTCCGGTGCCGGCATCGAACTCATCGACAAATATCCTGATATCGCCGCGTGGATCATGGTTCCGCTTGGGGCGGTTGCCGCGGGCCTTGCCGCACTTGCCTTTCACAAAAGCGCCCCGCACTTGCGCTTTTCCATCGGTGCGATCGGGCTCATGGGCGTCGCGCTCCACCTTGCAGGCGCGTTTTACGCCATCGTCGAGGCCAGCATCAACGGCCTGCCACTGGCGGCGTTTTACCTCTACGCCACAGCACTTGTGGCCGGGGCCGGTCTTTTTACCAACGTGCGGTTTGTCACCGCGCTGGCCATTGTGCCCTTTGCCCAGATGCTCGACACCGGCACCGCCTACTGGCACGCCACCTTTGTCTTCTATTCCCCCGAAGCGACCTTCACGATCTTGCAGATGAGCACGCTGATCGCCGCCTCGGTCTGGGTGATCTCGCGCACGAGCGACCGCATTGGGCGTCACGCTGGCATCCTTGCCATCATGGCGGCTGTGGTCGGCAACCTTGCGTTTCTTGTCGGCAGTCTTTGGGGCGATGACGTCGCGATCAGCTATTTCCGCGATCAGGCGCCCAATTATCAGGAATTTGACGGCGACTGGAGCGCCTACAACACCGCCCGCGAAGCGTGGGAGGCCACCTTCTTCCACATCTCCGAACACGTCTTCAGCGTGGTTTGGGGCGTGCTCCTGATCGTGGGCGCTTGGTTTGCCGCGATCAACGCCAAGCGCGGGCTGTTCAACGCCTCGGTCACTTTCCTTGGCATTCACGCCTATACGCAGATGTTCGAAACCTTCTCGGACGAACCCATGGTCTATGCGCTTGGCGGTCTTGCCGCGATCCCGCTGGCCTGGGGTCTGTGGCGGCTCAATCACAAGATGTTCGGCGCGCCCGAACCTGCGTAAGCCGCACCAAAAGGGGGCTTCGGCCCCCTTTTTCATGCCCTAGCGCGTGACCACCAAACGATACCCGCAATCCAAAGCCTCTTCGTCGCGCAACGCGCCATAGGCCGCATCCCATGCCCCGCTGTCCAGATCACGCTCCAGCCGGGCCAAAGCGTCCGACACGTCTCCGATCTTCCAAAACGACGACATCGCCTTGCGCGCACGCGGGTCCAGATAGACCTCGGGCCGCCGCCAATAGGCCGCCAGAAACCCGTCCGTGCAATCATGGGGAATTGGCACCGGCGTGATATCAACCGCCCCCAGTGCGGCCCCATAAAGCGCCATCTCCGGCATCTGATCCGCATCCAATGCAGCCAGCTCCGGGAAATAATCAAAGAGCCAAAAGCCTTCGAACGTCGCATCAAACGTCAATAACACCACCGGCCCCGTCGCCACCCGGCGCATCTCGCGCAGGCCTTTGTCGGCGTCGCGCCAATGATGCACCGTCAACACGGCCATCGCGGCATCAAATGAATTGTCCCCAAAAGGCAGATTTTCCGCCGATCCCTGAATGACCGGCGCCGCCGTCTCGCTGCGCTGCGCGATCATTTCGCCCGATGGTTCCAGCGCCATGACATCGCGATCTTTCGGCTCGTAAGACCCCGTGCCCGCGCCCACATTCAACACGGTCTCCGCCGCGCCCAACGCCTCGTGGATCATTGCCTCGATTCGCGCGTCGGGCTTTCTCAGGGTCGCGTAGTTGACGCCGATCTCGTCATAAACTTCGGCCATCTCATCCCTCGTTTTGCGTCAGACAAGCCCGTCTTCCTCGAAAATCGCCATCAAATCCGCTTCGGGGCGCGCGCCAATGTGGCTGATCACTTCCGAAGCCGCCGCGCATCCCATGCGCCCGCACATCTCAAGCGGATGTCCCGCCGACATCCC
>CALLWO010000253.1 GCA_938016355.1 uncultured Boseongicola sp. | reverse complement strand
AGGTTAATTCATCGAAAGTCCGCGTTCTTGACCAGGTCGTGGCCGTGACGACAATGAAAAATGAGGGCGCATTTATCCTCGACTGGATTGCCTATCACATGCGCGTCGGGATTACGCATTTTCTGGTTTATACCAACGATTGCGATGATCAGACCAACGACATTCTAGATGCGTTGGCCAAGCGTGGTGTCGTTACACGTATTGATAACCCCGCCAACAAAGACGCGGGAGAACGACCGCAGCGCGTGGCGCTGGAATTGGCAAAGAATCACCCCAAGATCTTGGAGGCCGACGCGGTCGTGGTCATGGATGTGGACGAATATATTAACATTCATGTCGGTACAGGCACGCTAATGGATTTGTTCGAAAAGTGCGGTGACCCCGACATGATTTCGATGACTTGGCGATTGTTTGGATGTGGGGCTGAAACGGGCTATCGCGACGAGGCAGTGGCGACAATATTGGATCGCGCCGCTCCGCACCACACGCGCAAGCCGCATCAAAGCTGGGGGTTGAAGACAATTTTTCGCAAAGGCGTACCTTTTGATGAATTAGGTGTGCATCGTCCGCGTGTGGCGACCGGCGAAATGCCAAAATGGGTGAATGGTTCCGGCGATCAAATGCCGGACAGCTATCTAGAAGACGGATGGCGCTCGACCAAGAAATCTTGGGGCTATGACTATGTGACGCTGAACCATTATGCGGTGCGCAACCCAGAGAGTTTCCTTGTGAAACGCGATCGCGGTCGAACCAATCATATCTCTCGACCGCAGGGGGAAGGTTACTGGGCGATTTTCAATCGGAACGATGAAGAAGATGCCACAATCTCTGCAAACTGGCGACGTGCCCGACCGCTGAGCGAGGCGTTTCGACGAGACCCCGTTTTAGGGCCGCTCCATGACGCTGCTGTTCAATGGCACGAAGCGCGGATTGCGGAACTTAAGCTGCAAACATCCGAGGCGGAATTATTTGACGCGATTTCGTGTTTGGAACCAACGACAGAGGCGGATGACACGACCGTCGAAACACCGGCAGTTTCGAGTGAACCTTCGAAAGCTTCGTCATCCTTGCCGCTTCGCGATGATGCGCCTGCAACTGGATTGGCCGCAGATGAGGTGTTTCGTTCCTTGATGGCCAGAGTGCAACAAAAGCAAGAAGTTTTAACGCCTTTGCCAGTGCGACCACGCTCGGACAGAATTGTGATCGTGACCTCAATGAAGAATGAATCGTGCTTCATTCTGGAGTGGATAGCCTATCACCTCTCCATCGGGGTTACGCATTTTCTGGTTTACACAAATGATTGTGATGATCCGACGAACGCAGTTTTGGATCAACTTTCTACGCATGGGCTCGTGACCCGCGTGGACAATCCTTTTAATCGCGAGGCCGGACAAAAGCCTCAGCGGGGTGCGCTCAACGATGCGATCAACCACCCAAAGGTGACCGAAGCTGACTGGGTTGGCGTGATTGACGTCGACGAATTCGTTAATATCCATGTTGGCGATGGAACCTTTTCCGATCTTTTGAGCGCGGCTGGCGACCCCAATGTGATTTCGATGACATGGCGCTTTTTTGGGAACCGCGGACTCAATGCTTATGAGGACGTTTGGCAGACAGAGGCCTTCACAGCCTGTGCGCCCAAATATCTACCAAAGCCGCGGCTTGGCTGGGGCTTCAAAAGTTTTCAGCGATTGGATTCCCCGTTTTCGAAACTTGGCGTGCATCGACCGCTCGATGTCGATGAGACGCGACTTGCGGACGTTCGCTGGGTGAATGGGGCTGGGCGCGTCATGCCTGAACGTACTGTGACAAAGAATGAATGGTTCTCTCGAAAAGACACGATTGGGTATGACCTAGTGACGCTCAACCACTATGTCTTGCGCAGTGCTGAAAGCTTCTTGGTAAAACGGCAGCGCGGACGCATCAATCACGTCGATCAGGATCAAGGCGCCGCCTATTGGACCGCGCGAAACTATGCAACAGAGACCGACGCCAGCATCCACGCCCGTCTGCCGCGAGCTAAGGCGCATCTTGATTTGCTGCTGGCTGACGATGCCCTTGGACGACTCCATGCAGAAGCCGTTGCTTGGCATCGCTTGCGCATAAAGATGCTCTTGGCCGAGCCGGATTACCGCGCGCTTTACGATGCAATTACGGATCCCATGCAACCCGATGCAATTTGGCGCGAGCGCCCAGTGCGCGACCCAGCAGAAGCGGCTGAATAAAGCTTGATGCGGATCAAGGCAGTATCTCGACCTTTGCTGGCATGAAGGACTGCGAACAAAAACAGGATAGGGCGCTTGAAAACAACGATCGTAGGGGCAGGGATCGGCGGATTGACCGCGGCAGTCGCTTTGGCGCGAATTGGCCACGATGTGCGGGTCGCTGAAAAAGCACCCCAAATTGCAGAAGTTGGCGCGGGCATACAGCTGAGCCCAAATGGCATGGCCGTGCTGCGCAATCTTGGCATAGGCGACGCCCTAGAAAGCTTCTCAATTCGTGCGGAGGCCGTCAGGCTTATCGATGGACCGTCCGGAAAACCCGTCTTGACGCTGGATCTGGCCAAGGACGCCGCCGATCTGGAATGGCGGTTCATTCATCGTGCCCGGCTGATCGATATCCTCCATTCGGCAGCGGAAAGCGCGGGCGCGAGGATTGAAGTAAACTCATACATCGAACCACCGGCCGCAGGGGCAGCACTCGATGGCGATGATTTGTTGATCGGCGCTGATGGACTTCACTCCAAAGTCCGTGCGCGTGTCGATGAGGCCTCTAAGCCGTTCTTTACGCGTCAAGTCGCATGGCGCGCAGTGATCCCCGGCGATGGCGCGCCGGTGGTGGAGGTTCATATGGGGCCGGGTCGCCATTTGGTGAGTTACCCACTTGTTGGCGGATTGCGGAACATCGTGGCAGTCGAAGAGCGCATGGGGTGGGCGGAAGAGGGTTGGAGCCATGAGGATCACCCCGCCAACCTTCGTGGAGCATTCGAGGGGTTTTCCCCGCGCGTTCAGGGCTGGTTGGAGCAAGTCGAGTCTTGTTTTCTTTGGGGGTTGTTTCGGCACCGGGTTGCAGATCGCTGGCATTCCGGTGGTCAGGTCTTGCTCGGTGATGCGGCGCATCCCTCGCTGCCATTTCTGGCGCAGGGCGCCAATTTAGCCTTAGAGGATGCTTGGGTTCTTGCCGATTGTTTGGCCAAAGACGAGGTCGACGCTGCATTGCCAAATTACCAAAACGTGCGCCGCGCGCGTGCTATCCGCGTGACCGACGCGGCGACAAAGAATGCCCGAAACTACCATCTGCGGTTTCCACCGCTTAGATCTGCAGCACACAGCGCATTGCGGTTGGTCAGTGCCATCGCCCCGAAACGTCCGCTAACGTCCTTCGATTGGCTCTATAGGTACGACGTCACCAAGCTTTAACAGTTTGTAGGGCCTTTCTTTTTTTTTATAGCCATGCTTCACGTTTTCTATGGGACCGATCACGAAAGCCTATCGAGAATTGACTGCGCGCGGAGAGCTAACGTCTGACTCCGCCCAGGAAGCGATGCTTCCAGAATTGGATCGTGTCGCAACTCAATTGGCGACGGCCCCGCAAAAAGGAGGCAGTCTTGGCTGGATGTTCGCCAAGAAGGCTGAACCCATCACCGGACTTTACATGTGGGGGGGCGTCGGTCGGGGAAAATCCATGCTTATGGATTTGTTCCATGAGCAAGCGGGAATAGATCGAAGTCGCCGCGTTCACTTCCACGCCTTTATGCAGGAAGTTCAAGCGGCATTGCACAAAGTGCGGCAGACGGGCGTTGATGACGCAATTCGTCCCGTTGCGGACGATATGGCCGACGAGGTGCGCTTGCTATGTCTCGATGAAATGCAGATCACCGATATCGCGGATGCGATGATTGTAGGGCGCCTTTTCGAGCGAATGTTCGAAAAAGGTGTGGTCGT
>CALLWO010000252.1 GCA_938016355.1 uncultured Boseongicola sp. | reverse complement strand
GGGCTTAAATCGCAATTCGGCACCATGGGCAAACCGCTGAACGCGGGGCTTGCCGCAGAATGCGGGGTCATCGCGACGGATCTGGCGGCGCGCGGCTTTGTTTCCAACCCGTCCGCGCTTGATGGCCCGCAGGGTTTCGGGCCGACCCATCACGGGGAGGCGGACGCAACAGCCTTTGAAACCCTCGGCACGGGCTGGATGATGGAAACGGTCAGCCACAAGCTTCACGCCTGTTGTCATGGGCTTCACGCAATGATCGAAGCGCTTGGCTCTCTTGAAGTCGCCGCAGATGACGTGGCCGAGGTTATCATCGAAACTCACCCGCGCTGGTTCAGCGTGTGCAACATCCAAACACCCGCAACGGGCCTCGAATCCAAATTTTCCTACACGCAAACCGCCGCCATGACACTTCTTGGCGTTGATACATCCGTGATCGAAAATTTCTCGGACGCGCTGGCGAATGACGCGAGCCTTGTTGCCTTGCGCGGGGCCGTCAACGTGGTGGCCGACGAAACCCTTGCCGAAACCGCCGCGCACGTCGCAGTCACGACCAAAGACAGCCGTCGGATTGACGCGCGCCATGACCTCAACGCGCCCATGCCGAGCGAAATCAAATGGCAAAAGCTGCGCCGAAAGGGTCGCGCGCTTGTCGGCGACCTTGAAGAACAGCTTTACAACGCAACAGCGCGCCGGGTGAATGCCGACGCGCTGCGTGATTTGATGGGGTAGGTTGCGCTTCTTACGACGTCATGTCGTAGGCGCGCTCCCCGTGCTGTGCCAGATCAAGGCCGGTGATTTCGGTCTCATCATCCACCCGCATGCCCACGATGGCCTTGGTGACCAGCACCAAAACAACCGTGACCACCACCGTGAAGACACCGACGATCAACAAGCTTCCAAGCTGCGCCGTCCAGGACGCCGCCCCAAAGACTGCGATCATGATCGTGCCAAAGATACCGCCCACACCGTGGACCGCGAACACATCCAGCGTGTCGTCGATTTTAAGCGAATTGCGGATCAGGTTCACGGCTTCCTGACACAGGATACCAGCCACCGCACCGATCACCAGCGCCTCGACAGGGCCGACAAAGCCACTTGCGGGAGTGATAGACGCAAGACCCGCGATTGTCCCGGTGACCATGCCCACAAGCGATGATTTGCCGTATTTGATCCGCTCCCAAAGCGCCCAGGTGAGCGATGCGGTTGCCGCCGAAATATGCGTCACGGTGAGCGCCATCGCGGCCCCGCCGTCCGCTGCCAGTTGCGAGCCGCCGTTAAAGCCAAACCAGCCGACCCAAAGCATCGCCGCGCCGATCATCACATATCCGGGATTGTGAGGTGGCTTGGATGGGTCCTTGCGCGCGCCCAGCATGACCGCAATCACAAGGGCCGCCAGACCGGCCGTTTCGTGCACCACAATGCCACCGGCAAAGTCACGCGCGCCCACTTCGCCAAAGATGCCGCCGTCGGCCAGCATCCCACCGCCCCAAATCCAATGCACCACGGGCGCATAGCAAAGCAGCATCCAAAGTGTGGAAAACAGCAGGACGAACCCGAATTTCGCGCGCTCCACATAGGCGCCGACAATCAGCGCGGGCGTGATGATCGCGAATGTCATCTGAAAGGCAAAGAACAGAACCTCGGGCAGGGTGCCCGACAGCGTGTCGGCGTCAATGCCCGAGAGGAACATCTTGTCCAGACCGCCCCAGAGCCCCGAGCCGCCCGAGCCAAAGGCGATCGAATAGCCCAGCGCCAGCCACGCCACGCTCATCGCGCATGCAATGGCGTAACAATGCATGAAAACACTCAGCACATTGCGCGAGCGCACAAGCCCGCCGTAAAAAAGCGCCAATCCCGGCAGCGTCATGAACAGCACCAACGCGGTTGCGACAATTATCCAAGCGGTATCTGCACCGACCATTTCAATCCCTCCGATTTATTGTTGGCGCTCAGAAACCGCGCAAAGCGTGCAAGGAAAAGTGGCGTCGGCAGTTTGAGGGGGTGAAATCATAGGCATTCAAAGAAACGCCCGCAAAACGAACAGCTATCAATGCGGATTGTTCAAAAATTAAGCGCTTTGCAAAAGGCGATCTGCCAATAGTTTAAGCGCGTGCTGAACCGTGCCCTTGCGCACAGCGCCACGCCCAAGCGCGCCAAACTCCACCGTTTCCACATGGGTCGCGCCGCCAAACCCGGCCACGCCAAAACAGACGCGCCCTTCGGGTTTGTGTTCCGAACCGCCGGGGCCTGCGATGCCCGTGACGGAAACGCTCAGTGTCGCATCAGAGCGGGCAAGCGCCCCTTCGACCATGGCGCGGGCAACTTCTTCTGACACGGCCCCAAAGGCGCGTATCGTGTCCGGGTCGACGCCCAGCATTTCTGTTTTTGCCGCGTTGGAATAGGTCACGAATCCCCGATCCACCACGTCCGAGGACCCCGCCACGTCTGTCAGCGCGCCGATGATCAAACCACCGGTGCAGCTTTCAGCTGTGGAGATCATCACGCCTTTGGCGCGCGCGCGGTCAAGAACGTCTTCGGGGCGCGTCATTGATCCGGGACGCCAGCCACAAACCCAGCATGGGCCGCGAAGGCGAGCAGGACAACAAGAATGGCCGCGAATAGCCCGGCCCAGACATCATCCAGCATCACGCCGGTCGCATCGCCACGCGCATCGGCGCGCCCAACCAGCCATGGCTTCCAGATGTCAAAAAGCCGGAACAAAAGAAACGCGGCCACCAATCCGGGCCAAAGCGCAAGTGGGGAGACGCCCGCGCGCATCGCACCGATAGACACCGGCAAAAGCGCGATCCATTGTCCGACCACTTCGTCGATGACAATCCAGCCCGGATCATGATCGACCGCCTCTGCTGTTTCGGCTTTGACCGCGACGACGCCGCCGACATAGGCAAGAAGCGCGCCAAGCGCTAAGCCAACCGGCCCCGCGATCAGGTGCAATCCAAAGGCCGGAACAAAAGCCGCCAGTGACCCCCAGGTTCCGGGGGCAGGACGGATGTAGCCGGCCCCGAAAAAGCTCAGGATCATACGTCTCATGTCGTCACCAACGTAGCTGTCGCGATGCAGGCAATGCCTTCGCCGCGCCCGGTAAAGCCCAGTTTTTCAGACGTTGTCGCCTTGACACTCACCCGGCCCACGTCCAGCCCCATGATCTCGGATATACGCGTTTCCATTGCGCCCGCGTGGGGGCCGATCTTGGGAAATTCGCAAATCAGCGTGCAATCTACATTGGAAATGGCAAAGCCGCGCTCGCCGGCAAGGCTGACGGCATGAGCAAGGAATATCGCGCTGTCAGCGCCTTTCCATTGTGGATCGCTTGGGGGAAAATGCCGCCCGATGTCACCTTCCGACATGGCGCCGTAAATCGCATCGGTGATCGTGTGCATGCCGACATCCGCGTCCGAATGCCCCTGAAGCCCGCGGTCATGCGGGATGCGCACGCCGCAAAGCGTCACGTGGTCTCCGGGTCCAAAGCGATGCACGTCAAACCCATTGCCCAGCCGAATGTCCATGGCGGTCCGCCCCTTGATAATGCGCTCGGCCCGGGCGAAATCCTCGGGCGTCGTGATCTTCATATTGTCTGGATGGCCGGGGCCAATGCGCACTGACATGCCTGCCGCGCGGGCCACTTCCACATCGTCAGCGGCTTCTCCATCGTGTTCGCGATGCGCGGCAAGGATGGCGTCAAAGCGAAACGCCTGTGGGGTCTGCGCGCGGAAAAGGTGACTGCGATCGACCGTCGAATTCACCTCGCGAAAACCTTCGCCTTCCGACGACCAAAGCGCGTCGGTGACCGGCAATCCCGGCGCAACGGCGTCGTATTTCTCGACCATGCGCGTCATGTCGGCGATGACGCGTTCCGTGATCGTCGCGCGCGCAGCATCGTGGATCAGAACGGTTTCGGGCGCGTCGTCCTCCAGCGCGCTTAATCCGGCAAGAACCGACCCCGACCGGGTCTCTTTACCAATCGCCATCACAACGTCAGGCCGCGCTAATAGTTTCGTATCATCGGGATGCACCACAACCACAATCGCGCCGATATGAGGCGAGGCTTTGAATGCATCAATTGTCCAGTCGATCACACGTCGTCCGGCCAGCGATTGCCATTGCTTTGGCACGTCGCCACCGGCGCGTGTCCCGCGCCCTGCGGCCACGATCACCGCGGCTGACAGCTTTGATGTCTCCCCATCCATGAAACACCTCTAAGACGTGGCGCATTTGGTGACAATGCCATCCGTTTCCTCGGCATTTTTGCCTAAAAATTAATCACATGCCAAATACTGAGGCTAAAAATACCTCCTTTGATTTGAGAACGCCAGTCAGACGCGCTAGGTCCCCTCTTAACGACAAAGGATGATCCATGCCCGTCACGCTCGGTGACATCACGCTTGACCCCCCTGTGTTTCTGGCCCCCATGGCCGGGATCACAGACCTGCCGTTTCGTCGCCTTGTCGCCTCGTTCGGGGCAGGGTTGGTGGTGAGCGAGATGGTCGCAAGTCAGGAAATGGTTCAGGCCAAGCCCGGCGTGCGCGAGCGCGCCGAACTTGGGTTCGGGGAACAGGCCACATCCGTGCAACTGGCCGGTCGCGACGCCCATTGGCTGGCCGAAGCCGCGCGCGTGGTCGAAGGCAACGGCGCAAAGATCATCGACATAAATATGGGCTGCCCGGCCAAGAAGGTCACCGGCGGGCTGTCCGGCTCGGCCCTGATGAAAACCCCCGATCACGCGCACACGCTTATCGAAGCGGTGGTCGGCGCGGTGAAAGTCCCCGTGACGCTCAAGATGCGACTGGGGTGGGACGATGCGTGCTTGAACGCCGAAGACATTGCCAAACGCGCCGAAGCTGCGGGCATTCAGATGATCACCATCCATGGCCGCACGCGCTGCCAGTTCTACAAAGGCCACGCGAACTGGGCCGCGATCCGGCCTGTGAAAGAGGCGGTGAGTATCCCCGTGATCGCCAACGGAGACATCACCGACGTCGCCGCCGCGCGCAAAGCTCTTGCAGCCTCTGGCGCAGACGGGGTGATGGTCGGTCGCGGCATTCAGGGCGCGCCCTGGCGGCTGGCCGAGATTGCCCACGCCATGGGGATGGGCCCAAGGCCAAACATCCCGACGGGCGAAGCATTTGTGGCCATGGCCCTTGACCATTTCGAAGAAACGCTTGCGTTTTATGGCGAAGCTTTGGGCGGGCGCGTGATCCGCAAACACCTTGGCTGGTATATGGACCACGCCGGCACCGACCCTGTCTTGCGCAAGCCAATTTTGACGGGAACCCCGGAAGACGTGCGCGCGCAATTGCCGGATGCCTTGATGGCGCGGGTGGCGGCATGAATACATTTCAGGAAAATCTCTGGCTTTCGCTGCCGATACCGGGCTTTCTGATTGATCCCGGAGACGCGATTGCCGAAGCGAACCCGGCCGCTGAAAGCTTCCTCAATGCCTCTGCCAGATCCGTGCGCAATTCGCCGGTCTTTGACACGCTGGCCATTGACGCGCCTCTTGACGGCGCGTTCCAGCGCGTGCGCAAGGACCAATCTTCGCTTTTCATGAACAACGTTGATGTGGGCACAGGCGCGGCTGCCCCGGTCAATTGCAATATCCAGATCGCGCCGATGACCCAGATGCCGGGCTTTGTGCTTGTGCTGATGGAGCCGCGTGGGCTTGCCGACCGTCTGGGTCGCTCGATGAGCGTCAAATCGGCTGCGAAATCCGCGATCGGCATGGCCGAGATGCTGGCTCATGAGATTAAAAACCCGTTGGCGGGCATCACCGGGGCCGCTCAGCTTTTGTCGATGAACCTCGGCGGGGATGACCTTGAGCTCACCGATCTTATCGTCAGCGAGACGCGTCGTATCGTAAAACTGCTCGATCAGGTCGAGCAATTCGGCAACCTTCGCCCGCCCGAGCGCCACGCCGTCAATATCCACGACTTGCTCGATCGCGCCCGCAAATCAGCCAACGTCGGCTTTGGCGCGCATATGAGCTTTGTTGAACTTTACGACCCCTCGTTGCCGGCGACCTATGTCGACGGGGATCAGATGTTGCAGGTTTTTCTGAACCTGTTGAAAAACGCCTCTGAAGCGTCAAAAGGCGCACCGGGCGTCATCCAGATCCGCACGTTTTACGAACAATCGCTCAGGCTTCGCCGCAAGGACGGCACCGCCTCGCTGCCGCTTCAGGTCGAGATCAGCGATGACGGTCCCGGCCTGCCGCCCGAGATTGCGGCAGAAGTGTTCGAGCCGTTTGTATCCGGGCGCGAGAACGGCACCGGGCTGGGCCTCGCGCTGGTCAGCAAGATCATCTCTGATCACGAAGGCTGGATCAGTGTCGACAGCGTCCCGGGCCGCACGGTCTTTCGCATTTCACTCCCCGTTGCGCCGAAAGAGGACGCATCGTGAGGACTTTTAGAGTTAGAGAAGGGTAAACAATGGACGGCACAATCCTCGTCGCTGACGATGACCGCACGATCCGAACTGTTTTGACGCAAGCGCTGACGCGCGCGGGCTGCAAAGTCCATGCGACTTCGTCGCTGGTGACGCTGATGCGGTGGGTGGAAGAAGGCAAAGGCGATCTGGTGATCACCGATGTCGTCATGCCCGATGGCAACGGGCTCGATCAATTGCCCAAGATTGCCAAGATGCGCCCGGGCCTGCCTGTGATCGTCATTTCCGCTCAAAACACCATCATGACGGCCATTCAGGCCACCGAAGCCGACGCTTATGATTACTTGCCCAAGCCCTTTGATCTGCCCGACCTGATGAAACGGTCTGCCCGCGCGCTTGACGTCAAACGCCGCGCACGTTCGGCCCGCACGGAAGCGCCTGAGGAGCAGTACGATGACCTGCCCTTGGTGGGGCGCACGGCAGGCATGCAGGGGCTTTATCGATTGATCGCGCGGGTGATGAACGCCGATCTGCCGGTGCTCATAACGGGCGAAAGCGGCACGGGCAAATCGCTTATCGCGCGCGCCATTCACGACCTTTCGGATCGTCGCACGCTGCCCTTTGTGGTTGCTACGGCAAGCGATCTTTCCGCGATGGAAGGCCCCGCCACGCTCATTTCCAAAGTGCGAAACGGCACACTCCTTTTTGACGAAGTCGGCGACATGAGCGAAGAAGCACAGGCGCGCATCGTGCGCATGCTCGACAGCTTCACCGACAACGCCCCGCGCGTCATGGCAACCTCGCAGGCCGATCTCACTCACAAGATGGAGAACGGCGGGTTTCGTCAGGACCTCTATTACCGGCTGGGCGGGGTCACGCTTTCGGTGCCGTCGCTGCGCGAACGGGTCGAAGACATCCCGCTTTTGGCCGAGCACTTCTTTCAGCGCGCGGAACGAGAAGGTTTGCCGCTGCGCCGCTTTGCCTCTGCGGCCGTTGATCTCGTGCGCGCCTATTCGTGGCCTGGCAACGTGCGCCAGCTTGAAAATACCATTCGCCGCCTTGCCATTACCGGCGGCGAGGAAGAGGTCGCGCGCGCCGAGGTCGAACTTGTCCTTGGCAACCAACCCGCCATCGAGCCGCTCACCGGGGGCGGTGACACCGACAAGCTTTCGGCCTCCATCGAAAAGCACCTGCGCCGTTACTTTGATCTTCACGGCGGGCAATTGCCGCCGCCGGGGCTCTACCAGCGAATCTTGCGGGAAATGGAAACACCGCTGCTTGAGATTGCGCTCGACGCGACCGGAGGAAATCAGGCGAAATGCGCCGATTTGCTCGGAATCAATCGAAATACCCTCAGAAAGAAGATCACAGACCTCGATATCCGCGTGACACGGCGACGCAAATTGATGTAAAACCGCAACATAAACGTGGCCAATCCGCACCTGTGGATAAGTGCCACACAATAATAGGCGGTCGCCGTGACACACGGCACAACATATCGGAGCATCCGGGTGGCGGGGCGCGCACGGACAGCAACATGGGAAAAATTGAACCGTCTCAGGCGGATGCGACGCGTACAGAACGCGGCGACCCTTGGGCTTGTTCTGCTTGGACCCGTGCTTGCGGTCATCACATTCCTTATTCTTGGCCCCCTTGACCGCTCGTCAACGACGCTGTCGCTGCGACTCGTTTTACTGGCTGACCTTGTCTATGTGTTGCTCGTTGCGGCCCTTGTTTTGTCCCGCATCGCCTCGATGGTGGCGGCGCGTCGGGCCAAATCGGCGGGATCACGCCTGCACCTGCGGCTTACCGGCGTCTTTGCCCTGATCGCGCTTATCCCAACCGTCACCGTCGCCATTTTCGCAGGCCTCACTATCAACATCGGCCTTGAGGGCTGGTTCTCGGATCGGGTGAGCCGCGTGGTCGGCGCGTCGCTGTCGGCGGCTGAAGCCTATCAGGCCGACCAGCAACGCGACCTGACCGAAGACGCCGAAGCGCTGGCGCGCTTCCTCAATGCCGCGCGAAGCCGGTCGACATTCATTTCAGACGGTGAAATCCGCCAGCTTCTTGGGCAGGGGCAAAATCAAATTCAACGCGGTCTGCGCGAAGCCTATGTCATCGACGGCACCGCCGAGATCCGCACGCGCGGTGAAGGCTCCTACCTTTTCGACTATGAAAACCCTGGGCCTGAGGCCATAGCCCGCGCGAGCGAGGGCGAAACTGTCATCCTCGAAGACCTCGCCGTGAACGAACTGCGGGCGCTTTTGCGCCTTGGCGCCTATCCCGACCGGTTCCTCTATGTCAGTCGCGATGTGGACGGGCGCATTCTGGGGCTTTTGGACGAAGCCGAAGAAACCGCGCAGCTTTACACCCAGCTTGAAGCCGAACGCGGGCGCGTCGTCTTTGAATTTGGTCTGCTTTATATAGGTTTCGCGGTGATACTGATCCTCGCGGCGATCTGGCTTGGTCTCTGGTTCGCAGAGCGACTGTCGCAACCTGTCGGGCGACTTGCCGGGGCCGCACAGCGCGTAGGCGCGGGCGATCTCGATGTGCAGGTGCGCGAAGAAAAGGGCGAAGACGAGATCGCCATGCTGGGCCGGCTGTTCAATCAGATGACCCGTCAGCTAAAGGGCCAGCGCGATGCGTTGATGAGCACCAACCGCCAGATCGAACGCAGACGCCGGCTCTTTGATTCCGTTTTGTCCTCTGTCACAGCAGGCGTCATCGGGCTTGACCCGGATGGCACGATTGCCTTCATCAACCGATCCGCCGAACGCATCCTCAAGACCGAAACCAACGATCAGGACGCCATGGCGCTTGACCTTCTCGTGCCGGAATTCACGCCTCTCTTCAATAATTTACGCGAAAGCGGCAAAGAGACCGAGCAAGACGAAGTGCGGCTGTCTCGCAAAGGCGAAGCCGAAACGCTTCTGGTGCGCATCGCGACACGCCGCAACGCCAATGGCATGGACGAAGGCTATGTGATCGCCTTTGACGATGTGACCGATCTGGTCACGGCCCAGCGCCTGGCTGCATGGGGCGACGTGGCGCGCCGGATTGCGCATGAGATCAAAAACCCGCTCACGCCGATCCAGCTTTCTGCCGAACGCATCAAACGCAAGTTTCGCGCCAGTGCGGGTGAGGACGCGCCGCTTTTGGAAAGCCTTACCGATGTGATCGTGCGCCAGACCAATGATCTGCGCCGGATCGTCGATGAGTTTTCGAAGTTCGCACGCATGCCTGAACCCGAAACCGCGGTGCAGGATCTGACACAGATGGTGCGCGACGCGGTGTTGCTTCAGGCGGATGCAGCCGAGGGTGTGACCCTTGATGCGACCTTGCCCGATCATGTTGTCTGTGCCGATCTGGATTCCACCATGATTGGTCAGGCGCTTACCAACCTAATCAAGAACGCAGGCGAAGCCATTGAAAGCCTTCACGAAAAAGGTGCGGTGCCAGAGGGCCATAGCCCCCGCGTTCTCGTTGAAATGCACGTTGAGGACGATCATGCCCTGATCGCCATCAGCGACAACGGTGTCGGGCTTCCGGAAGACCGCTCGCGCCTTTTCGAACCTTATGTGACGACACGTGACAAGGGCACAGGGCTGGGTCTGCCCATTGTGAAAAAGATCATCGAAGAACACGGCGGTCGGTTGACGCTTCGCGATGCCGAACCGCTGGACACGTCGGGCCAAATCGGGGCTCGAGCAGAAATCATGCTGCCAATTCTGGCGGCAAATCAGCAAGCAGGCGATGTGCAGGTCGCCGAATGAAAAAACGGAGGTAGATATGGGCGATATACTAATAGTCGATGACGAACGCGACATCCGCGAACTTGTCTCGGATATCTTGAAGGACGAAGGCTTCACCACGCGGCTTGCAGGCACGTCGGACGAAGCCATGGCCGAAATGAACAAAGAGGCCCCGTCGATGATGATCCTCGATATTTGGCTGAAGGACAGTCAGATGGACGGGATCGATATTCTCAAAGCCGTCAAACGCGATAATCCGGACGTGCCGGTGATCATCATTTCCGGCCATGGCAACATCGAAATTGCGGTCGCTGCTATCAAGCAGGGCGCCTATGATTTCATCGAAAAGCCGTTCAACATTGATCAGTTGATGGTGGTGATCACGCGGGCGATGGAGACCTCGCGCCTCAGACGCGAAAACACCGAATTGCGGCGCAAGGACGTGACAACGGCCGAGATGATCGGCACATCACAGGCCTTCCGTGGCCTTAAAGCACAGCTCGACAAAGTGACCAAATCCAACGGTCGGGTGATGCTGACCGGGCCTGCGGGGTCGGGCAAGGAAATCGCCGCGCGCTTCGTGCATTCCAACTCCGATCGCGCCGAAGGTCCGTTCATCACGGTCAATTCAGCTTCGATCGAACCGGACCGCATGGAAGACGTGCTTTTTGGGCGCGAAAGCACCGGGCGCGGGATCGAGCCGGGGCTTCTCGAACAAGCCCATGGCGGTGTGATCTTCTTTGACGAAGTGGCCGATATGCCATTGGGAACGCAGTCAAAAATATTGCGCGTCCTGACCGAGCAGCAATTCCAGCGCGTTGGCGGTGGAGATATGGTGCGCGTGGATCTGCGGGTGATTTCGTCGACCACAAAGAACCTTGAAACCGAGGTCGAAAACGGCACGTTCCGGCAGGAATTGTTTCACCGCCTGAACGTGGTGCCGATCAATGTGCCGTCACTGTCGGAGCGTCGCGAGGATATTCCCGAACTCGCGGATTACTTTATTTCCTCTTTCAACAAATCGCAGGGCTTGCCCCTGCGCGCCTTGAGCGATGACGCCATCGCGATGCTTCAGACCATGTCCTGGCCCGGCAACGTGCGCCAGTTGAAAAACATCATCGAGCGTGTGCTGATCCTTGGCGACGGGAAGGGCGACATTTCAGCGGCCGAGATCCCCGGCACGGTCGAAACCGAAGAGGCGGACGAGGGTCGCGTGGTGCTTTCGGGCAGCCTGGCGACGTTGCCGCTGCGCGAAGCCCGCGAGATGTTCGAGCGTGAATATCTTCTCACCCAGATCAACCGGTTTGGTGGGAACATCAGCCGCACCGCCGGGTTTGTCGGAATGGAACGCTCCGCACTGCACAGAAAGCTCAAATCGCTCAACGTCGTCACATCGAACCGGGCGGGCGCACGGTTTGCCACCGTCGCAGAAGAGGCGGAAGAGGATGCATGAGCCTGCGCGTCCTCGCGCAGGGGCGCGACAATTGAGTATTTCTTGAAAAATGAAGTGCTTGAAAGGCCTCTGTCCTCGTGTAACAGAGGTCGTTCAATGTCAGAGCTGAGGCGCGCATGAGAGTTATCATTTGCGGAGCAGGACAGGTTGGTTGGCAAATCGCGCGGCATTT
>CALLWO010000251.1 GCA_938016355.1 uncultured Boseongicola sp. | reverse complement strand
GACGACGGCACCTATTACCTGTCGGAAACGCAGGCGCGCGCGATCCTGGAGTTGCGCCTCCAGCGCTTGACCCAGATCGGCGTCAAAGAAGTCACCGACGAGTTGGAAGAACTCGCCGCCAAGATCAAAGACTACCTCGACATCCTCGGCTCGCGCGAGCGGATCATGTCGATCATCTCGGGCGAATTGCGCGAGGTAAAAGACCTCTTTGCCGTGCCGCGTCGCACCGAAATCGTCGATTGGTCCGGCGATATGGACGACGAAGACCTGATCGAACGCGAAGACATGGTCGTGACCATCACCCAGTCGGGCTATATCAAGCGCACGCCGCTTGCCGACTTCCGCGCGCAAAAACGCGGCGGCAAGGGTGTCTCTGGCGGCACGCTCAAGGACGACGACGTCGTGACCTCGCTTTTCGTCGCCAACACTCACACTCAGCTGTTGTTCTTCACGACCGACGGCATGGCCTACAAGCTGAAGACGTGGCGCCTCCCCTTGGGTGGTCGCACGTCCAAAGGCAAAGCCATCGTCAATATCCTGCCGATACCGACGGGCGTTTCCATTGCGGCCATCATGCCCGTGGATCGAGACGAGGACGAATGGGATCAGCTGCAAATCGTCTTTGCTACCGCCACCGGCGATGTTCGCCGCAATGCGCTCTCTGATTTCACCAACGTGAAATCCAACGGCAAAATCGCGATGAAGCTTCCCGAAGGCGTGACACTCGTGAACGCGCGTATTGCGTCCGAAGACGACGACGTGATGCTGATCACCGCCAAGGGCCGCGCGATCCGGTTCCCGACCACGGCCGTTCGCGTGTTTAAAGGGCGCGATTCTACGGGCGTCCGGGGCATTCGCCTCGCCGACGGTGATTTCGTAGTATCGATGTCGGTGATCCGTCACTTCGAAGCCGATCCAGCCGAACGCGCCGCTTACCTCAAACAGCGTCGCCTGATGGCGGGCGCGATTGAGGATGACGCAGACCTCGACGACGACGAAGAAGCGACCGCCGAAGGCCAGCTTTCGCCGGACCGCTACGCAGAAATGTCCGCGCTCGAAGATCTGATCCTGACGATCTCGGCCCAAGGGTCCGGCAAGCTCAGCTCAAGCCACGACTACCCGGTTCGGGGCCGCGGTGGTCAAGGCGTGCGCGCCATGGATGCAGCCATGCGCGGCGGCGATCTTGTGGCAAGTTTCCCGGTCGAATTGTCCGACCAGATCATGCTCGCGACCTCGACCGGACAGTCGATCCGTGTGCCGGTTGAAGGCATCTCTTTCCGCTCGCGCGGTGCCGGAGGCGTTAAGGTTTTCAACACCTCCAAGGGGGAAGAGGTCGTTTCGGTGGCCTGGATCGCCGAACAAGAGGAAGATGACGAAGATGGTGTCGTCGAAGAATAATCAATCCAATCAGGGGCTTCTCGACATCGGGAAGCCCCAAACATGGTTATCAAAAGGTTACGTTAATCTTTATTAACAACTTTGCCTGTTAACCACTTATTAAGATTACACTTTTTTTAAAAATTTTATCTTTGTAAACCTGTCCTCGGGTGGTGAGGCCGCAAGGCATTCCGATGAGAGGGTAACATGCAAAGACTTTTGGCAATCGCAGCAGCGACGCTTTTCGCACTTCCAGCAAGCGCACAATCAAGCCTTGGAATTCAGGGAGCAACGCTCAGCCTTGGTGCAGCGCAGGACGAAGCCGGTGATGCGCAACCCCATGCGTCGGCAATGCTCGATGTGGCCATCACGTCCGTGCATGGGCTTCAGGGCGAGCTTGCCTTTGAGGACACGGCCAATGGGGTGATCGGACATATGGGCGCACATCTTTATATGGCACCCCGGCCCGGTCAGAAATACGGCCTTTTTGCCACGCTTTCGGATGTCGATGGCCGCTCTATGGCGTGGGGGACGCTGGGGATTGAAGGCATGTTGTCACTTGGCGATGAAACGGTTCTGCAGGGGCGCACAGGACTGGGGGTCTCCGACGTAGATGGGCTCGATTTCATCTTTGCCGGTGTCGCTGTGGCACATGCCTTCTCTCCGTCGTTCGAGGTCGAAGCCTTCGCGGACATCGCCGAATTTGACGAAGCTGCCTTCCGCGCGATGTCGATCGACCTTGGGGTCTCGGCTGAATACAGCCCCGAGGGTGCTCCCTGGAGCATCTATGCCTCGCTCACCCAAAGCGATCTTTCCGGTCGCGATGGTGCGCCTTCGGAAACCCGTCTTGGCCTTGGGGTCTCAATGACATTCGGCCAATCCGGCGGAACCGACCCTGCGACACGGCCTTTCAGAACCTCTGATCCTGTCGCACCTCTTGTGCGCCGGGGCCTCTGGTAGGTTCAAAATGATTAAAAGGCACCGCAAATCGCCGGTGCCTTTTTGCAACGTCTTAGTTTTGACACGGCGCGGTCTTGGAATCACCGGCAATGCGCCGCGTTTCGGCCTCAATTTCCCGGATAGTGAACAAATGCTTAGCTGCGCTGCGCGGCTTTGCGACTGTTTTCAGGGTGGCGAGTACAAACGCGGATTATTTTATCCGGTCAAACTGGGGAACATCATTATGCGGATGGCAACCGCCCTTTCTAAGCAACCCAATGTTTCGGGTCACTTTTTTGTCCGACTTCTCATTGCATCCTATTTTATGGCACTCGCTGGCGGCTTGATCCCCGGCTCTGATATTTCCGCGCTTTTGCGCCCGTTCATGCCGGATCTTTATGCAAGCCTCATCATAGGCGTCGTTGTTATGGCCCTCGCGCTTGGCGTGGTACTCGGGTTTCACCGGCGCGCCGCCGCGCTTTTGCTCGCGATCATCCTCTTTTGGTCCAGCTACGTCACGCTTTTGAGCGTCGGTGACGAACAGGCCGTTGGCGCCTTCTGGCGTGATCTCGCGCTGATTGGTGCGCTTCTTCTCACCTATGCCGATGGTACGGCCGCGAATACCGAAAAGGCCAAACAATCGGCCGATCACGCCGAAGCGAACGCTGAGATTCTGCCGTCCATGGCGTCCGCCACCCCATCGCGGCCCCAAACCTATCGTCAGACCTCAAAAACCCAGTATCGCGAGGATTTTGACCTCGTTCGGGCCTCCTGACGCCTTTCCAAGTCCGGGCGCGACAGATAAACCCGCGCCCATGGACAACGAACTTCACATCATCGGCGGCGGTCTCGCGGGAAGCGAAGCGGCCTGGCAAGCGGCAAATCGCGGCATCAAGGTCGTCATCCACGAGATGCGCCCAAACGTCGAAACCTTCGCCCACAAAACCGGCAACCTTGCCGAGATGGTGTGCTCCAACTCGTTCCGCTCCGACGATAGTGAGCAAAACGCCGTCGGTCTGCTCCATTGGGAGATGCGTCAAGCCGGCGGTCTCATCATGGAAATGGGCGACAAACATCGCCTGCCCGCAGGCGGCGCGCTCGCCGTGGACCGCGATGCATTTGCCGAGGCCGTGACCGCGCGCCTGACATCCCACGACAACGTCTCGGTCTCTTACGAAGAGATCACCACCCTGCCCGACGACGGCCATTGGATCATCGCAACCGGTCCTCTCACCAGCAGCAACCTCGCCACGGCAATTCGCGCCGAAACCGGCGAAGACGCCCTGGCCTTCTTCGATGCGATCGCCCCCATTGTCTATGCCGAGAGCATCAATATGGACACAGCATGGCGCCAATCGCGCTATGACAAAGGCGACACCGAAGAAGAACGCACCGCCTACCTCAACTGTCCAATGACCAAAGACCAGTACGAGGCGTTCATCGACGCGCTTCTCGCAGCCGATAAAGCCGAATTCAAAGAGGGCGAAACGGCCGGTTATTTCGACGGTTGCCTGCCGATTGAGGTGATGGCGGAACGGGGACGCGAAACCCTCCGCTTCGGCCCGATGAAACCCGTCGGCCTCACCAATCCTCACGATCCGGAAACCAAAGCCTACGCCGTCGTCCAGCTGCGCCGCGATAACAAACTCGGCACGCTCTACAACATTGTCGGGTTTCAGACGAAAATGAAATACGGCGCTCAAACCGATGTGTTCCGCACCATTCCAGGGCTCGAAAATGCCAGCTTCGCCCGCCTTGGCGGCATCCACCGAAATACGTTCCTCAATTCGCCCCGCTTTCTCGACGATGAAATGCGCTTGAAATCCCGCCCCAACATCCGCTTTGCCGGGCAAATCACCGGCGTTGAAGGCTATGTCGAAAGCGCCGCAATGGGCCTCCTTGCGGGGCGCATGGCCGTGGCCGAACTGAAGGGCGAAATTCTTGCGGCTGTGCCTGACACCACCGCCACCGGCGCCCTTATCACCCACATCACCGGTGGCGCAGACGCCAAAACCTTCCAGCCCATGAACGTCAATTTCGGCCTCTTCCCTCCGGTGGATGCCAAAGGCGGACGGCGAGGCCGCAAAGATCGCTACAAAGCCTACACCGATCGCGCCAAGATCGATTGGCAAGCCTGGCTCCAAAGCAACGACAGCGATCAGCACGCGGCCGAATAGCCGCTTCATTTTTCCAGAAAATACTCAATCACCGCCACTGGACGCACGCGGCCCCGCCCCCTAACCTCGCCTCCATGAGCAATGAAGAAAACAACGCCCCCGCTGGCCTCTGGACCCGTCACACCGTTGATGAGACCAGGAAAATCTACTCGGATTGGGCCGAAAACTACGACGCTGATGTGACCGAATGGGGCTACGCCACACCCACGCGCATCGCGCTTGCCTTGCGCCAATGTGGTGCGAATGTCGAAAAACCCGTGCTCGACTTTGGATGCGGCACCGGCCTCTCGGGCATGGCTCTCAAAGCCGTGGGCTTCGCGCAGGTCGACGGCACTGATATATCCCCGGAAATGCTGGAACACGCCAAGGCGCGGGGCATTTACCAGCATCTCTGGCTTGGGGAACCCGGCTCCATGGGCCACGTCAAACGTGGCAATTACCCCATCATCGTGGCCACCGGCGTGATCAGCCTTGGTGCTGCCCCGCCCGAAACGCTCGATCAATTGCTTGATGTGCTGCCCTCGGGTGGCCTTCTTGCCTTCAGCTACAATGAAGCCACCCTTTCAGATCGCGGATATACCGACCGGCTCGACATCGCCGTGCTTGCTCCGGATCTGGAGCTTGCGTTTGAGGAAGACGGCCCGCACCTGCCTGCCAAGAACATGAGCTCGACCGTCTACGTCCTGCGCCGGACCTGACGCGCGCTGATGACGTTTCGCACCCGATTTGCGCCGTCCCCCACCGGCCCCCTCCATCTGGGTCACGCCTATTCCGCACTATTGGCTCATGACATGGCGCGCGCGGCCGGTGGCGACTTTCTCCTTCGATTAGAGGATATTGACCAATCGCGCGCGCGGCCCGAGTGGGAGGATCTGATCTTTGAAGACCTTTCGTGGCTCGGCGTGAGCTGGGACGGCCCTGTCCTTCGCCAATCCGAGCGACTTGATCTCTACACCGATGCCCTCACACGCCTGTGGAACAAAGGCCTCCTTTTCGCCTGCACCTGCAATCGACGCGATATTCAAGAGGCCAGCGCAGCCCCGCAAGAAGGCGTGCCAACCCACGGCCCGGACGGTCTAATCTATCCCGGAACGTGCCGCGATTTACCGCGAACCGAAAACACCAGCTTATTACCCGAAACCGCAGCGCTTCGCCTCAACATGGCGCGCGCGCTTGAAGAAAGCGGCTTGCTGAAAACCGCGACCAACGCCGCTGACCCATACGTTTTCGCGATGTTTGAAGAAACCGGACAGGGACCAAACGACGAAACGCGCCTCATTCATACGTCTGAGACGCACCTTGTGACCGGCATCGGCGACGTCGTCCTTGGCCGCCGCGACATGGGCACGAGCTACCATCTTTCAGTGGTGATCGACGACGCGGATCAAGGCATCACCCATGTGGTGCGGGGTCAGGACCTTTTTGAAGCCACCAATATCCACGCGCTTCTCCAACGCCTTCTCGGCTTGCCAACACCCATTTACCACCATCACAAACTGATCCGCGATGACACCGGAAAGCGGCTGGCAAAACGCGATGACGCCCGCGCGATCAAAACCTATCGCGACGCGGGGCACACGCCGGAAGATGTTCGGAAGATGGTTGGCCTATAGCGCATATGTGTGAATAAAAACAAATAGATAAGAGCGATAAGTTCATCAAGGTTAACGCTTCAGTTAACCCCCTGAATCCAAACAAATCTCACCGGGTAACCCACGGATTACGTCCGTCCAGCCCTGCGTACACCTTCATTTTTCCAGAAAATACTCCGGGGGGCGGGTCGCCCCTGCGACCCCGGGGGCAGCGCCCCCACAATACCAAACACGTGCCTGTCGCGTCAGGATGACGCGATGGGCGCCATGATCTCAACTTCGGCCCAATCGTTCACTTCGGTGTAAAAACACGACATCCGGTTCGTGTGGCATGCAGGCCCCGACTGGTTGACCTGCAACAGCAGGCAATCGCGATCGCAATCGACCCTCAGCGATACCAATTCCTGCACATGGCCCGAGGTTTCACCCTTAACCCAAAACGCCTGCCGCGAGCGCGACCAGTAAGTCACCTTCCCGCTTTCCAGCGTGCGGGTCACGGCATCGGCATTCATCCATGCCATCATCAACACATCGCCCGAGGTTGCATCTTGCGCAATCGCCGGGATCAGACCCTGATCGTTGTAAATCAAAGCGTTTGGATCAAAGGCCATCATTCATTCCTTTTCAAGAACTTGCCGAGCCCCTATCTATGATGGGCAACAAGCAAATGAAAGCCATGGCGGATACTGATCTCATCAAGCTCTATTCCGGTCGTATTCTGGAACTGGCCTCGGACATTCCTCATGCCGAACGGCTTTCTCAGCCCGGAGCAAGCGTCAAAAAGCGCTCGCCACTTTGCGGTTCGACCGTCAGCGTGGATGTCACCGTCAAAGACGGGCGCATTGTCGAATTTGGCCAGGACGTCAAAGCCTGCGCATTGGGCCAGGCCTCAGCCTCGGTTCTCGGCGCTGTGGTGCACGGGCGCACGCGCGCGGAAGTCGACGGCGCGCGCGAGGCATTGCAACGCATGCTCAGAGAAGATGGCCCCGTACCCGACGCGCCTTTTGAGGGTTACGAGGTTCTGATCCCCGCGCGCGATTTCCGAAATCGCCATGCCTCGATCATGCTTGCGCTGGATGCCACATCCGAAGCACTGGCGGAAATTGAGGCGCGCGAAAACTGCGCTTAACGAAGCCGTAAGTGGATGATGCTATCGCTGCTCACAATATTGGGGCAGACACGACATGTATCACGACAAAGACCTGAAACAGCCAGAAAAATCGCCGGAGAATGCGTTGTCCGTTGTGGCACGCGATGCGGCCCGCCTTGGGCGCGACATTGTTGAAACGGGCGGTCTCTTTGAGACGATAGATGACGATATTCATGCCCAGCATCGCGCGCTTGAAAAAACCGTGAAGGCGGCGGAAACACTTTTGCGCGCCAACGCCACGGTTGAAATGACCGCGAGCGACGTCAAGGACCGCGCGCAGACCAATATGGCGCGTCTTGATGCAGCCATTCAGGATATTCAAGAAGCGGCTCCCGCGATGCGCGCGCTTGCGTCCTGGGTCGAGGATTTGACGAATAAGGTCAACGAGATCGAAGCGACGCTCAGCGATATCCGTGCCTCTAACAGCCTGATCGCGTCGATTTCTGCGCAAGTGAACATTCTCGCCATTAACGCCAAGATCGAAGCGGCCCGCGCCGGCGATGCGGGGCGAAGCTTTGCAGTCGTTGCTGATGCCGTAAACGAACTCTCCAAGAAAACCGCCGGCGCTGCTACGGCAACCGACGAACAAGTGACCGCACTTTCCGATTGGCTCGACGCCTTGCAGGCCGACACGCAAACCTACGCGCCAATCGCCGATCAGGTCAAAGACGGGTCATTGAAAACCGAAAGCGCTCTTGACCAGATCTCCGACGGTATCAGGAAAACCGGCGAAGACGCGGCTTCCATTTCCGAACGCACGCGAGACGCGCAAACCGCCGGTGAAGCGCTTTCGCCTGCGCTGAAGGCCATTGGCGAAAGCTTTGAGCGCAGTCAGCGCCACATCGGATCAGCCCGTGGCATCGTCGACGGAATGACTGATGGCGGCGAAAAAATTCTTCAGGGCATCGTTATGGCCGGTGGCGCCTTTGAAGACGCGCCGTTTATCACCCGCGTTCAAAGTGATGCACAGACCCTTGCGCGGGCATTGGAAACGGCCATTGACCAAGGTGAGATCTCACAAAACGCGTTGTTTTCCAACGAGCTGCGTCCCATTCCCGGAACGGACCCGGTTCAGCTACTTGCACCGTTCTCGAAACTCACAGATCGACTTTTTCAGGACGTCATAGAAGACGCGCTGACCTTGGACCCTCGTGTCGTATTCTGTGCCGCAGTGACGAAAACGGGCTATCTTCCGACCCATAATCGCAAGTTCTCGATGCCCCACGGCGACGACCCGGTGTGGAATGCCTCACATTGCCGAAATCGTCGAATCTTTGATGATCGTGTCGGGCTGAAAGCCGGGTCCAGCACCGCGCCGTTTCTGTTGCAAGTCTATCGCCGCGATATGGGTGGGGGGGAGTTTCGGATCATGAAGGACCTCTCGGCCCCTATTCTGGTCAAAGGGCGTCATTGGGGCGGCCTGCGTCTGGCCTATACATTTTAAAAAAACGCCGCGACGCAGGACACGTCGCGGCGCTAGTGGCGCATCAGGGGAAGTATCGACCGGGACCCCGGGTCAGGGTCACAAGCGACGGGACAGTGTCAACGCATCAAAATTTGGGACAGGATGCGTGGCCGAAATTCCCAGACCGCAGGCAGGCAGATCTCAGGATAACGGCAGGTTCAAAACAACGACAAAGGCCACAACGAGCGCCACTGCCCCAAGAAAATCCTGGGCAAGTGTGCTGGCACTACGCGCAAAGGCATTTTTCAGTTCACTCATGTCTCGTATCCTTCTTTTCGGGTCAGGCGACAGCGGGCGGGCCGTCATGTGTTAGCTATTTGTTCTCAAATTTGAGACAAAGTGTAAAGAACTTTTTGAGAACAAACGTGAACAAAATGTTCCGGCTCGCTCTAACCTACTGAAATCATTTGAATCGCGCGTTCTGCGCTCATGAGCCACAAAAGCGTCCGTGCGGCCTCGCCACGCGCGCTTTTCAGTTTCGGATCGGTTTCGATCAGGGCGCGCGCGTCGGTATGTGCGGTTTGCATCAAAGCCGTCTGACGTTCCGGATCTGCCATTCGAAAGATCGGGAGCCCCGATTGTGCGGTTCCCAAGACATCGCCCGCGCCCCGCATTGCGAGGTCTTCTTCGGCAATCCGAAATCCGTCTTCGGTTTCGCGCAATATCTCCAGGCGTCTGCGCCCGGTTTCCGAAAGCGGTGTTTGATAAGACAACAAGCACGTCGATTTTTCGCTGCCACGTCCAACGCGCCCGCGCAATTGGTGCAGTTGAGCCAGACCAAACGTTTCCGCCCGCTCGATCACCATGATGGAGGCGTTGGGCACATCGACGCCTACTTCGATCACGGTCGTGGCGACCAAAAGGCGCGCTTCACCGGCCGCAAATCGAGACATCGCGGCATCCTTGTCGCGCGGCGGCATCTGGCCGTGCACCAATGCGACAATTTCTTCGCCAAAGATCGCACGCAATTTCTTGAAACGTTCTTCCGCCGCTGTCAGATCGCTGACCTCGCTTTCTTCAACAAGCGGGCACACCCAATAGGCTTGCCGCCCCTCCGATAATGCCTTGCGCAAGTGGTCTACAACTTCGTCCATGCGCCCTGCTGAAACCAATGCGGTCGTGACCGGCGTGCGTCCGGGAGGTTTTTCGTCCAGAACGGACACGTCCAAATCACCGTATTGCGCAAGGCTGAGCGAGCGAGGGATCGGGGTTGCGGTCATCACCAAAACGTCCGCCTTGGGCCCCTTTTTTCCAAGCTCCATCCGTTGCGCGACGCCGAAGCGATGCTGTTCGTCCACGACCGCCAGCCGCAGGTCTTTGAAGACAACGTCGGGCTGAAAAACCGCGTGCGTTCCAAGCAGGATGTCGATTTTGCCTGCTGCCAACGCCGCAAGTTTGGCGGTTCGTTCGGCACCCTTGTCACGCCCCGTCAATATTTCAACCACGACCCGCGCAGGCTCGGCCATCTCGCGCAATGACACCAAATGCTGGCGTGCCAATATCTCTGTCGGGGCCATCATCACGCCCTGCCCGCCTGCCTCGACAACGCTTAGGAGCGCCAACAAAGCCACCAGCGTTTTGCCCGAACCGACATCGCCCTGAAGCAATCGGTTCATTCGATCAGTGCCGGCCAGATCGGTTTGGATTTCTCCGATCGCGCGTTGTTGCGCGGCTGTCGGCTTGTAAGGCAACGCTTGAAGCACCGGTCTTTGTAGTCGTCCGGTCGGCTCGGAAATCTGGCCGGGTTTGCGCCGCCGGGCACGTCGCGCCAGCGCCAACGTCAATTGGTGCGAGAAAAATTCGTCATAGGCCAATCGCTGCCGCGCGGGATGTGTCGCCAACAATTCAACAGATGCAGCGGGTGCGTGTGCCGCATCCACCGCGTCTTTCCAGCCGGGCCAGTTTTCCCGCCGTAAAAGCGCGGGATCGATCCATTCCTCAAGTTCAGGACAAGTGTCCAACGCGCCGCCCACAGCTTTGGTGATGGTTTTGAGCGTGACGCCTTGCGTCAACGGGTAGACCGGTTCGAACAATGGCAGCTCATCGGCGGTTTCCGGTTTCAGGATGTGGTCGGGATGCGCCATTTGAAGGATGCTATCGAAGGCTTCGATACGGCCCGAAATTATCCGCGTTTCCCCAACCGGCAGCTGTTTTTCAAGCCAATCGCCACGCGCGTGAAAGAAGACGAGTTGAAACGCGATTTTGTCGTCGGAGACATCGATACGGTACGGGCGGCTCTTTTGGCGCGCGGGGATATGACGTTCGATGTGCACTTTTACCGTGACAACATTCGGGGCCACGACGTCCAGAACACTTTCGCGAAGGCGGCGGTCGATCCCGGACGTGGGCAGCGTGAAAACCAGATCGCGCGCGTTTTCGATCCCCATATTGGGAAACAAGCGCGCTGTTTTCGGGCCGATGCCGGGAAGCGTTTCAAGGCTCGCAAAAAGCGGAAAAAGGCGTTCGGGACGGCCGGTCATATGCCGCCAATTCGTTCGATCCAACGATCTTCATCGATAATTTCGATGCCTAGATCGGTTGCTTTTTTGGCCTTCGACCCGGCGCCGGGGCCCGCCACGACCAAATCTGTTTTGGCAGAAACGGAGCCGGACACCTTTGCGCCAAGCGCTTCGGCCCGCGCTTTGGCCTCGGCGCGGGTCATTTTTTCAAGCGTGCCGGTGAAAACGACGGTTTTTCCTGCAACCGGGCTATCGACATCGCCAAGGGCAACGGCGTCTTCGATGTTGAGGTGGGCGACAAGGCGGTCAATTGCGGCGCGCTCATCTTCGTTTTGCAATGCCGAGATCAGTGACGTCGCCATGACCTGACCGACACCGTCGATCGAGTTTATATCGTCCCAAATCTCACCACCCTCGGGGGTGGCCGCTGTTGCTGCGGCTTCGAACGCCGTCCAGCTTCCAAAATGGTTGGCGAATAATGCAGCCGCGCTTTCGCCGACATGACGAATGCCAAGCGAGAAGATCAATCGGCCAAGCGGCACGGTTCGTTTGTCATCAATGGCGTCAAATAATTTGGCGGCAGATTTTTCGCCCCAGCCGTCTTTGTTTTTAAGCTGCTGAAGTCCGTCAGAAAAACGCGCTCGCATCGTGAAAATGTCGGCGGGTTCTTTGATCCAGCCATCCAAATAGAACTGTTCGACTTGCTTTGCGCCAAGACCTTCGATGTCGAAAGCGGCGCGGGAGACGAAATGCTTTATTTTTTCAACAACTTGTGCGGGGCAGATCACGCCCCCGGTGCATCGGCGGACGGCGTCGCCGGGTTCGCGAATGGCGTCGGACTGACATTGGGGGCATAACTCGGGGAATTCGTAGGGCTTTGAGGCGGCCGGGCGTTTGGCTAAATCGACATCGGCGATTTTGGGGATGACGTCGCCGGCGCGATAGACCTGAACCCAATCCCCGACACGGATGTCCTTGCCGTCGCGGATGGGTGCGCCGTTGGAATCCTGACCGGCAATGTAATCTTCGTTATGAAGCGTCGCGTTCGAGACCACGACGCCGCCGACAGTCACAGGTTGCAGGCGCGCAACCGGGCTAAGCGCGCCGGTGCGGCCGACTTGAATGTCAATTCCTTCAAGGCGAGTCCAGGCGAGCTCGGCGGGGAATTTATGAGCAATGGCCCAGCGTGGCGTGGTCGAGCGAAACCCAAGGCGCGACTGCAGCGCAAGGTCGTCGACTTTGTAGACGACCCCGTCGATGTCATATCCAAGACTGGCGCGCTTTTGTTCAATGTCGCGATAATGCGAAATGAGCGCGTCTGGTGTCTCGCAGACTTTTGTCAGAGGGTTGGTCGAGAACCCGAAACTTGCGAGCCTTTCGATGGCTTTCATCTGGGTGT
>CALLWO010000250.1 GCA_938016355.1 uncultured Boseongicola sp. | reverse complement strand
AAACTCCTACGCACGTGGCTTCGATCAGAGCTTTGTAAATGGGGATCAATGCCTCGGCACGCGCATCGAGGCGGCCTACAACGTGCAGCCGCCAACGGTAACCGACGCGAGCATCACATTCACTCAGGCCTATTTTGGAGTTGATTTTGGCCGGGTTTGGGACAACGCGAATTCCGTTCGCCCTACAAGCGCCGACACATGGTCAAGCGGCTCGCTTGGATTTCGTACGATTCAAGGCGACTTTGCCGGAGAGATTGCCCTTACTCGTATCTTTGACGAACCGCCTGGCATTGTCCCACAGGATCGAACAAGGATTTGGATTCGCGCTGGCCTAAGATTTTAAGACGTGGTCTCGGCAACTCGCGACGAGAAAATGTTTTTCCAGAGAACTGCGCTGGCCGAATAAACCAGCGGAAATCAGATCGCATGAATTCATGCTGCGTTTTCGTTCGTGAACGCGCAGGTTGCCCGTCAGTACCGGCACCTTAAAACTCCGCAGATATTTTTTGAAACTTTTCTGAGCGATGCAACGTGTCTTCTTCACGCAAACACTAGTTGGGAGAAAACTTATGAAACGAACAATCGTCACATCCACAGTAATTATCATGATCGCGAGCGGGTCGGCCATCGCCAAAGGCCACGATCAGGGCAGCACCGAAATCCCCGGAATGGATGTTGGAGCGACCACAGTTTCTGCCGCCCATACATTGGGAAGTGCCAAGGGCAACCGACCTGAAGGCAAAGGGCCCGCGGCCAATTCTCCAGCAAAAGCAAATGCTGGACGTTAACCAGTCACATATACGCTCGAAAAGGTCCGGCCATCACGCCGGGCCTTTTTTAATTTGGTGGAATCTCAAAGGTTAGTGAGGCCCAGTGACTTTCCCAAACCACGGCGCCCGGTCCTTCGACAGGCTCCAATCGCACCGCATTCAACAAGTATCGGCCCTGCTCCAAATTGTCGATCGACGCTCTGCCGACCGCATCCGTCTGGACCAATCTGCGCATTGTATCGTTGGGTGCTTTGCCATTGCGCGCGACATGGAAGATCGCAACCTGTGCTTGAGTGACCGGCTCGCCCTGCCAAAGCAGTTCGAATTCAAGCGTTTCTCTTTCCGGCACAAAGGGATTTCCGGTCGCAACCAGTTCAAACGCCATGCCGGTGGCTTCATCAGCGTCTGCCGCCTTGACCGGGCCGACTTGCACCAACGTCCGCGCATTTCTGACGTAAGCTTCCGCTATATCGGTCGAAGCGAACCCCCGCGCCTCATGCAATTCAGCGATGTGAGAAAGCCCCTCGTATTCGAGGTATTCTCTGAATTCTTCCAGCGTCTCAAATACGATATAAGAAGGCTTTGTTGCTAAAGTTATCCGATGAAGTCCGGGCTCCTCCAAAACCAAACTCTGGACTGCCGGGCGGTCGCCAAGACGCGCATGTACCGAAGTGACGGCACCTGGCGACCAATGCCGAATCTCGCGCACGTTCTGCGATAGATAAGCCAATGCTCGTCCTGAAAAATTCTGCCCAACTCGCATATCAATAGAGATACTGTCTCCTGCCTCGATCATGCTTTCTTCGGCATCCAGCCAGAACTCATGGCTCAAAACCGGCGTCGTCGAAAGGGCAAGTGCAACCAGCCATCCTGGAAAGCGAAACGCGCGTTTTCCTTTTGAAATCATACTCATATTCAATTCCACTTCGAACCAAATCGATCCACGCCGACCTGCCTCGCTACTAAATCGCGATGGTTAGGTCTGGCTTCATGTCTAAGACACGAAAAAGATTGGGATTAGTTTCAATGTTGGCGGCAGATAGCGCTTTGTTCTGCGATCTCAGAAAATGCCACTCAAAGATCGACGAACGTGCCCGTCGCCAAGATGGCACCGGTTGGCGCTCCTGTCGGCGATCCTCCGGCAGGCTCGTCGGATATTGCGATCGTGCCTGTGCGCACACCCGGAGCGATCTCGTCTGGAACGCGAATGCGGGTTGTGCCTTCGGCTTCCAAAAGACCAAGCGATACTGGTGCGCTTGCGCCTTGGGCGATCAGCCAAAGCTCTAGGACACGCCCTGGGGCCGCGCCGCCCACCAATTGCTTAAGCACAATTTCATGGGTCGCGGGAATTACTCCGGCGGTCACAACAAGTGATCCATCTGCCGCGACTAGCTCGGACTGGAAGCTTGGTGTCAGAGATTCTGTTGACCGCAGGACCGGTCCTATAAACAAAACGGCAACTGCAACCGCAGCCGCGAACGTGCCAAGTCCTGCAAACCATTTCCACGTGGACTTACGCGAAGATGTCGTCGGATTAAGCGCGGCGAAAACAGACGCTTTCACATGACTCGGCGGTGTAACCGGCTGCACGTCCTGTGCAATCTTTGCGAAATGTGCTTCCCATTCCGTGACCTCGGCACGTAAGGCGGGATCATCGCGTAAGCGCACCTCAAACGCCGCGTGCTCCTCCACATCCAGAAGACGCAGAACATACTCCGCGGCCATTGCATTTTCGTTATCTGGGTTTTCTTGATCGGTCATCGCGTCAAGCATTCCCTCAGTTTTAAAAGGCTTCTCCTCAGCCAAGTACGCATTGTGTTGAGCGGCACATTTTGGCTGTCAGCAAGTTCTTTGTAGGTTTCTCCTCCGAGATAGACTCGTTTTACGGCATCGGCGTGCTTTGGATCGAGTTCTTCCAAACATGCTTTGATCTGCGTGCGATCTGAACTGGCCATGGCCTCGGCTTCCGGGCCGGGCCGGTCATCTGCAAGATCAAACACGTCCTCGATTGGCTTCGTCGGAAGCTTTCGTTTTCTCAGGCGATCAATCGCGAGGTTCCGCGCGAGTGTAATCAACCAAGTCATCGGGCTGTGACCGGTTACCGCATAGGTATCTGCCTTGTGCCAAATGCGAATATATACTTCCTGCAAGACCTCTTCGGCCTCGCCGCGGTTGTTCAAAACACGCAAGCATACGCCAAATAGCTTTGCGCTTGTCGCATCATAGAGCGCCGAAAACGCATTGCTGTCACGCAAACTAACTTGCGCGATCATTGCTTCGATATCTGCCGGCGTCGTCATCTGGATGTTGCAACCATTTGCACCACGCTAAGCGCAATAGAACTCATGTCAAACGAAAGCGCCCGCGCCCCCGGGGATGAAGCGGAGACGCGGGAACCTTGGGTGAAGTTGCGGTTAAACTGTTACTGCGCAGTAATCACACTCATAACAAGATTGCCGTCGATACGGATCGGCCCGTCTTCCTTCGCCCCAAGCGTGTATTCAAAAATACCGGTCGCCATTCCGCCCATTTCGGCGTGAACCATAAGCATCAGCATATCGCCTGGCATGACGTCTTCAGTCAGTATCGCAGCAACATCGATGTTTTCGCCCTCGCGCAATGGCGCATAGCCGACAACTGGTCCCGGTTTTTTCTCTGCGTCCGTACGGTGGACAACCAGCCAACCATTTTCGCCAGCGACAACCTTTTCCGCACTGACAATTCCATTGGCAACGGACTGATCTGCGCCCATGACCATTGGGGCCATCGCGTGCCCTGCGGCGAATGCCGCGGTCGATAGCATAGTTGCAGCGATTGTGAGTGTTGTGATCTTCATGGTGTTCTCCTCTGTTTTCAGAGCAATTCGGTTACGCTCAAAAGAACTCACGAGAGGAGAGTTCGAAAAGTTTCAATTGTTTAATGAATTTTGTTCGCGCAGCGGCC
Source organism: uncultured Boseongicola sp. (assembly GCA_938016355.1). Lineage (GTDB taxonomy): Bacteria > Pseudomonadota > Alphaproteobacteria > Rhodobacterales > Rhodobacteraceae > CALLWO01. Next base: position 1,329 of record CALLWO010000250.1, on the reverse strand, counting down.
CTCTCCCTAAAGATATGAGCACAAAGAGCAAAACCGTCGCTTGATATTCGCCTGCCGACGGTTTCAAAGTTACCTAAGCGGCCAGTTTTCAACTCGCTGGGATTTCTTCGCCAACATCCCAATGACGGGCCCCAGCACACCGACCAAGCGCCCGGTCAATGCTGGCCTACCGGATTCGCAGATCGCTTTGAGATTGCTTCCGATGAAGCCCTGTGCACCCGCCATTTCCTTGATGAGCTTACCGCCCTCGATCGCGTTCTCAATCGTCAGGCTAAATTCCGTCCCACCATCCTTTTCAACCAATTCATAAGTTACTTTGCAGGGTGGCTCATCAATGTTTGTCATCTGAAATGTATGCGAGTAAATGCGCGGCGGTTCAAATGCGATCACCTCGCCAACGACCATCGCGATTTTCTTGTTTGGGTGCACCATACGGTACGAGGCCCCGGGCTGCAGGCCGTTCTTTGTTTGGCAAATTGAGCCAAAAAAGAAAGGCAATGCCTTGTCTGTCGCGACGAGCGTCGACCAAACGGTCTCAATTGGCGCTTTGATGAAAGTGCGGTTGATGTTTCTCTTTGCGTAGGTCGGCTCAGTCATCTTCGCCCCTCCCTTTGGTCTTGCGTACAGCCGCTTCCGCTGCATGCTTGATAATGTTCACGCGATCAGCCCAGTGCGCAGCATAGCTGTCAGTCCAGCGATCGTGGATATCCTGAATGGGCATTGCATTGAGATACAGCCGACGTGAACGTCCATCTTTTTCGCTCGTAATCAGATTGGCTTTCTCAAGAACCGCGAGATGGTTCATTACTGCGATCCGGCTCACGTCGAAGTTTCGCGCCAATTCGCCAACAGAAAGACCTGGCTTGTCGCGCACTTGGTCAAGCATGGCACGCCTTGTGGCATGGGCCAGAGCCTGAAAAATCAAATCCATATCATTATTAGTAATCATGTAATTACATTATTACATTTTATAACTCAGTCAACCCCATCAACGACGAGGGACTTCCAGCAGCATTCAGAACCTCGAAAACACGCCGTCTCACCAGATGAAAGGCACCTGACATCGAGAAAAATGTAAGGCTCAATGGCGAAACGCTCATTTACCGCAAAATCGATCCAATTTTCACGAAATGGGGAATCGTTTTGGTGATCTTTACAGGTTTCAAATTGTTTGGGTGCCATAACAACGTGAAACCAATCAGATATTGCCCTTGATACCTGCTCAGATACTCAACCAAATCAACGAAAAGTGCACCGAAGGGCTCGCGCTTGCTTTGGCGTCGAAAGATGACGGCGCCATCATGGAAATCCAGTGGTGCAACAGAGCAT
>CALLWO010000249.1 GCA_938016355.1 uncultured Boseongicola sp. | reverse complement strand
ATTGCCGCCGAAAGCGCGAACAACGCGATGGTTGGTCCGTCGCTTGTGCCGTTGCTGACGCTTTCAATTCCGGGATCGCCAACCGCGGCGGTTCTTTTGGGCGGCTTGCTGATCCACGGGATATTCCCGGGCAGCGACTTGTTCGACAACCATCCGGAAGTTGCGTGGACGTTCATCAACTCGATGCTGATCGGGCAGATTTTGATGTGTATTTTCGGGCTTTACGTGGCGGGTCTGGCGGCCAAGGTCGCGCAGGTTCCGAATGCCGTCATGGCGGCGGTCGTTTTGGGATTGGCCGTGTTTGGAAGCTATTCCGTGCAGAATTCCATGGGCGATGTTTATGTCATGATGACCCTTGGAACGGGCATGTATTTCCTGGAGCGCTTTGGATTTTCTGCCGCGCCACTAGTTCTTGGGTTGATCCTTGGGCCCATTGCCGAAGCGAATTTCATCCAAGGCAGTATGATCGCAAATGCGACGTCGAGCGTAGGTCAGTATTTCTTCTCTGGCCCACTGAACCTGACGCTGATTTTTGTGGTCGTGGCTTCGGTTGGCTATTCGGTTTGGATGGAGCTGCGGAGCCGGCGGTACACCACGAAAGACGACGCTGTTGAGAAAGAGGAGGCGCTATCATGAGCGATCTTCCTCGCAGTCAGCATATCGTGGCCAGCGGGCTTGTCGCGGCGGTGGGCATCACGGTTGCGTATTTGAGTTACACGCAGGAACCCGCAGCCGCATTTTTGTTCCCGCGCCTGATTTCGACAGTCTTTGTCGTGCTTGCGCTTTGGACGTTCGGCAAGGCGCTTTTGGGGCGAACGAAAGTCGGCAACGGTCTGAGCCGCACGGCAATGATGAACATATTGCCCGGCCTCATCACGGCGCTTGTTTTCGTGTTTTGGGCGGCCAAGGGTTTGGGTTTCTACACGGCCTCGACGATCACTTTTTTCATTCTTTTGTCGCTTTATGATCCGGCGCCTCACAACGAGGCGAAAACATGGATCAAGCGCGCGATCATCACCGCTGGGTTTCTGGCGGTTATGTACGGCCTCTTCGCGATGCTTTTGAACGTATTCACACCGCGAGAGATATTTTTCTGAACCGCAAAGGCGGCAGAACCAACACTAGGGAGGAACTACCAATGAAGAACCTAATTGCAGCAGCCTCGATGGCGCTGATGACTGTGGCAGGCGGCGCATATGCCGACGGTCACGACAATTTCCCAGAGCGTCCGATCATGATGATGGTCAGCTATGGTGCCGGTGGTGCTACGGATTTTCAGGCGCGCATCGTGACGATGACGGCCGGGAATGAAGACGCGCTAGGGATGCCGGTTGCGATCATTAACAAGCCCGGTGCGGGTGGTCGTGTAGGCTGGAACTGGTTTGCCACGCAAGCTGAGGCCGATGGTTATACGCTTGGCGCTTATAACATCCCGCACTTCATTGCGCAGTCGATCGAAGGCGGTGTCGAGTATTCCGCCGACAGCTTTGAACCAATTGCAAACTGGGGTGCCGATCCGGCCGTGTTTGTTGTGGCCGCAGACAGTCCATTCAATTCAATGTCGGACGTTGTGGATTACGCGAAAGCCAACCCCGGTGGTTTGACGTTCTCGGGCGCGGGCCTTTTTGTGGGCCACCATATTGCTGCGCTTCAGCTTGAAAAGGCAGCGGGTGTGAAGCTGGCCTATATCCCGAACAACAAAGGCGGGGCCGGTGCCATGAAAGCCGTGATCGCCGGAGAAGTTCTGGGCGGCGTAAACAACCTTTCGGACGCGTTCCGCGCGCGCGAAGCGGGCAATGTCAAAATCCTTGGTGTGTTTGATCTGGAACGCAACGACTTCATGCCTGACGTTCCAACATTGGCAGAGCAGGGCTTTGACATCGACAATGCGTCGGTCAATTTCCGTGGTGTCATGGTGCCAAAAGGCACGCCTCAGCCAATCATCGACAAGCTTGCGGCCATCGTGCCGACGATGTTTGAGAATGGTCGCGTCGCAGGAAAGATGAAAGCAGGCGGGTCGCCAATGCACATCATGACGCGCGACGAAGTGCTTGCCATGTGGGCGGCGCGTGAAGAGACGTTGAAGGCGCTTCTTGCCGGTCTTTGATAACCAAGCAGGGCGCGCCCGGACCCGGGCGCGTCTTCACTCAACAGAGAAATACAGATGAATATCCCTGACCCCATCGCAGAGCTGGACCTGGTTGTTGCCCGTTCAAGAGCCGCACAGCGTCGCTATGAAACGGACGGAAGCCAGGCACGTTACGATCGTGCAGCGCAGGCTGTCGGCTGGGCGATCATGGAGCCGACGCGCAATCGAGCACTTGCGGAACTGGCCGTGTCGACCACTGGTCTTGGAAATGTGCCCGACAAGATTACCAAAAATCATCGCAAAACGCTTGGTTTGCTGCGGGATATTCAGAACGTGCCCACGTATGGTGTGATCAGGGATGATGCCGAAAGTGGGATTACCGAGATTGCACGCCCGATGGGAGTTGTCGGTGCAATTGTGCCGTCAACAAATCCAGCCGCCACGCCTGCGAACAACATTATCAATGCGTTGAAATGCGGCAATTCGATTGTCGTGGCGCCATCGCCAAAGGGTGTTGCGTCGTGCGAGCAGCTTTTGGCGTTCATTCACGCCGAGTTCGAAAAGATCGGTGAAGATCCTGATTTGGTACAGATGATCCCGGCGCCCGGTTCCAAGGAAAAGACCCAGCGTCTGATGGAAACCTGCGACAAGGTTATCGCCACGGGCAGCCAGAACAACGTGCATCGCGCGCAGACCTGTGGAACGCCCGCCGTCGCAGTTGGGGCCGGGAATGTCACCGTTATCGTCGATGAGACGGCGGATTTGACGGCTGCTGCGGAAAAAATTCGCGCGTCCAAAACGTTCGACAATGCGACGTCGTGTTCGTCAGAGAATGCGGTCGTTGTGGTCGACGCAATTTACGAAGCCTTTGTTGGCGAGATGGCGAAAACCGGCGGTGCTGTGGTGGAGGACGAGGCCGGCATCGTGGCGCGGCTTTGGCCGGACGGGCATCTGAACCGCGCCGTGATTGCGCAAGACGCGCCTGAGATGATCGAAGCGCTGGGCCTTGACGGGCAGGTGCCGGCAAGCACGGAATATATCGCCGTGCCTACAACCGGCATCGGGCCCGAGCATCCGTTGAGTGGAGAGAAGTTGAGCCGGGTTCTAGCGCTTTATCGCGCGCCGGATTTTGACGCGGCGGTTGAGACGGCGCGTGCGCTTCAACTGCATCAGGGTGCCGGGCATTCCGTAGGCATACATTCAATGGATGAAGGGCGCGTTAGACATTTGGCGACGTCCATTCCGACGAGCCGGGTCATCGTGAACCAAGCGCATACTTTTGCCACCGGCGGTGCCTTCACCAATGGAATGCCGTTTTCGTTGAGCATGGGCTGCGGGGCGTGGGGCGGTAATGCGATTGATGACAATCTTCATTGGCGCCATTTTCTGCAATCAACGAAAATTGTTCGCGAGATTCCGGCTAACGAACCTTCGTTGAGCGATATCTTTTCCGACTACTGGCGAGAGGCTGGCGAATGAAGCTTGTCGCTGACGCGCCGCCCAAAGGCACTGTTCGCGATTGGCTGGACGCGCGCGCCGATGCCGGTGGAATCGCGATTGTCTTTCCTGAGCTCGACTATGAGTTGTCATGGCAAGAGTTGCGCAACGATGCATTATGCTTTGCCCGTGGCTTGACCGGGGCTGGTGTCGGAAAGGGTGAAAGCGTCGCGATAATAGCGCCCAACAGTCCTGAAAGCGTCATCGCGTTCTATGGCGCGCTTTATGGTGGCTTTCGCGCGACGATGATCAATCTGGCGGCCGGACGTGACGCGATTTCGTATGCTTTAGAGCATTCGGAAGCCAAGCACGCATATGTCCATGCGGAGGCGCACGCGATCTTCGAAGCCGCCAATTCTTGCGGGATTGTGGCTGTCGGTCTGGACCTGACGGGTGGAGCGGCATTGCACGAGGTTTGCCCAGAGGATCATGCGCTTTTGATGTACACATCGGGCACAACTGGTCGTCCGAAAGGTGTGGTCCATACCCACGCCAGCCTTCTTGCCGGGGGGTGGACGACGGCAATTGCGCATGGGCTGAGTGAGGCGGACAGGGGGCTGTGCGTTCTTCCGATGTATCACATCAATGGGCTTTGCGTGACGGTGATTGGCAGTTTGGTTTCGGGTGGGTCGCTGGCGATGGTTGCCAAGTTTTCGGCATCGCGATTTTGGGCGCAGGCAGAGGCGAGCGGCGCGACTTGGTTTTCGGCTGTGCCGACGATTATTTCGCATTTGCTCCATGGGGACGCGGAACCAGGAAACACCGATGAACCGCGCATTCGATTTGGGCGTTCGGCCTCTTCGGCGCTGGCGGTTGAGACTCAATCTGCGTTTGAGGCGCGTTTTTCGGTTCCGATTATCGAGACGATGGGGCTGACTGAAACGGCGGCCCAGATATTGTCAAACCCGCTCCCTCCAGAGGTCCGAAAAATCGGGTCTCCGGGGCGGGCGTTTGGGTGTGAAGTTGAGATACAAGATCAGGCTGGCCAGCGCGTCGCACCGGGGCAGGAGGGCGAGATCGTCGTGCGCGGTCCCAACGTCTTGCTTGAGTATTTGAAGAACCCGGAGGCGACAGAAGCCACGTTTCGAAACGGGTGGTTGAGGACCGGCGATCTGGCGAAGATGGATGAGGACGGTTACGTCTTTGTGACGGGGCGGCTGAAGGAGCTCATTATCAAGGGGGGCGAAAACATTGCGCCCCGCGAGGTGGACGAGGTTTTGTATTCGCATCCTGACGTCGTTGAAGCGGCCGCGTTTGCGCGGCCAAGCGGGCGTTATGGTGAAACTGTCGAAGCGGCTGTGCGCGTTCGCGAAGGGTCGACCCTGGACGCATCGGATTTGATCAATATTTGCGCGGAACGGCTGGGAAAGTTCAAATCGCCCGATGCTGTCCATTTCCTACCGGAATTGCCAAAAGGGCCGTCCGGCAAGATTCAACGATTGAAGATTGCCGAACTTATCGTCGTGTAACGCCGCTTTTTCCGACAATTTTGGCCGTGGGCGGGTGCATCAACAAAGCCTGTTTGGCTTTGCAAAGCACAATATACAGCAAATTGCATGTAACTCTGTGAATTTTATTGCTCCAAGCGAACAATCGGTTATCAACGTCCCCACAAATTATAAAAAGCAGGCGCATGTCCGATTTCCCAGATGCTTCCCGGTTTGATGCCGGCACGCCCGCCGCACGCGAGTGGGTCAAAACTCTTGCTGCGTATCGCGAACCGAGTGCTGCGCGAAGTACGTTTGAACTATTGGTGACGGTCGGACCATTCGTTGCGCTTTGGGCTCTGGCGTGGTGGTCGCTGTCGATAAGCTATTGGCTGGCCTTCTTCATATCGATTGTGAACGCTGGCTTTTTGCTGCGCTTGTTTGCGATCCAGCACGACTGCGGGCATGGTGCATTTTTTAACAATCGGACGCTCAGCGATTGGTTGGGGCGAGGATTGGGCGTTCTGACGCTGACGCCGTATGACGTCTGGCGTCGCTCGCATTCGATCCATCACAGCAGTTCGGGCAATTTGGGACGGCGCGGAATTGGCGACATCAATACGCTTACGGTGACGGAATATCGCGAACGTTCGCTTTTCAGCAAAATTCTCTATCGGCTTTATCGCCATCCGATTGTGCTTTTTGGGCTTGGGCCGGGTTATCTTTTCCTGCTTCAGAACCGTCTGCCCCTTGGGCTTATGGGAAGCGCGAAATACTGGATTAGCGCCATGGGTACGAACGCGGCGATCTTGGTTGCGCTTGGAATTATCCTTTATTTTGGGGGCATTGCGCCGATTGTTCTGATCTTTTTGCCATCGACATTGTTAGCCGCGACAGCGGGCATGTGGCTCTTTTATGTTCAGCATCAGTTTGAAACGACGCGCTGGGATCAGGATGATGACTGGCAGTTGCATGACGCCGCACTGCACGGAAGCTCACACTATGTGTTGCCGGGTGTTTTGAATTGGATCAGCGCAAATATCGGCATTCATCACGTGCACCATCTTTATAGCCGCATCCCGTTTTATCGGTTGCCGGAGGTATTGCGTGATCACGTGGATTTGGCAAAGGCGAACCGGATGACCATTCGCGAAAGCCTTGCCTGCGCCCGTTTGCATTTGTGGGATGAGCGGAGCAAGAAATTGTTGTCGTTTTCTCAGGCGCGCGCATTAGAGCATTAACGACGAACCGTTAGCGCGGCCATCAGTCTGCGAACAACGCTTCTGTCAGGCGCGCGGCGCCATTGATGAGAATGTCTTTTCTCTCTACGGCTTTTTCTATCGACATCCGTGTGCGGGGTCCGTGATAGGCCAACGCGGCTGCAAAGCGACCGCTTGGGTCCTTTACCGGCACGGCGATTGCGACCATGCCATCAATGAATTCTTCGTCGTCCAAAGCGTAGCCACGTTTTGCCACGCGTGCGAGGTCTTCCAGCAAGCTTTCGGGATTAACATGGGTATGCTCGGTCTGACGGCTGAGGCTGAGGCCATTCACAAACGCCAGACGAGCTTTGGGTGTCAGGCTGGCAATAAAAGTCTTGCCGCTGGCTGTGCAATGAAACGGAACATTTGAACCAACCGGAAACTGGACGCGGAACGGCCAGTCGGTTTCGACACGATCAACATAGCTCATTCCGGTTTCTTCGGGGACGACGAAATTTACGGTTTCGCCGACTTGGCGCGCGACGTCCTGTAGGACCTGATGTCGGGCGATATGCGCACGGGACGCAAATAGAAGACCGTTTGCAATTGAGCGCGTGCGTCGGGCGGGGAGAAACCGTTTGGTCCCGCCTTGCCGGATCAGGAAGCCTTCGTCTTCCAAAGTGGCGCAAAGTCTGTGGGCCGTTTGCTTGGCAAGGCCCACCGCCGTTCCCAGTTCGGTTGCGGTCATGGCTTGCCCTGATTTTCCGAGGGCTTCCATCATCAATAATGTCCTGAGATTGGTCGGTATTCTTTCGCCGCTTGCCATGTTTCCCCCGGTTTATCCAGCACCCCGAAAAACAACCGCTTGTAATTAGGCCGAATCAGAGTATCGTCAATATACACAAAAACGAGACGAAAAGTCTCATTTTTTGACTAAATGGGAGGGTAAGTGGAGTTCGACTTCGTAATTGTCGGCGCTGGCTCAGCTGGTTGCCCACTGGCGAACCGTCTTTCGGCGGACGGTAAGTATCGTGTTGCTCTGCTTGAGGCCGGCCCCAAAGATAGCAATCCTTGGATCCATGTGCCCGTCGGTTATTTCAAAACCATGGGGAATCCTAAGTCCGATTGGCAGTACAAGACCGAGGCCGATCCCGGCATTGCGGGACGGTCCATTTCCTGGCCGCGTGGTCGCGTTCTTGGCGGGTCAAGCTCGATCAACGGGCTGCTTTATGTGCGCGGGCAACCGCAGGATTACAATCACTGGGCGCAGCTTGGGAATGCGGGATGGACCTGGGACGATGTTCTTCCGTATTTCAAGCGCGCCGAGAACTGGAAGGGGCCGAATGGCACCGATGTGCGCGGCCATGATGGCCCGCTTTCCGTTCAGACTTCGCGGTTGACGCGCGAGGTTGTGGACAAATGGGTCGATGCTGCGGTTGCGGCTGGGTATCCGCATACGGACGACTACAATGGTGAAGATCAGGAAGGCGTCGGTTACTTCCAATTGACGATGGTTGGCGGGCGGCGATGCTCTTCTGCGGTTGCTTATCTCAAGCCCGCGCGCGGGCGCGCAAATTTGGAAATCATCACCAACGCGCAGACCGAGAAGGTTCTGATCGAGGATGGTCGCGCGATTGGAGTTCGTGCGCGTGTGAATGGAAAGATGACCGAGATACGGGCGCGTCAGGAAGTGATCTTGTCCGCCGGTGCCATCGGTAGCCCGCAGATTTTGATGTTGTCTGGCGTGGGGGCAGGCGACGAGCTGCAAAAGCACGGGATCAACGTAAAGCGTGAGCTTTCCGGTGTTGGCAAGAACCTACAAGACCATTTGCAGGCGCGACCGATATATAAGACGGACCTTTCGACGATCAATATCGAAACCTCAAATCTGATGAAGCAGGCGGGGATTGCGCTGCAATATGCAGTAAGCCAAACAGGCCCGATGACGATGGCAGCTTCGCTTGGCACCGGTTTCCTGAAGACCGAAGCGCATATGGAAACACCGGACATTCAGTTCCATATTCAGCCGTGGAGTGCGGATAACCCTGCTGACGGACCACACAAATTTTCGGCATTCACGGCATCGGTTCTTCAGTTGCGCCCCGAGAGTGCAGGGCATCTGGAGCTCACATCGTCGAACATGGATGATCATCCGAAAATCCATCCAAATTATCTGGCGACAGACACGGATTGCCGCACGATTGTGAATGGCATCAAGGTGGCGCGGAAAATCGCGGAACATGAGCCGTTGAAGTCGCATATCACAGAAGAGCATGCCCCCGGGCCGGGTGTGAAAGTCGATGATGACGATGCGATCCTCGATTGGGCGCGCCGTACAAGCGTCACGATCTATCATCCCACTGGCACCTGCAAAATGGGCAGTGATCCACGTTCCGTTGTGGACGAGAGGCTGCGGGTTCATGGCATCAAAGGTTTGCGGGTCGCTGATTGTTCGATCATGCCGCAGATCGTTTCCGGAAACACAAACGCCCCCGCGATCATGATCGGGGAAAAAGCGTCAGACATGATACTTGAGGACGCTCGCGCATGATTGATACCGTCGCCGACTTTGGAAAAATTATCATCGCTGATCTAATCCTGTCTGGGGACAATGCGCTTGTCATCGGAATGGCGGCTGCCGGTTTAAGCCCGGAGTTGCGTAAGAAGGCGATTTTGTACGGTATGATCATCGCGGCCGTTCTGCGGATCGTTTTTGCGATTGTCGCCACGACATTGCTTGGCATCCCGGGGCTGTTGTTTATCGGGGCGTTGTTGCTGTGCTGGGTTTGCTGGAGGTTGTTTGTCGAGATACGCGAGCAAACCGACCGGAAAGCTGAAGAGGCGATGATGACAGCCGAAGACCTGGAGGCCGGTTATACTGGTGCGCCGCGTCGGACGATGGCGTCCGCTTTGATCTCCATAACAATTGCTGATGTTTCGATGTCGCTGGACAATGTTCTGGCGGTTGCTGCGATCGCGGACGGTGACAGGACCATGCTGATTTTCGGCTTGGGCCTTGCGATTTTGCTGATGGCGTTTGCGGCAACCATCATCATGAATTTATTGACGAAATATCCGTGGATATCATGGTTGGGACTGATCGTTCTGATCTATGTGGCTGGTGAAATGCTGGTGCGCGGATTCTTCGATGTGAATCTTGGCGTTGGCCCTATGCTGGGTCTGGTCGAGGGTTGGGAAATGGGCAAAGGACACTGATTTTTTTGCAGAGGTAAGAGCGCAAATCTAATCCCAACACGCTGGCGGCAGTGCCTTCGACCGCCAGCGAAAATAACAAATCAGAAGGCAATGAACATAAGGGAGGTTTACCATGTTCAACGTTAAAACTCTGGCCGCGGGTGTAGCTGCACTGTCGCTTATGGCTGGAACTGCGATGGCCGAGAAAGTGCTTCGCATCCAATCTGTTTTGCCGTCGACGGCAGACGAAGTCTTCATGCTGAATGAATTCGGTAACGATGTGGCTGCCCTCACGGGTGGTTCGCTGACAATCGAAGTTTTGCCAGCGGGTGCCGTTGTTGGCCCACGCGACATCATGGATGCGGTTGACGCCGGTCTTGTCGAAGGTGGTTTCGCATGGACGCACTATTGGGGTGGTAAGCACTCTGCTGCTAACCTGTTTGGTGCACCTGTTGCGGGTGCCGGTGTTGGTCTTGATAACATCGCGTTCCTGTCATGGTTCCAGTACGGCGGCGGCAAAGAGCTGTATGACCGTCTTTGGGACGAAATGGGCGTCAACGTAAAAGGCTTCATGCTTCAGCCAGTTGGTCCAGAGGCCCTTGGTTGGTTCCCTGAGCCAATCACGTCTATGGATGACTTCCGCAAAATGCGCTTCCGCGCGCCTCCCGGCATGGTTGGTGCTGCTTACGCAGACATTGGTGTTCCTGCTGTTGCAATGGGCGGTGGTGATATTCTTCCAGCGCTTGAAAAAGGCACAATCGACGCAGCGGAATGGTGCTGCCCGAAGCCTGACTCTGTGTTTGGTTTCCAGAAAGTGCTGAAGCACTACTACTTGCAGGGTCTGCACCAGGTTGTTGTGAACGCCGACATGTACGTGAACGGCGATTTCTATGACAGCCTGACCGATCTTGAGAAAAAGGCTCTGGAAGTTGCAGCAAACGCATCTTTGTCAAAGTCGATGTCTTACCGTATCTTCGAAAACGGCAAGGCACTTAAGGACCTGACGGACAACCACGGCGTTATCTTGGAAGACACGCCTGCTGACTACTTCACCGAGTACATGGCTGCTGCGAAAAGAGCGCTGCAGGCTGCCGCTGACGAGAACGAGTTCTTCGCAGAAGTTTGGCAGTCTCAGAAAGACTTCGCTGACATTGCAGTTCCATTCTGGGCAGGTGCACAAGCTTCAAACGCTGGTTTGGGCAAAGCACACGCTGATACGCTGAAGTAAGAGCGACAATAGAGCAGGGCCCTCTTTGGGCCCTGCGCTTCTTTTTCGATAAGGGCGTTGGCCTTTTTCAAAAAAGAAGCCCCGCAGAAAGGGCGTTTACACCAAGGGAGAATGTCATGGCCGCAGATGAGCCGAACCCCGAAGATCTCGAAATTGCAGACGAGCTCATCGCGGAACGACGGGCCGAAGCGCCCGGCGAGACGCCGGAAGACATGACATCGTGGCAACGCCCCATCACGGCGGCGATTGACGTTCTCAACTATCGTGCAGGCCAGATCATCGCGCTTATGATGGTGCCGCTAATCGCAGTGGTGGTTTACGAGGTTATCTCGCGAAACCTTGACGCCATTCTGATCGACGCTGGCATGGGCGGTCTTGCTGAGACGCTGGGATTGGGGCCGACGCTTTGGGTCTATGACACGAGCCGGATGATCGCGGGCATCTTGTTTATGGCAGCGGCAGGTTACGGTCTGATGCGCGGGGTCCATATTCGCGCTGATTTCATTTACCGACTATGGTCGGACAAGACGCAGGCGACTGTGGACGCGACACTTTACCTGCTCTTCTTCATCCCATCGATGATCTTTTTCACAGTTGTTTCTGCGCAGTTTTGGTGGCTCGCCTATTCAACGGGCGAAACCATGCAGATTGACAGTGCGTGGGGGCCTCTTCTTTGGCCCGCCCGCACAGCGATGCCGATTGGCGGCGTATTGCTGTTGTTGCAAGGTATTCCCGAAATTTTCCGCGCCTTTCATAAGATGGGCAAAGACCGAGAGCGGCTGTTTGTCAGGTTCCTGCCGGTTTATTTGATCGGGCTGCTTTGGCTCGTGTTGGCTATCTTTGCGCCTGACTGGGTGCCGGGTGGCGAATGGTTTACTGAGATCATGAAAGCCCGCCCAAGCATTTCCAAGCCGATGATTGGTTTGATTATGTTGGGTGCGATGTTGTTCGTGATCTTCATCGGTTTCCCGATTTCGTTCACGCTGATCTTCCTTGCATTTGTATTCGGCATTTGGGGGGCAAACTTTAAATTGACCACCCTTTTGATGACGCTGAACACGAACTCGACCATGTTGAACGATCAGTTGATGGCGGTGCCATTGTTCGTGCTGATGGGGATTGTCATGGAATCCGCAGGATTGATGGAGCGATTGTTTGCATCGATTCAGATGATCATGTCGCGGGTTCGAGGTGCGCTTTACATCGCGGTTCTGATCGTTTCGACCATTTTCGCGGCGGCGACTGGTATCGTCGGAGCGTCGGTGACTCTGCTCGGCATTATGGCCGGTGCAACGATGAGCCGTGCGGGATATAACGTTCAGCTTTCGGCGGGCGCGATCACGGCGGGCGGTACACTCGGGATCCTGATCCCGCCGTCGATCATGTTGATCGTGCTTGGTCCCGTTTTGGAAGTTTCGGTGCTGGATTTGTTCCGCGCCGCCTTTATCCCGGGTGCAATGCTGGCGACGCTTTATCTTGTCTATACACTGGGACGTTGTTGGCTAAATCCTAGCCTTGGTCCGATCCTGCCTGAGGAAGATCAGCCAGAAACGTCGGATTACTATGGCGCCGAAGTTGCTTTGATCTCGCTTGGGATGCTCACGATCTGCCGGGTGTTTGGTCTTGGTCTTGGTGGCACATTCGGCGGGGTGATCCCTTTTGGCGGTCTCATCGCAGTGATGATCACAATGGGCATCGGCTATGCCGCGTTCAAATCTTTGAGCGTTCTGCGGGTTGTCATGCCGCTGGCGGTGGCGATGCATGCTTATTTGGCCTTTACCGGGTTCTCGGCAGCGACCGACATCAACGGGATGATCACACCGACGATTTGGCTGATCCTCATTGCTGTTTTGGCTCTGTTGAGCCTTCCGATCTTTAGGGCAGATGCGGCTGAGCGGTTCCAGTTCTCGGACCTCTGGGTCGAGTTTTTCGCGGGGCTGATGCCGCCGACAATCCTTATCTCGTTTGCTTTGGGGTCGATCCTCTTGGGCTTTGCGACGCCAGCCGAAGCGGCTGCAATGGGTGCCTTCGGTGCGATCTTGTTGTCCATCGGTTACCGGAAGTTCACCTTCCCGGGCTTCTTTGACAGTCTGATCAAAGCGCTGGAGATCACCGTTTTGATCATGTTCCTTGTCGCGGCGTCGAATTTCTTTGGTGCGCAGTTCAGTGCGCTTGGAACACCGAAGATGTTGACCGAAGTTCTGCTTGGACTTGAGATGTCGCCATACATGGTGCTGCTCTTGGTTATGGCGCTGGTCTTCTTGCTTGGCTGGCCTTTGGAATGGGTGCCGATCGTTTTGATCGTTGTGCCGATCCTTTTGCCGACTGTGATTTCGCTCAACCTGCATGAGATCAACAGCGCCTTTAACAACGGCACTGAGGTGCTGATATGGTTCGGCATACTTGTGGCGGTGAATTTGCAGACGGCCTGGCTCAGTCCGCCCGTGGCTTTGTCGGCGTACTTCCTAAAAGGCGTCGTGCCGAATTGGGATCTTAAGGATATTTACCTTGGCATGATGCAGTTCATGCTGGTTCAGCTTCTTGGATTGACCCTGTTGTTTGTATTCCCACAGCTGGTGCTGTGGCTGCCAAGAGTTCTATCAGGAGGATAAACGTTAATGGCTCGTGACTATCTTAAGAAAGCCCCTCTGACGTCGCGCACAGATGCGTCTGATGTTACTGCAACGGTGCAAGGTATCCTTGACGATATCGAAGCCCGTGGCGATGAAGCTGCATTGGAATATGCGGCGAAGTTTGATCGCTATGATGGGCCGTTGAAGCTGAGTGCGGATGATGTTGCGAAGGCCTCTGCGCTGGTTCCTGAGAAGCTGAAGCAAGACATCCAATTTGCTCATGCCAACGTGAAGAAATTCGCTGAGGCACAAAAAGCTTCGTTGGTGGATTTTGAGGTCGAAGTCGTGCCCGGCTTGATCGCGGGTCAAAAAGCAATGCCGGTGAACGCTGCTGGATGCTATATTCCGGGTGGTCGCTATAGCCATATCGCGTCTGCCATTATGACGGTGACAACGGCAAAGGTGGCCGGTTGTAAGAGCATCGTTGCTTGTTCACCACCGCGGCCAGAGGTCGGTGTGAACCCCGCGATTGTTTACGCTGCAGACATTTGCGGTGCAGATACCATTCTTGCAATGGGCGGTGTTCAGGGCGTGGCGGCCATGACCATGGGGCTGTTTGATCTTCCGGAAGCGAATGTTTTGGTTGGACCGGGCAACCAGTTTGTCGCCGAAGCTAAGCGCATTCTTTTTGGTCGCGTGGGCATCGATATGATCGCGGGACCAACTGACAGTCTGATCCTTGCTGATAGCACGGCGGACGCGGAAGTCGTGGCCTGTGACCTCGTCGGTCAGGCCGAACATGGGTATAATTCGCCAGTCTGGCTGGTAACGGATGATCGCGCTTTGGCCGAGCGGGTTATGGAGCTTGTTCCGGGCATGATCGAGGACTTGCCGGAGACAAACCGGGATAACGC
>CALLWO010000248.1 GCA_938016355.1 uncultured Boseongicola sp. | reverse complement strand
CGGGCTGCCGTCAGAACCGGTGTTCCATGCTCGAAATGCCCGCGTTTTCCGGACGGGGTGAAAATCACCAAGGCTTTGTCAGTCATACGTTTTTCCGCCATTGCTTGGGGCGAGCATAGCGCGGTTTTGGCGGGGCGAAAGACCGGCTGCGCCAAAATATATGCCTGAAGCGTCATCGGTGGCCCAACTCTTGCCGCATTTGTCGGTTACATTGGGCTCTGTAACGAGTTTTGGGAAAGGTATTCCCCCATGGAACCATTGGAAATGGCGTCTGTGGCCCTGTTGTATGTTGTACTCCAAGGCGCAGCGCTCCTGTCATTCACCGGAAAATGGCGTTTTGCCGCTATCCTCCCCGTCCCCGTATTAGTCATTTTGATGCTGTTCGCCGTCACAGGTGGGCTGCTTGGCTATCCTGATGCGGATTTGGCCGCGTTCATCGCGATCCCGGCGGGTCTGGTTTATCTTGTCTTTTTGCTGGCGTTGTCGCGTTTGTCGATGATGCTTTTGCCGTCGACCGAATAGCGCGTTCAGGGCGATTGCGCGGGCAGGGCATCTGCCCCGGCCACCCACACGGTGAGGGGGACAGGCAGCACCGCCAGTGCAATAACGATCAGCGCGATGCTAGGGCGAAACAACCGGCTGAACCCGGCCACAAAGGCGATGCCGCCGCCGCCCCCGATCACCGTGTTCCCGGGCATGTTGAACAGAAGCGCGATCAACAGATAGCGCCCACCACCAACGAGCGGATGGAGCCATTTGGGCAGTCTTTGCGCCAGCAATCCCAAGCGATCTTCGCGGCTCAGCGGTGCAAGGCGTTCGACCAGATCGCAGGCGCGTTTTAACCTCAGGTCCGCCAGCAACCCATGGAGCCACGAGTAAGGCGTGTAGCGCCCGGCGAGGAACGCCAATGCAAGACCCAGAACGGTTGCAACATAGACGAAGGGCGCGATCTCGGCCCCTTTGAGAAACAAAAGCGAAATCCCGATCTCGATCCCAGGCATGAAAGGGATGGCGATCAAAAGCGCGTAGGCCAGCAAAAGCGCGGTCAGGATGCCCAGCATCAGCCCGTCGTTGCCGGCATGTTCGGCGCGGTCCATGGCCCAGTCGAGAATTTGGTGCATCGCGATGACCGCCACCAAAATGATCGCAAGCTTCGCGCCAAATCGCGCCAGACCGACGCGCAGCGGCGGAAGCTGGTTTTGATCTGTCATCCCAATCCTTTGCGACCATCTCCCGGTGTCAAAAACACCGCTATAATCCGGGGTGCACACTGGATAGCGTCGACGCTAGCACCAATTGCGCGCGCTTCACAATCATCATTCGTCACAGACAAACACGGCCCCGTGCGCCGATGCGCGTGGGGCCGTGTCGTCAAGGGAAAGTGAATTACAGGGGGGCCGCGCTAGCCGCGGCGACGACGACGGCCTCCACGTCCGCCACCGCTTGCGCCGGCGGGTGCCTTGTTCATCTTGATCCAGTTGCCGCCCGACGGGTCGTGGTCGAGCAGGAAGTCGGCCGCGCGGATCGAGAGAGTTTCGTCCGAGGCGACGCCGACTTTTGGCGAGAGACCCAGAAGCGGGGCGATCTTCGCGATCTCGATGCCCTCTGGCACTTCGACACCCATATCGGCTAGGCGCGCGAGGCGTTCGCGGACGATATCCTCAGCCGGGGCCATGCCAAGAAGCGGCCCAAGCGCGCGGATGTCGATGTCATCGGGGGCGGTCACGCCAAGGGATTTCAGCGTGTCGAGACGATCCGAGATGGATTTCAGCGTGTTTGGCATCGCAACCGGGTTCATGATGGCCGACGTCATTCCGGCCGCGCTCGCCATGGCAAGAAACGCGTTGTTGATCCCGTGACGGTTTGGCAGGCCGAACGAAATGTTCGAAGCGCCGCAGGTCGTGTTGACGCCAAGCTCTTCGCGCAAACGACGCACCAGCGCAAACACCTGCAAGCCCGCCGTTCCCATCGCGCCCACCGGCATAACAAGCGGGTCGACCACGATGTCGTGGGCCGGGATGCCGAAATCGGCCGCGCGCTCGACGATCTTTTTGGCGACTGCAAAGCGGACGTCGGGGTCTTCGGAAATGCCGGTATCGTCGTTGGAAATCGCCACGACGGGGACGTTGTATTTCTTGACCAGCGGCAGAACGAGTTCGAGCCGGTCTTCTTCACCCGTAACCGAGTTCAACAGCGGACGGCCGTTGGCGGCTTCAAGGCCCGCTTCCAGCGCGCCCGGCACCGAGCTGTCGATGCAAAGCGGGATATCGACGAGGCCCTGAACAAGGTTAACGACGCTTGTCATCAAGGGCGGTTCGGTCTCGTTCGGGTTGGGATTCGAGTTGTAAACAACGCCTGCGTTGATATCGAGCACCTGCGCGCCGCAGGCGACCTGTTCGATAGCGTCTTTTTCAACGGTCGAGAAATCGCCCGCTTCCAGCTCGGCGGCCAATTTCTTGCGCCCTGTCGGGTTGATGCGTTCGCCGATCACGCAGAAGGGTTCGTCAAATCCGATGACGACGGTTTTGGACGCAGACTCAAGTACGGTGCGGGTCATTGACTGGCTTTCTTATGTAAGATCAGGCGGTTGCAGCAGCAGGTTGGGTCGAGGCCCCGCCGCGCGAAATGGCCCAGTTTGCGTTGGTTTTGATGCCCCCGAGGGGGAAGAAATGCACGTGGCGGATGGCAAAGTCGGGGTTGGCGGCCTTGTGAGCGGCCAGCGCGCTGACGATATCGTCAGGCTCGTAAGGCAGGACCAGCTTGGTCACGTCCATCGCGCGTTTCTGCAAGACTTTGAGCGACGGACCAACACCGCAGGCGATGGCAAATTTGATCAGCGTTTGCAGCTTCGCGGGCCCGGCAATCCCGATGTGGATCGGCAGGTCGATGCCTGAAGCCTGCACCGCATTCGCCCATTCAATGATCGGCCCGGCCTCAAAGGCAAATTGCGTGACAATCGCCATGTCCGCGTCGGTGCGGGCGTTGAAATCGTTTTTCCAGCGCAGCGCCTGTTCGCCATTGGTGAAGCTGCCATCGGGGTCGATGTCGCGGTTGCCTTCGGGGTGACCGGCCACGTGGAGCCGTTTAAACCCGGCCTTGTCGAAAAGCCCGGTTTCCAAAAGTTGCATGGAGCTGTCGAATTTCCCGTGCGGCTCGGCAACGCCACCGGCCAGCATGAGCGCTTGTTCCACGCCTGCTTCGCCCTGATAGCGCGCGATCCAGTCGCCAAGGACGGTTTCGTCCTTGATGATGCGGGCCGGGAAATGCGGCATGACCTGATAGCCGTCATTCGCCAGACGTTTGGCCGTGGCCACCATGTCGTCGATGGGCGTACCTTCAATATGGGCGATATAGACGCGCGTGCCTTCGGGTAGAAGCGCGCGAAAATCTTCGACCTTCTCGGCCGTGCGCGGCATGACTTCGATGGAATAATCCTGAAGAAAGCCTTCAACCTTGGGGTCGACGGGCGCGTCGACCGGGGTCTTCTTCTTGAACTGAAGCAGTGCCATAAGCGCTGTCCTTATATCGCGGGGCGTTATGCCCATCCGTCGTTGTCAATCAGGGTTTTGATGCGGGCGGCGTCGTAGTCGTTGTCGATTTTGGCCGCTTCGGCGGCGGCGATTGCGTCAGGTTCGCCGTCGACCGGATAAGCGGGTGCTTTGCGCCATTCCGAGAGATAGGCATCGCTGTCCTTTGCGCCGATTTTCATCGCCGCGCGGTCGATGGCTTGTTCAAACCGTTCGGGCAACGGGGCTTTGGATCCGCGACGACCTTTGCCGACGATGACCTGTGCGGGGATATCGCGCCAATAAACGATTGTTACGTCAGGCATAGCTAAACCTCTTGCTCTCAAATTCGTCCTACGCGCCGAAACCGCAAAACCGACGCCGAATTTCGACATCTTTCATCACACTCGCGACGCGCGTACATTATTTGTCCATTTCCAAGAGCGACAGTGGGCGGGACATGAAATCTTCTCAGGAAGATCCTGAGGCTTGCGCGAGCCCCGCACCCGCGCTTAGGGTGGGGGCAACCAGAGATCGGAGGGCGAAAATGGCGCCCAAGCGTCCCCGGGGCGCGAGCCGGTTCCCGAAAGCGGTTGAGCCGACGTCGCCCGGAGATAAGGATCCAGCAGAGCTTTATGCTGCGCTGGACCTCGGCACAAACTCGTGCCGCATGCTGATTGCCCAACCCAAGGGCAATCAGTTTCACGTCATTGATAGTTTCTCAAAGTCAGTTCAGCTGGGGCTTGGCCTTGAGCGGACGGGCAAATTGAGCCGCGCGTCGATGAACCGAACCATGCAGGCGCTGAAGATTTGCCAGAAGAAGCTGGCGAAACATGACGTGCGGCATATGCGGCTTGTAGCGACAGAGGCGTGCAGGCGTGCCAAGAATGGTCCGGGTTTCTTGCGCAGCATCCGGCATGAGACCGGACTGACGCTTGATATCATTGAACCCGAAGAAGAAGCGCGTCTTGCGGTTATTTCCTGTGCGCCGCTTGTGTCGACCAAAACCGAGCAATTGATGGTCGTCGATATTGGTGGCGGATCGACCGAATTGGTCTGGATCGATATTTCGCGCGTGCCAAAGGTCGAACGGCCGCGCGCGATCATGCGGCTTCACGCGGGGTTTGTGCCGGACGACAATTCGCCCTTTGCCGCCGCGCGCGTGGTCGACTGGATTAGCGTGCCTCTTGGCGTTGCGACATTGCGCGATCAATTTGTTGATGTGGAAGACGACGCGGCGCGGTTTGCGCTTATGAGTTGGTTCTTCGAAGAAAACCTTTCGGAATTCTCACCCTATGAGGCCGAGCAGGCGCGCGAGGGTTTTCAGATCATCGGCACGTCGGGCACAGTCACGACGGTGGCGGCGAGCCATCTGGGTCTGCGCCGGTACGATCGCAACAAGGTTGATGGTTTGCGCATGACATCGGATCAGATCGACAAGGTCATCCGCACCTATCTTGACCTTGGCCCCGAAGGGCGACGCGCAGATCCGCGTATCGGGCGGGATCGTCACGCGTTGATCATGTCCGGGGCGGCGATCCTTCAGGCACTTTTGCGTGTCTGGCCGACTGACAGGCTTTCGGTCGCGGACCGGGGGCTGCGCGAAGGATTGCTCTATGCGCAGATGTCAGCCGACGGTGTGCTGGACCACGGCGCGTATTAGGCGCGCTTAGCTTCCGCGGTTGTGGGTGCGCTCGTAAAGTTCCGCGATGATCGTGCTGGCGGTTTTCTCAAAACAACAGGGCAGGATGGCGTGGACGAGTGCGGCGAACCCTGCAAAGAAAAGTTTGCCTGCAAACCAGCCTGCAAACCGCAGATGTTCGAAATACGTCTCTTCGACGCTGGCGGGGTGGTCTAGAAAAATGCGCGCGATCATTGGGGGCTCCTGTGTTGTTAAGGGCAGTATGACGCGTGCGGTAAGAGAACACTTCCCAAAGTTTGGCAAATTTGTTAGTATTTGTGTGAAACATTCACATGAAAGCGATCATGAGTGAGATAATTGACAATATAGACCGCAAGATGCTCGACGCATTGCAGCGTGACGCCTCGCTCAGTCTGGATGCGCTGGGCGACAGGATTGGACTAAGTCGGAACGCTACGTGGCGGCGGATGCGCAATCTTGAAGAGGCGGGGGTAATCAAAGGCCGGGTGGCCTTGCTTGATCCGCTGCGGCTGGGTTTGAAACTGTCGGTCTTCATTCAGATCCGAACCAACCGCCACGACCCCGACTGGCTCACGAATTTTGCCCGCGCCACCAGGGACACGCCCGAAATACTGGCCGCCTATCGCATGACGGGTGATCTTGATTATCTCGTGCATGCAAGGGTCGAAGATATGGCCGCGTATGACGCGCTTTATCAGCGGTTGATCCGCAAGGTCGAAATGTCCGATGTTTCGGCCAGTTTCGTCATGGAAGAACTCAAAGAAACCACCGCATTGCCGGTCTGAAAATAGGCAGAGCTTATGCCCGTTCACTATATCTATCTGATCCTTGCGGTCGCGGCTGAAACCATTGGCACGACCGCGCTTCAGGCAAGCCAGCAATTCACCAAACCCTTGCCTTCGGTCATCGTCCTGGTTGGCTATGGGGCCGCGTTTTATCTTTTGTCGCTAACACTTAGCGTCATGCCGGTGGGGCTGGTCTATGCCATCTGGTCGGGTTTGGGGATTTTCCTGATCGCGCTGATAGGTTACTTCGTCTTTGGGCAAAGCCTTGATCTTCCCGCCATTCTTGGCATGGGGTTGATCCTGAGCGGTATCCTTGTGATCCACCTTTTTTCAGGCTCTGCCACCCATAGTTAGCGGCGCACTTTGGGCACGCTTGATCTTGCCCAGCGGTACTCGGCCTCGGGGTGGGGTGGGTGCCCTTCGGTGCGTTTCCAAAAGCCGGTTGCACCGCGACGAAGCCACAAGGGCAGGGTCATCAAAAGGCCGGCAATGAAGCCGCCGGCATGGGCCCAATAGGCGACCCCGCCGCCTTCTGTCGGTGTGATGGAGCCTTGCACGATCTGAAGCCCGAACCACGCGCCAAGAACGATCCACGCAGGGATGGGGATGACGCGGAAAATGATGATCAGAATGATCAAGACGTCGACGCGCGCTTTGGGATAAAGCAAGAGATAGCCCCCCATCACGCCCGCGATTGCGCCTGATGCGCCAACCATGGGCACAAAGCTTGCCGGGTCCGAAACAAACTGCGCGCCTGCCGCCGCAAATCCGCTCAGCGCATAAAAGATCAAAAAGCCGACATGGCCCATCGCGTCTTCCATGTTGTCGCCAAAAACGTATAAAAACAACATGTTGCCCGCCAAATGCATGATCCCCCCATGAAGGAACATCGAGGTGACAAATGTCGTCGGGCTGGCTTCGGCAGGAACAAGGCCCCAGGTGAAAAAGAACTGACCCAAGGCACGGTCATCTGAAAACAAGCTGTAATAACTGGCAAAGACCAGAATATTGACGGCAATGAGCGCCCAAGTGACATACGGGGTACGCTGCGACGGGTTGTGATCGCGAAACGGAAACATGGCGCCACTCGACCCCGCCTTGCGGCGAAGGTCAAGCCTCGGACACCTCCGCAAGCAGGGCGGCGTTTCCGCCCGAAGCCGTGGTGTCGACGCAAAGGTGACGCTCGTTCAGGACCTCAAACCAGCGCGGTGTGCCCACGATCAGGGGCAGGATTGCGCCGCTGCGCGCGGCCAGCGCGCGTCCGTAGCTGCGTCCGGTTTCGTCGTCGCCCCACCAAAGTGCGCCTGCAATCGCGTCCGCTTCGGTCAATGCATCGGGGCTCAGGCCCTCGGCCGGAAGCCCGGTTCCGCCAAGCGCTTCGAGTGCGTCCTGTTGCGCTTTGATGGTTTCGGCGCCGGGGCCAAGGCAAAGGAACGGCGCGCGCGGGGCGTGGCTCAATTGGTTCGTTTCCCCGGTTGGGCCGGGCATTTCAACCGCGGTTTCCGGCATATCTGGCCCCGCGGTTCTGAAGCGCATTGCATAGGCAGGCCCGCCCGCTTTTGGCCCGGTGCCAGAGAGACCCTGACCGCCAAAGGGCTGGGTGCCAACGACCGCGCCGATTTGGTTGCGATTGACGTAGACATTGCCCGCCGCGACGCGATCAACGATGTCCTGAACGCGGGTATCAATGCGGGTGTGTAACCCAAAGGTCAGCCCGTAACCCGTTGCGTTTATGTCGGAAATGATCTTTTCGAGGTCTTCCGACGCGAATGTCGCGAAATGCAGAACGGGGCCGAAAATCTCGCGCGGCATGTCTTGGATGCCGTGGACGGAAACGAGCGTCGGGGCGACGAATGTGCCGTGTGTGGGCGCGTCGAGCGACTTGAGGATTTTGCAGTCTTCGAGGTAGGTCAAAATTCCGGCGCGGGCTGCGTCGTCGATCACCGGACCCACATCGCTTGAAAGGGCCCATGGGTTGCCGATTTCAAGCGCGTCCATCGCGCCCATCAGCATGGTTTTGAAGTCGTCAGCGATGTCATCCTGCACGTAAAGGCAGCGCAACGCGCTACAGCGCTGGCCCGCAGATTGGAAGGCAGAGGCGACCACATCGCGCACGGCCTGTTCCAACAGCGCGGTGGAATCCACGATCATCGCGTTTAGACCGCCGGTTTCGGCAATGAAGGGCGCGCCGGGGGCGAGATGTTCGGACATGGCCGCGCGGATGCGCATCGCTGTTTCGGTCGAGCCGGTGAACGCGACGCCACTGATGCGCGGATCAGAGGTGAGCGGCGCGCCAACGCTTGCGCCGTCACCGATCAGCAATTGCAATACGGGTGCGGGCACCCCGGCCTCATGGAGCAATGCAACGGCGCGAATCGCGACAAGCGGCGTCTGTTCCGCAGGTTTTGCCAGCACGCCACACCCGGCGGCAAGCGCGCCTGCGATCTGACCCGTGAAGATGGCGAGCGGGAAATTCCAGGGCGAAATGCAGGTGATAAGGCCGGTAGGCGCACCCGTCATGCCCTGGCACTGGCTGGCGTAATAGCGCAGAAAATCAACGGCTTCGCGCAACTCGCTGACCGCATCGGGGATTGACTTTCCGGCCTCGCGCGCAAGCAGCGCGAAAAGCTCGCCCGCGTGCGCCTCATATAGATTGGCCGCTTTATTCAGGGCGGCGGCTCTGACCTCGCCGCTGGCGTCCCAGAGGGTCGCGCGATGAAGAGCGTTGGCGATATCGTCGGCACTCGCGTCTTTGACATAGCCGACAATGTCGGCGGCATCTGCGGGGTTCTTGATCGCGGTGTTGCCGGCGGCGTCTTCTCCCCAAACGTGGGATTTGAACGGCGCGCGCGCGGTTTCAAGCGTGTTCAGCGTTGCCGGATCGCTTAAATCCCACCCCGAGGAGTTCGCGCGTTCCGGTTGATAGAGATCGCGGCCGGTCGTGATCGCGGCGGCGTTGCCCAAGGCGTCGAACGGGTCGGAGGCGACGACTTCGGGGGGGACGTCTTCGTCAACAAGCTGGTTCACAAAGCTGGAATTCGCGCCGTTTTCCAACAGGCGGCGGACGAGATAGGCGAGAAGGTCGCGGTGCGCGCCAACCGGCGCATAGATGCGGCAGCGCGTTTTGTGGCTTTTGCGAACGTGTTCGTGCAGCGCTTCGCCCATGCCGTGAAGTCGTTGGAATTCAAAGCTTTGCGTGTCATTACTCATGTCAATGATCGCCGCCACGCTATGCGCGTTGTGGGTGGCGAATTGCGGGTAGATGCGATCCGTCATGCCCAAAAGCTGACGCGCGCAGGCGAGATAGGACACATCCGTGGCCGCCTTGGCGGTGAAGACAGGAAACCCGGTGAGGCCCTCGACCTGGGCAAGCTTGATCTCGGTATCCCAGTACGCGCCTTTGACGAGGCGCACCATGATCTTGCGGTCATGAGTGCGGGCAAGGTCGTAAAGATGGGCAATCGCGGGGGACGCGCGCAGGCCATAGGCCTGCACGACAACGCCAAACCCATCCCATCCGGCAAGCGCCGGGTCAGGCAGAACGCGCTCGATCACATCAAAGGACAATTCAAGGCGATCCGCCTCTTCTGCGTCGATATTGAGGCCAATGCCCAAGTCGGCTGCCAGCTTGCACAGCGACAATAGACGCGGGGCAAGCTCGGTCAGCACGCGGTCACGTTGGGCAACTTCATAACGGGGGTGGAGCGCGGACAATTTGACCGAAACACCCGGGCAGTCGCGCACCGCGCCGGAGTTGGACGCCGCGCCCGCCAAGCGGATCGCGTTTTCGTAAGCCGCGAAATAGCGCTGTGCGTCAGCGTCGGTCATGGCGGCTTCGCCAAGCATATCAAAGGAATAGGTGTAGCCTTTGGCGACCATAGCCTCCCCGCGCGCCAGCGCTTTTGGCATGGTTTCGCCAAGCACGAATTGCTGGCCCATTTCGCGCATCGCTTGGCGTGCCGCCACACGGATCACCGGCTCCCCAAGACGCTTGATCGCACCACGCAGCGCGCCCGCGACGCCGGGACTGTCATTGTCCAGCACCCGCCCGGTCAGCATCAGACCCCATGTCGATGCGTTGACGAGCGAGGACGACGAATGCCCAAGGTGCCTGCCCCAATCGGATGGGGCGATTTTGTCTTCGATCAGCGCGTCGATTGTGTCGGGGTCGGGCACACGCAAAAGCGCTTCGGCCAGACACATCAGTGCGACACCTTCATCGGTCGAAAGCCCGTATTCGGCGAGAAACACTTCCATCAGCCCCGGCTTTCCGGCGGTCCGGATCGCGCGCACCATATCGCTGGCAGAGGCGTGAATGCGGGCGCGGTCCTTGTCGCTCAGTCCGGCGCGCGCGATCAGGTCGCGCACCACAGTGCTTTCTTCGGGAAATTTGTCGAAACGGGGTGTGAGTGTCTGTGTCATGCGTCCAGTATAGCGGCAAGCATATAGACGATTTGTCTGTCTTGTGGCATGAGGCAGTGCATGTGAACCAATTTGATGGTGCGAGAGTTGATGAAATGACTGTTTCCCTTGATCGCACGGATCGCCGGATTCTCGACGAACTGACCTCGGATGCGCGCCTGTCCGTGACCGAGATCGCTCGGCGCGTTTCGCTTTCGAAGACCCCGGTTCTTGCGCGGATCAAACGGATGGAAGACGCGGGCGTGATCCGTGGTTATCGCGCGCTTATTGATCCTGTTCAGCTTGGGCTGGACCACATCGCGTTTGTTGAGGTGAAGCTGTCGGACACCCGGGAAAAGGCGCTAGCCGCGTTTAATGCGGCGGCGGCCAAAACGCCGGAAATCGAAGAATGCCACATGATTGCAGGGGCGTTTGATTACCTTTTGAAAGTGCGCACAAGTGATATGACCCGATACCGGATTGTGCTGGGCGAGCGTATTTCGAGCCTCCCTCATGTAGCGCACACGGCCACCCATGTGGCGATGCAGGCGGTGAAGGATGGCGGTATCGTGACTTGACGGATCGCGGGATCGGGGCAAATTTGAAGGCATGAAACGCCTATTCGCATGCCTCCCGTTCGTATTCGCCACTGCCGCTTTTGCCGAATGTCCGGAAGTCGCGGACACGTCCGCTCAGCAGTCTATTCTTCTGGAACGGGCGCAGGCCGCGCCAAACGACAGTGATGCGCGTGCGGTGTCACAGGGGCTTTGGGCGCTTTGGACGATGGCACCTGATGCTAAGGCGCAGGAATTGCTGGATGCGGGGATGCGCGCGCGTGAATCGTGGGATTTTGCGACGGCCATGGATGCGTTCGACAGCCTCACGTCTTACTGCCCGGATTATGCAGAAGGTTACAACCAGCGCGCGTTCGTCAATTTTCTGCGTCAGGAATACGATGCGGCCCTAGCTGACCTTGATCTGGCGATTGCGCGTTCACCGACCCATGTAGCGGCCATTTCCGGCAAAGCGCTCACGCTGATGGGCCTTGGGCGGCAAGACGATGCGCAGCGCGTTCTGAAAGAGGCGCTTGCTCTAAATCCGTGGATTCCAGAGCGGCGGTATCTGATCGAGCCACCGGGACAAGAGCTCTAGGCTTGCACCCATTTTGCATGCGATTTAGGACGGGGCAGGTCTTCGCGGGCGTGGCGGAATGGTAGACGCATGAGACTTAAAATCTTTGGGGCGAAAGCCCGTGCCGGTTCAAGTCCGGCCGCCCGTACCAGACCTTTCTAATAGCGATAGCGGTGTTGACGCGCGCGCAGGCGCAAAATGGCGAGCCTGAGGGCTGCGCGTTCGCGCACGAGCCCGGCGCGCGCCATATCGCCATCAGGCAGATCCCTAAGCATAGAATCGATATCATGAATGCGGCGTTCGTCATCGCGGATGTCACGGCCAATGTCGGCGTAGGTCAGTCCAAGATCATTCGCGCGCAGCAGTGCGGCGCGGTCCTCGAGAGGGCAGACAGGGCGCAACCGCCGCCCGTTTGACCCTTCCTCCCATGCGCGTCGGGGGCGGCAGTAAAGCGTCAGCCCTTCCTGACGACCGGTTTCCCATGTCGCGCGCACCGGCGTGATCCCATAGTCGGCGCAGGCCTCTGCATGGTTGGAAAGATGGTTCGCGTCGCGCCCGGCCGCGCCATCCTTAAGTCCGATCCCATACCAGTCGCCGCCGCGACAGGCGTCTTCGCTCAGCGATGCGCAGCCCGCGATCACGATCAGCGCGCCCATTGCGGAGCCAATGCTCCAGCCTTTGTGAAATCCCATGCCAAATACCCGTTCGAATCGTTACGTTGTCATAGGCAAACTAGCGGCAGGCGGGATGTTATGCTCTATCAACCGCTTGTTTGCCCGCGCGCCTGCCTATATCGCGGGGGCACCAAGGAGAGACGATTATGGAAAAGAAGACCAGCGGACGCGGCGCGCGTGACCTTAGGGTCAAGGTGAAATCCGCGCGTGGTCGCAGGCTCAGTTCGACGCTATGGCTCGAACGTCAGCTGAATGATCCATATGTCAAACGCGCGCAGGCCGAAGGCTATCGCGGACGCGCGGCTTTCAAAATTCTGGAACTGGACGACAAATACCGCTTCCTGGTGCCCGGCGCGCGCGTTGTGGATCTTGGCTGTGCGCCCGGCGGCTGGTGTCAGGTCGCGGTGAGGCGCACCAACGCTTTGGGCGAGCGCAAGGGCAAGGCGCAGGGGCGTATCCTTGGCGTCGATCTTCAGGAGGTCGACCCGATCCCGGGCGCGGAAATCCACGTGTTGGATTTCATGGAAGACGACGCGGATGAAAAGGTCAAAGCGTGGCTTGGCGGCACGGCGGATGTGGTGATGTCGGACATGGCGGCGTCGTCCTCGGGCCACAAGCAGACCGACCATTTGCGGATTGTCGCATTGTGCGAGGCAGCGGCAGAGCTTGCCTTTGATGTGCTTGAGCCGGGCGGAACGTTCGTCGCCAAGGTTCTGGCAGGTGGGGCAGAGGGCAGTTTACAAAAACTGCTCAAGCAACGTTTCAACAGCGTCGCCAATGTGAAGCCACCGGCCTCAAGATCGGATTCATCCGAGAAATTCGTGGTCGCGCGGGGGTTTCGCGGCAAGGGTGATGATGACGACGCGGACGAATAATTTCCGGCAACCTCTGGATCACTTGCAAAAATAGATGCCATAATCACAATACGATCTGGGGGGATTATTCATCACGACACGCGTTACGGTTCACGACGACATGCGCATCCCGGTGCGCGATGGCATTCATTTGTCTGCGCGGGTCTGGATGCCCGAGGGCGCTTTGACTGATCCAATGCCCGCCATTCTTGAAATTTTACCTTACCGCAAACGCGATGGAACGGCGGCGCGCGACGCGACGACCCACGCGGTTTTCGCAGAGCACGATTATGTTTGCGTGCGGGTCGACCTCAGGGGATGCGGCGAATCCGAGGGTCTTTACGACGACGAATATTCCGAACAGGAATTGCGCGACATCGAGGACGTCATCGCATGGATCGCCGCGCAAACATGGTGCTCGGGCGCGGTTGGGATCATGGGCATTTCGTGGGGTGGCTTTAACGGTTTGCAAGTGGCGGCCCGCACCCCACCTGCATTGAAGGCTGTGATCAGCCTTTGCTCATCGGTCGATCGGTTTGCCGATGACATTCACTACAAGGGCGGGTGCCAGCTTACTGAGAATATCGGCTGGGCCGCCACGGCGACATCCTGGTTTTCCATGCCGCCCGACCCGGCATTGGTCGGTGAAAGCTGGCGCGACATCTGGCTTCGTCGGCTTGAGAACATGCCCGACATGATTGACCCGTGGATCGAGCACGGGTGTCGGGATGGCTATTGGAAGCATGCCTCGGTCTGCGAGGATTTCACGACGATCGAGGCGGCGGTTCTGTCAATCGGTGGATGGCACGACGGGTATCGGAACACGGCCGCGAAGCTGCTGGACGGCAACACAAGCGGGCCGGTCAAGGCAATCATGGGGCCGTGGAACCACAAATATCCGCATCTGGCCGCGCCTGAACCCCGGATGGATTTTGTGAGCGAAGCGCTGCGCTGGTGGGATCACTGGCTCAAAGGCGTTGAAAACGGGGCCGATCAGGACCCCGATTACCGGGCCTATGTGATGGACGCTGTCCCGCCGCAGACCAGCTATGAAACCCGCCCGGGACGGTGGGTCGGTTTGCCGAAATGGCCAGCACCCGAGGTTGAGCGTCTGCCTCTGATCTTGGGGCAGGGGACGTTGGGCCGGGAAGCGATGGATGCGCCTTTGAGTGTCGCGACCGCGCCGGCGTGTGGGCAGGGCTTTGGCGAATATTTTCCCTTCGGCTTCGGCCCCGGCGAGTTGCCTGACGATCAGCAAGCCGATGATGCGCTGTCGCTTTGCTTTGAAACGGACGTGCTTGACGCGCCACAGATCATTCTGGGCGCGCCGCATGTGCGCCTGTCGCTGTCGGCTGACGCGCCATTTGCGCAAATTGCGGTGCGCCTTTGCGATGTCGCGCCCAGTGGGGCTTCGACGCTGATCACGGCTGGTTTTCTGAATTTGCAGTTCCGCGAGGGCTTTGAAGCTGCGCTGCCGCTGACGCCCGGCGAAATCTATGAAATCGCATTGGATCTCGATCAGGCGGGATACGAAGTGCCGGCTGGTCATCTGCTCAGGCTGGCGATGTCGCCGTCCTATTGGCCGTTTATCTGGCCGGAGCGCGATGACGTCACGTTAAGCGTTTCAGGTGGACAACTTGACCTGCCGGTCTTGTCAGCGGGTGCGGGCATGGACTGGGATTGCCCGACCGGGCAGAGGGAAACCGACGCCGTTACAGCCTCCTTCGGGCCACTGGTCGAAGAGAAACGCCTCATCCGCGAAAACGGGCAACATGTCTTGGATCTATACGGTGATCAGGGCGAAACGCAGCATTTGGATCATGGCCTTCGAACGTCCAGCAAGCGCCATGAGATATGGTCGATTGACGAGACCAACGTCGCGCATGCGTCGGCCGAGATTGTCTGGGAACGCTCAATGGCGCGTGAAGATTTTTCGGTTTCAACCATCGTCACAAGCAAAATGCATAGTGACAGCGAGAACTTCCACGTTAAAGTCGGTATCCAAGCCGTTGAAGACGGCCAAAGAATATTCGAACGTGAAATAAACAATAGCTACAGGCGCGATCTAACGCGTCGAAACCATAACAAAAACAGTCCGTCAGGAGAGACACATGAGTAACGAACTGATCTATCTCAGCAAACAAGTGGCCAAGCAGCGTCTTGACCGCCGAAGCTTTCTGGGGCGTGCGGGTGCGCTTGGCTTTACAGCCGCGACCGCCAATACATTCCTTTCTTCCGCCGTTATGGCGCAGGGTGCGGTTAAAGGCGGCACCATCCGCGTGGCCATCGAGGGCGGATCGTCGTCCGATAGTCTTGATCCCGCGTTGGTAACAAACTCCACCGGCACAATGGTCAACCGTCTTTGGGGCGAGCCTTTGGTCGAGCTGGATGACGAGGGCGGCCTTGAAATGCGCCTTGCGTCCGAAATGAGCGCAACACCGGATGCGCAGACGTGGACCTTTGTGATCCGCGACGGCGTCACATTCTCGAATGGCAAATCGCTGACCGCGGACGATGTTCTGGCCACGATGGAGCGCCACGCAGGCGAAGAGTCCAAATCTGGTGCGCTGGGTATCCTGAGTGGGATCAAGTCGATGCGCGCTGAAGGCAACGCCTTTATCGTGGAGCTTGATGGTCCAAACGCTGACCTTCCGTTCCTTTTGAGCGACTATCACCTGATGATCCAGCCAAACGGCGGCAAGGACGATCCATCCGCGATGATCGGTACCGGTCCTTACGTCATCAAGAGCGCAGAGCTTGGCGTGCGGTTTGTGGCAGAAAAGAACCCGAACTACTGGAACCCGGATCTTGGCCATGCGTCGAACATCGAAATCACCGTGATCAACGATGACACAGCGCGCGTTGCCGCGTTGCAGTCGGGTCAGGTCGATATGTGTTCGCGCGTTCCGCCAAAGGTCGCCTCGCTTGTGGGTCGCATGTCGGGCGTCGAAGTGCATTCGGTGCCAAGTGCCGGTCATTATGTGTTCATCATGCACGCCAACACGGCGCCGTTTGATAACAAAGACCTGCGCCTTGCTCTGAAATACGCGATCAACCGCGAAGAGATGGTCGACAAGATCCTCTTTGGCAACGGATCCCAAGGCAACGACAGCCCGATCAATGCGTCCTATCCGCTGTTCTCTGAAGCTGAGCAGCGCTCATACGACCCAGACAAGGCGGCGTTCCACTTCAAGGCATCTGGCCATGACGGCAGCATCTTGTTGCGCACGTCTGACAACTCGTTCCCCGGCGCGCCTGATGCGTCGCAGCTTTTCCAGCAAAGCGCCAAGGCGGCTGGGATCACGCTTGATATCAAGCGCGAGCCAAGCGACGGCTATTGGTCGGAAGTGTGGAACAAGCAACCGTTCTGCACCAGCTACTGGAGCGGACGCGCGACACAGGATGCGATGTATTCCACCGCGTATCTGTCATCGGCTGACTGGAACGACACACGTTTCTTCAACGAGCAGTTTGACCAGCTTCTGTTTGCGGCGCGCGCGGAACTCGACACCGCGAAACGCACACAGATGTACGCCGACATGGGCACGATGGTGCGCGACGATGGCGGGCTGATCTGCCCAATGTTCAACAACTTTATCGACGCGACCTCGGATCGTGTCGCCGGTTGGGCCACAAGCAAAGGCTTTGGCATGATGAACATGTACGCCCCGATCAGAATGTGGGCGACAGGCTGATATGAGCCCTGTTCTAAAACTGATTGCCCAGCGAATTTCGCTGGGCATACTTCTCATTTTTGCCGTTTCGATCCTTATATTTGCAGGCACACAGATCCTTCCGGGTGACGTTGCTGAATCTATTCTGGGTCAATCGGCAACCCCTGAAAATCTAGCCAACCTTCGGGCCGAACTTGGTCTGAACGAACCCGCTTTGAGCCGCTATTTCTCGTGGCTTGGTGGGATCATGGTTGGCGATCTCGGCACGGCGCTGACCAGTGGAACGAGCATTTCCGACGCGATCGGAGCGCGGTTGGGCAATACGCTGTTCCTGGCGGCTGTCGCGGCGATGATTTCGGTGCCAATCGCGATCCTGTTGGGTCTGCTGGCGGTGCGGTACAAAGACCGGTGGCCGGACAAGGTCATCTCGGCGACGACGCTTGCGTCGATCTCGCTGCCTGAATTTTTCATCGGCTATTTGCTGATCCTCGTCTTTGGGGTGAAGCTTGGCTGGTTCCCGACGGTCGCGACCGTCTTCCCGGAAATGAGCCTTGGCGCGCGCCTGAACGCGGTGATGCTCCCGGCGCTTACGCTGACGCTGGTTGTGCTTGCGCATATGATGCGGATGACGCGCGCTGCGATCCTGAACGTGATGCAATCGGCCTATATCGAGACGGCCGAACTGAAGGGGATGACCTCCTTCAAGATCATCTGGAAACACGCGCTGCCCAACGCCATTTCGCCGGTTGTGAACGTGGTTATGCTCAACCTCGCTTACCTGATCGTGGGGGTTGTCGTGGTGGAGGTGATCTTTGTCTATCCTGGTATGGGTCAGTATCTTGTCGATCACGTGGCCAAGCGCGACGTGCCTGTGGTTCAAGCCTGCGGGCTTGTTTTCGCGGCGATCTTCATTGGGCTGAACCTGTTGGCGGATATCATTTCCATCCTTTCAAATCCGCGTTTGCGGCATCCGAAATAGGGGCAAAGCGATGGATCTGAAAACAATTCCAATCAGCGCATGGCTTGGCATCATTTCCGCCAGCCTGTTTGCATTCGCGGCGATTTTCGCGCCGCTGCTCGCGCCCTATGGCATGAGCGACATTGTCGGCGACGTCTGGGAACCGATGTCGTCCGAACACCTGCTGGGGACCGACAACCTTGGTCGTGATCTGCTGTCACGCATGATCTATGGCGCACGCACAACGCTGGCCATCGCCGCCCTTGCGACGATCGTTTCGTTCACTCTGGGGTCGTTCCTTGGCATGGCCGCGGCGGTGATCGGGGGCTGGTCGGACCAGCTTTTGTCACGGGGTGTGGACCTTTTGATGTCGATCCCGACGCTGATCTTTGCACTGGTCGTTCTGTCGGTCATGCCGGCAAACATCCTGACGCTGATCCTTGTGATGGGCATTCTTGATGCGACGCGGGTTTTCCGCCTGAGCCGCGCGGTTGCGGTCGACGTGAACGTGATGGATTTCGTCGAAGCCGCCAAACTGCGCGGGGAGGGGCGGGTCTGGATCATCACCCGGGAAATCCTGCCCAATGCGCTTTCCACGCTGGTGGCCGAACTGGGCCTGCGCTTCATCTTTATGGTTCTATTCCTGTCCGCGCTTTCGTTCCTTGGCCTTGGCATCCAGCCTCCCGAAGCGGATTGGGGCGGCATGGTGAAAGAGAACAAGGACGGGATCATCTTTGGCATCCCTGCGGCGTTGATCCCGGCGGGCGCAATCGCGCTTTTGGCAATCTCGGTCAATCTGATCGCCGATTGGATCCTGAACAGAACGACAGATTTGAAAGGCGGTCGCGGTGGCAACTGATCAAACGGAAAAAGACTTTCTGGACATTCGCGATCTGAAAATCGGGGTCACCGTGCGTGAGCCCGGCGAACCGCCGCGCGACATCACCATCGTGCACGGTGTTTCGACAACGCTTGAAAAGGGCAAGGTGCTTGGTCTGATCGGGGAATCCGGTGCTGGCAAATCCACGATTGGCCTTTCATCGCTTGCCTATGGGCGTGGTGGTGTCGAGATCACCGGCGGCGAGGTGTTCATCAACGGGCGTGACATTCTGAAACTGTCGCGCGGCGAGCTGAACAATCTCAGAGGGCGCGAGGTTTGCTATGTCTCGCAATCGGCTGCCGCAGGGTTTAACCCCGCGCATCGGCTGATTGATCAGGTGATCGAAGCCTCGCTCGAACACGGTCTGATGACCAAGGCGGAGGCCGAAGACCGCGCGCGATACCTTTTTGAAGCGTTGAGCCTTCCGGACCCTGACACCATCGGCGAACGCTATCCTCATCAGGTATCCGGCGGGCAGTTGCAGCGTGTCATGACCGCCATGGCGCTTTGCCCGAAACCCGATCTGATCGTCTTTGACGAGCCGACGACGGCGCTTGATGTGACGACGCAAATCGACGTTCTGGCCGCTATCAAGAACGCCATCGACGTGACGGGCGTTGCCGCGCTTTACATCACCCACGACCTTGCGGTTGTCGCACAGGTTGCCGACGAGATCATGGTTCTGCGGAACGGCGAAATGGTCGAACATGGCCCCACGTCGCAGATCATCGAAGCCCCGCAAGAGGACTACACACGGGCGCTGGTGTCGGTGCGTTCAATTGTTCATCCCGAGCAGGCGCCAACAGATACGCCGTTGATCTCCATGGAGAATATCGTTGCGGGCTATGGCAACCTCGTCACTGTTCTTGATGATGTGTCGGTTGATCTTCACCCCGGTCAAACCCTTGCTGTTGTTGGCGAAAGCGGGTCGGGCAAGTCGACGCTCGCGCGCGTGTTAACGGGGCTTTTGCCCGCGCGATCCGGGCAGATCACCTATGAAGGGCGCACGTTGACCAACGCGCAAAAAGACCGGCCATTGGAAGATCTGCGCCAGATTCAAATGATCTATCAGATGGCGGATACGGCCATGAATCCGCGCCAGACCATCGGAACCATCATCGGTCGCCCGATCGAATTCTACTTCGGCATCAAAGGGGCGGAGTTGAAAAAGCGCATCGGTGAGATGCTCGAGAAAATCGAACTGCCTGCGGAGATGGCGAGCCGCTATCCTGCGGAATTGTCAGGCGGACAAAAGCAGCGGGTGTGTATCGCGCGCGCGCTTGCCGCCGAGCCGAAAGTCATCATTTGTGACGAGGTCACGAGTGCGCTTGATCCGCTGGTTGCTGACGGCATTTTGAAGCTTTTGCTGGATCTGCAAAAGCGCGAGAACGTGGCTTACATGTTCATCACCCACGATCTTGCGACGGTCAAAGCCATCGCGGATTCCATTGCCGTGATGCATCTTGGCAAGCTTGCGCGCTATGGCACCAAGGAAATGGTCCTGTCGCCGCCGTTCGACGATTACACCGATTTGTTGCTGTCCTCGGTTCCCGAAATGAAGCTGGGCTGGCTCGAAAACGTGATCGCGACGCGGAAAATGGAAAGCGCGGGCAACTAAGCGCGCGCGCCAATTTTTTGTGTGCATTATTGAGCGGCCGTCATGGCGGCTTGCGCGCAATAGCACGACGCGCCGACCGGCAGATCCGAGCGCGCGGCGGCCAGTTGCAGCTGTTGGCGGATCAGTTTCCCTTCGGGCGTATGCTCTGCACCGCGATGCGTCAGACATGCGTCGAGGCCCTTGAGGCTCCAGATGTTGCCGGGGTGGATACACGCGCGCGGCAGGTTACCCGCCAGCCCGAGATCCTCGCGATACGCGCGTTCCGCTTCTTCCACACGCCCTTGTTCGAAGGCCAAAGCGCCCAGAGCGTGACGAACCGGCTGCATCCAGCCCCACGGCTCATCATAGGGCAGGGCATCTTCCAATTCTATCGCTTGGCGCAGATGGGAAAACGCGCGGTCAAAGTTGCCTTTGCGATATTCCAGCTCGCCATCAAGCATGCGCTCGGCCACGTCCAAAAGGTCGATACAGCGGCAATTGTGCTGAAACCGGCTGTCGGGAACCTTTGCGCGGGCTGTCAGAAACGCCTCGCGGGCTGTTTCGGCCTCGGCGATTTCGCCCAAAGCGGCATGGGCCACGCCTTTGGCATAAAGCTGGGTCG
This sequence comes from uncultured Boseongicola sp., assembly GCA_938016355.1. Lineage (GTDB taxonomy): Bacteria > Pseudomonadota > Alphaproteobacteria > Rhodobacterales > Rhodobacteraceae > CALLWO01. Next base: position 1,094 of record CALLWO010000248.1, on the reverse strand, counting down.
CAGTGGTGTAGCTGTATAGAACCTGATCTTCGGGAAGTGGTTCGGCGATGATATCGCGCCAGCGTCCGAAGCGGATTTGAACATGGGTTTTCATCGAAATGACGCTTTCCATGTAATCGGCCATGGGTGGGCTTTCGATCCGCAACAGCGCTTCGGGAACTTCGTCCAATATGGCGTTCGCGGCTTTAATTGCGGGGTCGTATTGCCCCAGAAACATCGCGCCATAGATCGCAAACCGGTAATTGTGGACCCGGTAAGAGGTGTAGAAGTTCACTCTGCCCTGATCTTCGGCAAACCGATTATCAGCCTCGATCCCCTTCAAATTCCAATGCACGACATCGCGATATGCACCGCACTGGATGTCGATATGAGTGGACATGTGGATCAGATGCCCGGCGTCGGGCACAAGTTCACGCAGATGATCGCAGGCCACCAGCGCCTTTTCCGGGGTCGGCGACATTTCCATGAGGTGAATATAGAGATGCAAGATGCCGGGATGGGCGCAGCCCTCGGGCGTTTCAACAAAAGTTTCAAGGACACGTTGCGCCTCAAGCGTATTGGCACCCTCGGCGACCGTTTCCTTGCGGATGTCCCACATTTTCCAAGGCGACTGGTTCAGGATGGATTCCGCATAAACCGCGGCCACATCGAGATCATCCGGGAAGGCTTCAAACACCTTACTCATCGCAGCCGCGAAATCATCGTTCCACGGCGACTGGTTCTTTATCGGCGTGCGTTGGGGATACCGGGCGGGCAGGGCGTTGATCAGCGCGCTTTCGACGGCCGTCACCTTGTCAGCAAGGGCGCACGCCGCCTCGGTGTGTTCGAACGCCGTTTGCAGGGTGTTGGCCTTGGTGGTTGGGTCCATCATCCACCATTCGAAATTGTAATTCGGTCCAGTGGCATAGGCGACGCCCCAATGGGCCATGGCACAATCCGGATCGTGCTCTAGCGCTTTCATAAAGCATTTGACCGCCAGTTCGTGATTATAGGCATAGGTCCAGACCAGACCGCGATCAAACCAGGCCTGCGCCTGTTTCGATTGCGTCGTTACGCTTCGCGAATGTGATCCGGTGTCGAAATGTTCCACGCGC
>CALLWO010000247.1 GCA_938016355.1 uncultured Boseongicola sp. | reverse complement strand
CTTGCGATCCGTGCTGGCGGCGGGTTTGGACTTGCACTCGCTTTCTTTCTGATCGTCGTTGTTTTGGTCCCATTCGGTGTTGGGCCATCTGCCGAAAAACTCAGTGTGATTGCGCCCGGCATCCTTTGGCTTGGAGCACTTCTTGCCTGCTTGTTATCGCTGGACCGCATCTTTGCGACCGATTGGGAAGACGGGTCTTTGGAATTATTGGCGACATCACCGGTGCCATTGGAGAGTCTGGTCGGCGTAAAGGCATTGGCGCATTGGATTACAACGGGGCTCCCATTGACATTAGCAGCCCCGGTCTTGGGTGTTCTTCTGAATTTACCGGCGACGGGGTATTTCTGGCTCTTTCTGTCGTTGTTGGTTGGAACACCTGCATTGAGCATGATCGGTGCCTTTGGCGCGGCTCTCACTGTTGGTTTAAAACGCGGCGGGCTTTTACTTTCTTTGCTGGTGCTGCCGCTTTATATACCGACGCTTATTTTCGGAGCCGACGCGGTTCGTCGTGGCATTGACGGAGTATCGCCGGAGACTCCGCTTATTCTTCTTGCAGGCATCTCGCTTGGCGCAATTGCTGTGCTTCCATTTGCCGGGGCCGCCGCGCTCCGCGTCAATCTGCGCTAGGCTCCGCACTGTGTCGTGTCTTGTGGCTTGAAGGGGTGGGGGATACTTAAAGATTATGTCGCTTTGGGAATACGCAAATCCGCGCCGATTCATGGCACTTACGGACCGAATTGTAGGGCCTGCATTTGTGTTGTCAGGCGTCGCTTTGGCTGTTGGGCTGATCTGGGGATTTTTCTTCACGCCAGATGACTTTCGCCAAGGATCGACGGTAAAAATCATCTATCTTCATGTGCCGTCTGCAATGATGGCGATCAATATCTGGGTGATGATGCTTGTCACGTCACTGGTTTGGTTGATCCGTCGCCACCATGTAAGTGTGCTTGCTGCCAAGGCTGCAGCTCCTTTGGGCGTAGGCATGACATTGGTTGCGCTCTTCACCGGAGCAATCTGGGGGCAACCGATGTGGGGGACGTTTTGGGCGTGGGACCCGCGCCTGACGTCGTTCCTGATCCTCTTTCTCTTTTACCTCGGCTACATCGCGCTTTGGGCAGCAATCGAAGACCCGGACACAGCCGCAGATTTGACGAGCGTTCTGTGTCTTGTCGGTTCAGTTTTTGCGTTTCTATCGCGGTACGCTGTAAATTTCTGGAACCAAGGTTTACATCAGGGCGCGTCCCTGTCGCTTGATAAAGAAGAAAACATCTCGGACGTCTTCTGGATTCCGCTTTTGGTTTGCATTGCTGGGTTCGTTTTGTTGTTTTTGGCTCTTGTGCTGATGCGCACGCGCACTGAAATTCGCAGGCGGCGTGTTCACGCAATTACAATTCGTGAAAGAGCGACATGATACCAGATTTAGGCGCATATGCGGTTGAGGTGTCGCTGGCGTATCTCGTGAGTTTCGTCGTGATTGGTGCGCTTGTCTGGTCAACGTTGCGCGCAAACTCAAAGACCAAGCGTGAGTTGGACGAAGCCGAGGGTCGTTGGCGCAATGAGTAAGATACCTGTGCTTGCGCTGCTGCCGCCTGTGATCTTTGCAGCAATTGCGGGGTTGTTTTTTGGCGGCATGTTTCGTGACGATCCTGATGCGCTTCCCTCAAATTTTGTTGGCGCGCCCGCACCACCTGTTGCGGTCGAGCCGATCCCCGGTTTTACACCATTCACAGAAGCCTTGCTTACGGCGCCCGGTTCAAAGATCGTAAATTTTTGGGCAAGCTGGTGTGCGCCTTGTCGCGTTGAGCATCCTCAATTAATGGCCTTAAAGGCCGAGGGATTGCCGATCTACGGTGTGAATTACAAAGATGACCCGATCAAAGCGAAACGCTTTCTCGACGAGCTTGGCGACCCGTTTGAAGGTGTCGGCGCAGATAAGGCGGGACGTATGGCAATCGACTGGGGCGTTTACGGCGTGCCGGAAACGTTTGTGATTGATGGCGACGGCAAGGTCGTGCTTCGGTTCGCAGGACCTGTCACCGAAACCATTCTTGAAAAGCGCATTCGGCCCGCGCTGAACGCGAACTGATCAGAAAACCCTAAAGTTCGCTGATGTTAGCCAAACAGCCAGATCACCATGAGCGCAAGCAAGGCAGCACCTTCAAGCGGCGGAATGGAAGATTGGAACTGACGGGAAAACTCGCGCAAAGCGAGACTTGGACGATCGATACTCATTAAAAACACTCTTACCCCACAAACACTGGCCTTTGTTTGTACCAGAAACGCGTTTCAAGCGAGTAAACAGTTTGTTTCGCGCTGTATTCTACGTGGATTGGGAAACAATCCCAAGCGCGGCGTCAAATTTTCATACATTCCAATATCTACATCTGATCGGAGCACGGGGAAGAATACGCAGTTCGCTTCACATCTGGGAATCAAAGAAAAAGCCCGCCGACGGAGAGCGTCGGCGGGCTTTTTAAAGCGGATTTCGTCGATTTTATTATGCAACGCCTGCTAAATCACGGAGCACGTAGTGCAAGACCCCGCCATGTTCGATGTACTCTTTCTCAATCGCGGTATCGATCCGGCATTTCAGTTCGATGTCCTTTGTTGACCCGTCAGCATAAGTGATGGTGCACGGAACGTTTGAAAGCGGCTTCAGGTCGCCTTCCAACCCGGTGATCGAGACAGTTTCATCGCCCTTAAGAGCCAGTGTTTTGCGTGTGTCGCCGCCGGTGAATTCGAACGGGATAACGCCCATCCCGACGAGGTTTGAACGGTGGATGCGCTCGAACGTCTCGGAAATCACGGCTTTTACCCCAAGAAGCGCGGTCCCTTTTGCAGCCCAGTCGCGGCTTGACCCCGCGCCATACTGCTCACCGCCAAAAATGACGAGGGGGGTGCCGTTTTCCTGATAGGCCATAGCGGCGTCGTAGATTGCCATTTGCGAGCCATCCGGACCGATAGAATAGCCGCCTTCGACACCATCAAGCATTTCATTTTTGATGCGGATGTTGGCGAATGTGCCGCGCATCATGATCTCGTGATTGCCGCGGCGCGATCCGTAGGAGTTGAACTCGCGCGGCGCCACTTGACGGTCGGTGAGGTATTTGCCCGCAGGCGTAGATTCCTTGAACGATCCAGCAGGCGAGATGTGATCGGTGGTGACCATATCGCCCAAAATTGCCAAGACACGTGCATCTGTTACGTTTGAAATAGAGCCCGGTTCTTTGGACATGCCTTGGAAGTATGGCGGATTTTGAACGTAAGTCGATGTCGAAGGCCAATCATAGGTCTCGCTATCGGTTGTCTGAACGCCTTGCCACTTTTCGTCTCCTTTGAAGACGTCCGCATATTTGGACTGGAATGCCTCGCGGGTGACCGTTGCCTCCACAAGATCGGCAATTTCTTTTTGTGTGGGCCAAATGTCCTTGAGGTAGACATTGTTCCCGTCCTTGTCTTGTCCAAGCGGATCGGAAGCAAGGTTGATGTCCATCGTACCCGCAAGCGCATAGGCCACAACGAGTGGAGGAGAGGCGAGGTAATTCGCACGGACATCCGGGCTGATCCGGCCTTCGAAGTTGCGGTTGCCCGAAAGCACTGCCGTTGCGACAAGGTCGCCTTCGGCAATGGCGGCTGACAACTCTTCCTGAATAGGGCCCGAGTTGCCGATACAGGTCGTGCAGCCGTAACCGACGAGGTTGAACCCGATAGAATCGAGGTCTTCCTGCAGATCGGCAGCCTCTAGATATGCGGAAACGACTTGCGATCCCGGAGCCAGCGATGTTTTAACCCATGGCTTACGATCAAGTCCGAGCGCGCGGGCTTTGCGGGCCACCAGACCCGCGCCAATCATGACATATGGGTTCGAGGTGTTCGTGCAGGAAGTGATCGATGCGATGACGACTTTGCCCGAATTCATCGCGTAATCTTCGCCCGCAACGGGCACGTCTTTGCCCATTGGTCGCTTGAACGTCTCGGCCATTTCTCTGGCGAAGGCAGACTTTGCATCCGTGAGCGCGACAAAATCCTGTGGACGCTTCGGGCCAGAGATCGCTGGAACGATTGAACCCATGTCCAGCGACAACGTGTCGGTGTAGATTGGCGCGTAATCCGCACCGCGCCAGAAGCCGTTTGTTTTTGCGTATGCTTCGACGAGTGCGATGCGGTCCTCGGAGCGACCGGTCGTGCGCATGTACCGCAGGGTTTCGTTGTCGATCGGGAAGAAGCCACAGGTCGCGCCGTATTCGGGTGCCATGTTGGCAATCGTTGCGCGATCTGCGAGAGGCAATGTGTCGAGGCCCGAACCAAAGAATTCAACGAACTTGCCCACAACGCCCTTTGCGCGCAGCATCTCGACGACTTTCAGTACAAGGTCGGTTCCGGTCGTTCCTTCGACCATTTCGCCGGTCAATTCAAAGCCGACGACTTCTGGAATAAGCATCGAGATCGGCTGACCGAGCATCGCGGCTTCGGCTTCGATCCCACCGACGCCCCAACCCAAAACGGCAAGGCCATTTACCATCGTTGTGTGACTATCTGTGCCGACGAGCGTGTCAGGATAAGCAACATCTTCGCCGTTTTGGTCTTTGTCAGTCCAAACAGTTTGCGCGAGGTACTCAAGGTTCACCTGATGGCAAATGCCGGTGCCAGGTGGAACAACGCGGAAATTATTGAATGCGGATTGGCCCCATTTGAGGAAGGTGTACCGCTCCATGTTGCGTTCATACTCACGGTCCACATTCATTTGGAACGCGCGCGGGTTCCCAAATTCATCGATCATCACCGAGTGGTCAATCACGAGGTCGACCGGGTTCAACGGATTGATCATCTGGGCGTCGCCACCGAGCGCAACAATTCCATCGCGCATCGCAGCCAAATCAACCACAGCAGGAACGCCGGTGAAGTCCTGCATCAATACACGGGCAGGGCGGTAGGCAATTTCGCGTGGGTTTTTGCCGCCGTTTGTTGCCCAATCTGAGAAAGCACGGATATCGTCGGTGCTGACCGTTTTGTCGTCTTCAAACCGCAGCATGTTTTCAAGCACAACCTTCAAGGCTGCGGGAAGTTTTGAAAAATCTCCCAAGCCAGCCGCTTCGGCGGCCTCAATTGAATAATACGCGACAGATTGGTCGCCGACGTTGAGAATTTTGCGGGTTTTGGAAAGGTCATGACCAACGGTAATGGGCATTTGGCGCTCCGTTTTGTAATATGGGTTGGATCACGGCGCTGATAAACCGGGGGCGACGTGGCTTGCAAGAGGGTTTAGGCGCTTTGTATACCATTGTACACAAAAAAGTCAGCGTGGATTGTAACGCTCTCTCTCAAAACCTTGATTGGCGTGACTACTTTGTCTGCGGTAGGCAGTGATGGGAACCGGCTTATGAGAGCTTTGAGATGAAAAAGATTGCAATTTGGATCGCGGCCGTCTGGGCGGCATTTGGAGCTTCCGCATGGGCCGAAGGGCCCGTGGTAGTCGAGCTCTATACATCTCAAGGGTGCTCGTCTTGCCCGCCGGCTGATAAACTTCTGGGTGAGATTGCAAAACGCGATGACGTGATCGCGCTAGCGATGCATGTCGACTACTGGGATTACATCGGCTGGAAGGATGAGTTTGCGAACCCCGATCACACGCTCCGTCAACGCGCTTACTCGCGAGCGGCTGGTAAGCGTTCGATCTATACGCCCCAAATGATCATTGGCGGGAAGGATCACATCATCGGCTCAAAGCCAATGAAGCTCGCCGAATTGTTGGAAGCTCATCGTGCGGCTCCAAAACCCGCCATCGTTAATGTCGTCCGTGATGGGGCCCGTGTCCGAATCCAGGTGACCGCTGAGGGGCGGATTCCATCAGGGGGGGCGGTGGTGCAGCTTGTGACTTATTCGCCGAGCGAAACCGTAAGTGTCCGGCGCGGCGAAAATGCAGGTCGCAAGCTAGTCTATCATAATATCGTTCGCGACTTTGTCGAAGTCGGTCGATGGGACGGGCGCGGGACGTATCGCGCGTCGGTTCGCGTGCCGCAGGACATGCCGGTTGCCGTTCTTGTGCAGGCGCGGAACACAGGTCCGATGCTCGGCGCCGCGCATCTGCGCTGATTAACCGTATGCGCTAAATCCATCCGGTTTGTGAGATTTCCAGCGACGGTGAATCCAAAACCACTGGTCGATATTCTGGCGAACAATCGCCTCAACGCTGTCGTTGTAACCCTGCATCATTGTCTCGGGCGTCGAATGGGGAATGGGCGCGTCCACGTAGATTTCAAAGCTCAATCCGTCGGTCTGTCGGATACCAAACACGGGAATGACGGTAGCACCATATTTTAGCGCCCATTCCGCTGCAGAAACTGGGGTCAGTGCCGGAGCGCCAAAAAAGGTCAGCACCGGCGCTGAGCGCAGGGCGATGTCGCCGACAATTCCAATTGTGCCGCCGTCTTTGAGGTGCCGCATCAGCGACGTCACGCCACGCCCGTCAGTTGGGTAAACAGGCTCGGCGATGGTAGAGATGGCTTTGACATAATGCGCGTTAAAGGCGGCATTCTTCATTGGCTTGTAAAGCGCTGCCATTGGATGGCCTTGTTGGGCCATCGAGCCGCGGACGGCATCATAATTCCCTATATGCGCGGTGAGCAGAACCAGAGGTTTTCCGATTTCTTGCGCCTCCTTAAGCGCGGACACGCCCGGACCAGTATGCTTTGCGTCTTTGATCCTGTTCAGGAACTCCTGGCCGGAATAAATCTCAATCAAAGTACGCCCCACGTTATTGGGCACTTTGCGAACAATTTTCTCGACTTGATCGGGTAAAAGTTCCGGTGCAACGAGAGCCAGATTTCTTCGGATACGTTCCGGCCAGCCAGTGAACGGGGCTACGCAGCGTGAGACAACCCAACCCGCCAGCCGAATGCGATAGGCATAGGGAACCAACATCGCGCAGCTCAGAAAAGTGCGGGCAGCTGCGTTCTGGACCTTTTCACGCAGCGCTTTTGATTTCTTTGCCATTCCGTTTCCCTGAGGACCTATCCCCTAAATAGAAATTGCGTGGCGGGGGCACAAGGTCAATGGAGAGGGGGTGGCTTATTCGTCCTCCGCAACGAGGAATATCTCACCCTGGCTCTCAAGTTCGCGCACTGTATTGACGATCCGCATCATGGCTGCTTCGCCGTCTTTTTCAGTTACGCCTTTCTTTTCACTCGCTTCCGAACGCAGACTTTCAGCGAGGCGTTGTGAGATGTTCTCTAGGATGAAGTCGACAGTTTTCGCATCTTCGCCTTCGGCCATTGCGATCACTGTCACAAGATCGTCTTGGTCGATGTCGCGTTGAACCCGAGGTATATCGCGATCTGCCACGCGTTCTCGAATGTTGGCGAATGTGAAAATGGCCTTGCGCACCTGTTCGGCAAATTCAGAATCTTCGGTCTGAAGGCCGTCCAGAACCCCATCGCGCACCGAAGCTGGCGAGTAGTTCAGAATGGCGCCAACGCGCGTCACCGGGCCGTCAGCAAAGGCGCGGGCAGGGCGGGTGTCAAGCTGCTCTGCTAGTGTAGCACCTATGCGCAGCACAAGATCGGGAGCGACCGACCCGGTGAGCGAAACTGCATAGGTGATGCGCCGCGCCCGGTCGCCAGGTAACATCCCTAGCAACTCGGCTGCCTTTGAGACTTTCAATTTCGAAAGGATCACTGCACCGACTTCGACGGCTTCATCTTCAAGGACAACCGCAAGTCGTTCGTTATCCACGGTGGCTATTTTGTCCCAAGGATCACCTTTGTACTGAACGCTCGACATTTGTCGCACGCGGCTTGATGCGTTGGCGCTGATGATGCCATCGAGCATTCCGAGCGCCCCTTCAAGACCAGAGGGGAAAGACAGCCCGATTCCTTCGATGGCATCTGCAAATTCGGTTGCGACCGCATCAACAGTCTCCGTACTTACCGGTGCCATCCGCGCCAGTTGCAACGTTAGATCTGTTTGTACGCTGTCGGGCAGTTCAGACAATGCAGGGATGGAGCCAGATTGTAACAGGAGCCGAACCACAATTGCGGCCTTCTCACGCCCCGAAAGGGACGCTGTCAGCGACATGGAAGCCATGCCGTCGCCACCCAAAACTGGTAAGTCCAATGCCATCCTCACGCCTCCGTTCCCGCTGTGTTCTAGCGGCGTGAAGTTAAAATTTGGCTATCGAAATACAGATTAATACGCGGGATTTGCTTCTTGAATTGCGAGGCGCAAGGCCAATTCTGGCCAGCTAACACGACCTCCACGCGTTCGAATTTCCGTCAATTGCGCCTGCGCGCCTTCAAGATCGCCACGCTCCGCAAGCCCCTGACCATAATAGGAACGTGCCAAAATATTGTTTGGATTGGTGTCTATTGCTTCTTGATAGAAGCTTTTGGCCAACGGCCAATCGCCAGACTTTCGCGCGACGAAGCCACGATAGGTCAGGACATTGTCCGAAACCGCCATGACATCAAGCACACGACGCGCGTCGTCTAATCGGCCCGCCCAAGCCAATTCCCTGGCGTCGCGATAGAGCGCGGCTTGATCGTCGGTGGCATCTTCCGGAGCGACACACTCCTTTGCGGCCTCATCCCAGATCTGACCGTCCTCGCAAACAGTCGTCGTTTCCGAAGGTTTCGGCGGCGCGACTTCATCGTCCGTTCCCACAGCGAAGGCGGAGCCGGCGGCGACAAGCGAGGCGAAAAGAAAGGCGGCTCGAAGGGAGCCGCCCAATTTGAAATGCGTCATGGATGATTATCCGGTTGTGGGCACGCAGCGCTGCGCATCTGTGTCGTACACCGACCCTTCAGCACATGACATTGCGATGTCTTCACCTTTGACGTGGCCATATCCACAGCCCATCGCCATTGCGAGGGAGGGGGTCACGGCCAGGGCCAGAGTGGCCAGAAGCAGTTTGGTCTTCATCGGTCTCTCCTTTGTTGGTCCTTTTCAAAAGGTAGCACGCAAAGAAGATCCGTCAAAGCCGAGATTTTAGGCCCCAAACACACGCTCGAAAATCGTATCGACGTGTTTTGTGTGGTATCCGAGGTCAAATTTTTCTTCAATTTCCGTAACACTAAGAGCGGCCGTTACTTCGTGGTCAGACTTTAGCTCGGTCATGAAATCCGCGCCTTCTTCCCAGACTCTCATCGCGTTGCGTTGCACAAGACGATAGCTGTCTTCGCGGCTCACGCCTTTTTGAGTGAGCGCAAGAAGCACTCGCTGGGAATGAACAAGGCCGCGGAACTTGTTGAGATTGCTCATCATATTGTCGGGGTAGATCACAAGCTTGTCGATGACACCTGTTAGGCGGTTCAACGCGAAATCCAATGTGATGGTTGCATCTGGTCCGATCATACGCTCGACGGAGGAATGCGAGATATCGCGTTCATGCCAAAGCGCGACGTTCTCCATCGCCGGAACCACGGCCATACGTACCAACCGCGCAAGACCAGTGAGGTTTTCTGTAAGAACCGGGTTGCGTTTATGGGGCATAGCCGACGAGCCTTTTTGCCCTTTAGAGAAAAACTCTTCGGCCTCAAGAACTTCTGTGCGCTGCATGTGGCGGATTTCGATGGCGATATTTTCGATCGAGGAAGCAACCACACCGAGGACGGCAAAGAACATCGCGTGCCGGTCACGGGGGATGACTTGCGTGCTGATTGGCTCGGGCGCAAGGCCAAGTTTCTCGCACACATGAGCTTCAACGGCAGGATCAATATTGGCAAACGTGCCAACAGCGCCGGAAATCGCGCCGGTTGCGATTTCTGAACGTGCGGCTTTTAGCCGATCCAGATTGCGGGACATTTCGGCGTAGAACCGTGCGAATGTCAGGCCCATCGTCACCGGCTCGGCGTGAATGCCGTGGCTCCGGCCAATGCGAACATCCATTTTATGTTCAAAAGCCCGACGTTTGAGCGCCTCAAGCAAACGATCCATATCCCCGATTAAAATATCTGCGGCGCGCACCATCTGAACGTTGAGCGTTGTGTCGAGCACATCTGATGATGTCATACCCTGATGAACGAAGCGGGCTTCGTCATTGCCGATTATTTCTGCAAGATGCGTCAGAAACGCGATTACATCGTGTTTGGTGACGGCTTCGATTTCGTCAATGCGAGCGACGTCAAATTCGACATCTTTTGCCTTCCAGACCGACTCTGCATTCTCACGCGGAATGACCCCAAGGTCGGCTTGCGCGTCACAAGCGTGTGCCTCGATCTCGTACCAGATGCGAAACTTCGTCTCCGGCGACCATATAGCAACCATATCGGGGCGGGCATATCTGGGGATCATGTGCGTGCGTTCCTTGGAGCATGTTGTGTCTAACCGCGTGCCGTTTAAACTGCGGGCGTGCTGGGAACAAGGAGGGCAGGCATGCGATTGACGATTGCAATGGCACTTTGTGCGGCTTGGCCCGCATTTGCATCCGAAGAATGGGTTAATCTGCGTGACCATGACATCCGCGCGGCGCTGACTGGCAAAACGCTCGACTATGGGAGCGCTTGGCAGGATTTCCGCCCATCGGGGCGAACTCTTTACAATGCGGGCGCCGACAGCTGGGGTACGTGGACTGTGCGAGGTGACGAATATTGTAGCCAGTGGCCGCCGAACGCATCCTGGGCTTGCTACGGTGTGGATCTCAGTGCAGATGGAACGAAAGTCCGGTTTCGCGGGCTTGGCGACGATGTGTCGACCGGAACATTTAGGATCGCGAAATGAGCGGTATTAATTCGCTGGCAGTTCTCGAAGGTGTTTGGCGGATCAATCGCGTCATTGCGCACGATGATGGTCTTCGCGATTCCTTTGTCGGGCAAGCGGTCTTCACGCGCTCCGGACCGCGTATCATTCACGATGAAGACGGCTGGCTGACAACGGGCGAAAAGGGGCAAAGACTTCGTGCGACGCGGCGCTATGTCTGGACGAACGAAAACGGCCGCATTGATGTCGCCTTCGGGGATATGCGGCCATTCCATTCTATTCCAGTTGGGGTTTCGAAGCCAGAAACAACCTATTTGTGTCCACCGGATCGGTATCAAGTCGCGTATGATTTCGAAGATTTTCCAAGCTGGACAATGACTTGGCGCGTTGACGGCCCTCGCAAGGGTTATGAAATGGTTTCAAATTTTTCACGTGAAGATGCCTGAAGTGACGCCCGTCGACGTCTCTTGCCGCGGCTTTCCGGGAATGCGATAAGCAGGCGAACAGTCACAAAACTTACGAGGGAACTCCCAATGTCCACACTGACAGCACGTCCTGTTCTGACAGATGTTTTCTGGAATGCATCCGGGAGCCAGGTTTGGCTCAAGCGTCTGGTGCTTCTGGTCGCCGGTGTCGCAGCGCTTTGGATTTCAGCCAAAGTTCAGATCGCCAGCGTGCCGGTTCCGGTCACGTTGCAAATGCTGGTCGTCATGGTGATTGGCGCGTCTTACGGGCCACGGCTTGGAGCGACGACGGTGGCGGCTTACTTGATGCTTGGCATTCAGGGCCTTCCGGTGTTCGCCGGAACACCGGAAAAGGGCATAGGGTTGGCCTATGTCTTTGGCCCAACCGGCGGATACCTCCTTGGATTCCTAATCGCGGCTTATGTCGTTGGCGCTTTGGCGCGCGCAGGTTGGGATCGCTCACCAGTATCGATGGCCGGCGCGATGGCGATTGGCATTTTGGCAGTTTATATCCCCGGGGTCGTCTGGCTTTCATCAGGTTTTGGTCTTTTGGCCGGTCTTGGCGGAGAGAACGCATTCATGGGCTACGGCTGGGAGAACTGGTACGCCTATGGCGTGAAGACCTTTATCTGGGTTGACGCTCTGAAACTGGTTGTGGCCGTGATTGCGTTTCCGGTGATCTGGCGACTTGTCGGGAATGCACGCGCTTAAACGCTTCCACCGAAAATTCCAAAAACGAAAGCCAGAGCGTCTTGGACGCTCTGGCTTTTTCTATCGTCGGGAATTTCGGCCATCATTGGATTACACCCAAAAGTTTTTTGATCCATGTAAAGGCGTTTGGCACTCTTAATGGCATGAGGTAGGATCGCCCCGAGAGACAGATCCGAATTGATCGGGCGGGCAGATGAACCAACAGATTGCAATGCTGTGGATGCGAGGGAGCCTTAGCTTCCTCGAGCAATTGTGTATTCGCTCATTTCAAGACGTTGGACATCATGTCGTGCTGTATCACTACGGCGAAGTTCATAATGTGCCCGACGGCGTTGAGCTGCGTGATGCGCGGGACGTGTTGTCAGAGCGCGACGAGATTGTGCATTCAAGATCGGGCTCTCCAGCACCGCATGCCGATCTTTTCAGGTACCGATTGCTGAGCCAGGTTGATGATCTGATTTGGGCCGACACTGACGCCTATTGTTGCAAGCCTTTTCAAACCGATACAGGCCATTTTTATGGCTGGGAAAGCGACCGAACAGTCAATATCGGTGTTCTTGGCTTGCCGCGTGACAGCGAAACGCTTGCAAGACTGGTTGAATTCACCTCGGATGAATACGCCATTCCGACATTTCTCAAGCCGGAGTATGTTGCGGAACTAGAAGCCGCAAAAGCAGCCGGTAAACCTGTCCACGTTGGCGATCAGGTTTGGGCCGTTTGGGGTCCCAAGGCGTTTACTCATTTCCTGCAAGAAACTGGGGAAATTCGCCACGCGTTGCCACAGCACATGCTTTACCCC
>CALLWO010000246.1 GCA_938016355.1 uncultured Boseongicola sp. | reverse complement strand
GCAACGGTCTGCAAAAGCCCCCAGGGGCCAACGACGTTTGGTCCGCGCCGCATCTGAACAGCCGCCCAGATTTTCCGGTCGCCATAGACGAGGAAAAGGAGGCTGATCATCACAAAGCCGATAACCAGAAGCACCTGCGCCGCTACGGTCACAAGAATGCCGAGCGGTGTGGAAAGAAACTCAGCCATAAGTCACCACGTTTTTGGTCCCCTTGGAGCGGTGTTCCGCCCCGTTCGTTGTAAACAGTATCTCAGGGCCGAGTGCCAGCCCCTCAACACGCTTATTCTGCGGCCAGTTTGCCACTTTGACGCTCGCGCGCATTGGCCTGCAATTCGCCCATCAATGGCGCGGCACGCAGAACCGGGTTTGTCAAATAATGATCGCTGACCGCTTGCCCGAAATCGCCCCCACCGTCGCCGGTGGCTTCGATCGCGTTCCATTCGTTTTCCGCGACCACATCGATGTCTTTGAGATGCGGCACGGCTTCGACAAGCTTAGCCCGCAGTTGCGCCAGTGAATCAAAAGGCAATGTCGCCCCAAGTTCTGCCGACAGCGCGCGAAGGATCGCCCAGTTTTCCTTGGCCTCGCCCGGTGGGAAGCTGGCGCGCATGGCCAGTTGTGGCCGGCCTTCCGTGTTCACGAATAGGCCGTTCTCTTCGGTCCAGGCCGCCGCAGGAAGAATGATATCCGCACGATGCGCACCGCGATCGCCATGGCTGCCTTGGTAAATAACCGTCGGACCAGCCGCGACATCAATCTCGTCGGCCCCAAGGTTATAAACCACATCGGCCCCTCCCAGCGCGCCATCGACGCCACCGGCAGAAACCGCGCCAACGTCCAGTGCGCCAACCCGGCTTGCGGCCGTATGCAGCACCATGAACTTCGAATTGGCCGCAGCAGCGGCTTTCATGGCATCGGCCAACACGCCCTTGCCGCCATCAAGCGTCAATGCGCCCTGACCAACGATCACAATACCGGCAAGGTCCTTCTTGTCGGAATGATCCGCATTGGCCAGCTCACTCAACGCGTCGCGTCCAGTGCCAAGGTGAGCCACGTCATACGTCAGATCGGCAGCTTCTCCGATCAAGGCCACGCGTGCGCCCTTGAGCCACGCCTTTCGGATGCGGGCGTTCAGCACCGGCGCTTCAAGACGCGGGTTCGTCCCTACAAGCAAAATCATCTCGGCATCGTCAATATCTTCGATCGAAGCAGTGCCGACATAGGCCGAGCGGTTGCCTGCAGGAAGCTTTGCGCCATCGGTGCGACATTCCACAGCGCCGCCCATCCCTTCGACAAGCTCTTTCAGCGCATAGATTGCCTCGACCGGCGCAAGATCGCCAATCAAACCAGCGACTTTTTTCCCGTTCATCGCGGCAGCAGCCGCGCCAAGGGCCTCACTCCAGCCCGCTGCGCGCAACTTGCCATTCTCGCGGATGTATGGCGTGTCCAATCGCTGCCGACGCAAACCGTCCCACGCAAAGCGCGATTTATCGCTCAGCCATTCCTCGTTCACGCCGTCATGGTTGCGCGGCATGATCCGCATCACTTCGCGCCCTTTTGTGTCGACGCGAATGTTCGAGCCCAGCGCATCCATTACATCAACGGTCTCGGTCTTCGTTAGCTCCCAGGGACGCGCGGTAAACGCATAAGGTTTCGACGTCAAAGCGCCAACGGGGCAAAGATCGACGATATTGCCCTGCATTTCGCTGTCGAGCGTCTGGCCAAGATACGAGGTGATCTCTGCATCTTCGCCGCGACCCGTTTGCCCAAGCTCGGGCATGCCAGCGACTTCGCTGATGAAGCGCACGCAGCGTGTGCAGGAAATGCAGCGGGTCATGGCGGTGCCAACGAGCGGCCCCAAATCCATATTGTCGACCGCACGCTTTGGCTCGCGATAGCGGCTGAAATCGACGCCATAGGCCATCGCCTGATCCTGAAGATCGCACTCTCCGCCCTGATCGCAAATCGGGCAGTCAAGCGGATGGTTGATGAGCAGAAACTCCATCACCCCCTCGCGGGCCTTTTTGACCATCGGCGACTTGGTTTTGATCACTGGTGGCTGACCCTCGGGGCCCGGGCGCAGATCCTTGACCTGCATCGCGCAGGACGCCGCAGGCTTCGGAGGTCCGCCCACGACCTCGACCAGACACATCCGGCAATTGCCGGCGATGGAAAGCCGCTCGTGATAGCAAAAACGTGGAATTTCAATTCCGGCCTGTTCGCAGGCCTGAATAAGCGTCAACGCCGGATCAACCTCGACTTCAGTATCGTCGATGATGATCTTTCTAAGATCGGACATTGGCCTTTGGTCCCCTTGGGTTCCGCCGCCTCTGTCCGGGCGGCCGTTATTTCGCCCGCAGCAGCTTTCCTGCGGCGCTGCCCTTGGCTATTTCTTCACGCCCAACAGTGCAATAGCCTTCGGGATTTTCTGGGCTTGCTCCGCGCGCGACCAAATCAGCACGAATACGGATCCGCAGCGCTTCTTTTGCGGCCTTATTGTCCCCAAGCTCTTCGATCTGAGCATCGGTATATCCCGCTTCACGCGCAAACTTTTCCAGAGATTTCAAATAATTATAAGCGCGCAACCACCGCGGCGAAAGATCATCACAGCGCTTGCGCAATTCGTCTGCCAGCCCGATCACATAAAATCCGCGCACAACTGTCGGATTTTCGTGCAGCGGCTGCAGCGCAAAAACAGGTGAAGAAAATGCGGCCAGCGCGGCCAGTGTTGTCAAAAATCTACGCATTCGGGTCGTTACCTACTGCTCACTTTATAAAGGCCCAGGTCCCGCTCCCTGCCCTTGTTTCTCAATATAAGTGCGGCGGCTGGGAAAGTTGAGGTGTGGTTCACAACCTGTAACCTATGGGCAAAATTTCGCGTGGCGCACCTTTGATTCGATGCAAGTCCGCGCCTAACACCTTCAACGCGCTTCATTTTTTCAAAAATACTCAAAGAGCCCGCTGCGTGACAAATGTTACGGTCGCCATGACGCCTAGCGCCGTCGATCCCGCATCGGATGGATACCCCGCGCCGCT
The DNA here is from genome assembly GCA_938016355.1 of uncultured Boseongicola sp. Classification (GTDB taxonomy): domain Bacteria; phylum Pseudomonadota; class Alphaproteobacteria; order Rhodobacterales; family Rhodobacteraceae; genus CALLWO01. The sequence goes on along the minus strand of CALLWO010000246.1, from coordinate 3,553 downwards.
TTGCGCAGAAACGCAGCGATCATGACCACGCCGACAAAACCAAGTCCCAAAACCGGTCCCCAGCCCCAAACAGGCAAAAGCCCCGCCAAAAGACCCGATACAGTGACCCACAAAGGATAACCGATTAAAACCAATGTGATGATGGCTGCAAGCGCACTCAAAAATCCATCCCAAAAGCGGATCATTGAAACATCATCCCAGCTTACGGCCACCCACCAGGCGATAGACAAAGAATATGCCCGTCAGAATGAGCAGCGCGACAATCGCAACGCGCGAATAGGGATAGACGAGTGTGACAAAGGAAAATGCCGCGTCGCTTTGCGACAATTCCAGCATGACTTTAAACACCGCACCGATCCAGACAACAAAAGCAAGGCCCGTGGCGGTGACCGTCAGGGCCTGCCCCACTTCGGCTTTTACCACAATATAAAGACACCCGATTGCCACGGCCATCTCGATCAGAGCGAAGAAAAGATATGCGGTCACGGGGTTTGAGTCCGCTCTTATTCGGCGGCCACAGCGGAAACTTTTCCGGTGCGTTTCGCTTTGATACGATCCTCGATTTCGTCGCGGAAATGGCGAATCAACCCTTGGATTGGCCAAGCCGCCGCGTCACCGAGGGCGCAAATCGTGTGTCCTTCGACCTGTTTGGTGACATCGAGCAGCATATCGATCTCTTCAGGTTCCGCTTCGCCTTTCACGAGACGATCCATCACGCGCATCATCCAGCCCGTGCCTTCGCGGCAGGGCGTACACTGGCCACAGGATTCGTGTTTGTAGAACTTCGACAAACGCCAGATCGCTTTGATGATATCCGTAGACTGATCCATGACGATCACCGCAGCGGTTCCAAGACCCGAGCGCTGTTCACGCAGCCAGTCAAAGTCCATGATGCATTCGTCTTTCATCAATTTTCCCGGGATACAGGGCACCGACGACCCACCGGGGATCACCGCCTTGAGATTGTCCCAACCACCGCGAATGCCGCCGCAATGCCGCTCAATCAGTTCTTCGAAAGAAATCGACATCGCCTCTTCGACAACGCAGGGGTTCTCCACATGGCCAGAGATCGCGAAAAGCTTGGTGCCTGCGTTGTTGGGGCGACCAAAGCTCGCGAACCATTCCGGCCCACGACGCAGGATGGTCGGAACGACGGCAATCGATTCCACGTTGTTAACAGTCGTCGGGCAGCCATAAAGACCCGCACCCGCCGGAAACGGCGGCTTCATGCGCGGCATGCCCTTTTTGCCTTCAAGGCTTTCTAAAAGCGCTGTTTCTTCACCGCAAATATAGGCCCCGGCCCCATGATGCAGGTAAAGGTCAAAATCCCACCCCGACCCGGCAGCGTTGCGGCCCAAAAGCCCGGCGTCATACGCTTCGTCAATGGCGGCCTGAAGCGCTTCTTTCTCGCGGATATACTCACCGCGAATATAGATATAGCAGGCGTTTGCATTCATCGCGAAAGACGCAATCAGACACCCTTCGATAAGCGTATGCGGATCATGGCGCATAATCTCACGGTCTTTGCATGTTCCGGGCTCGGATTCGTCGGCATTAACGACAAGGTAAGACGGACGACCATCCGATTCCTTGGGCATGAACGACCACTTCAATCCGGTCGGAAAGCCAGCACCGCCACGACCACGCAGGCCGCTTGCTTTCATCTGATCGACGATCCAGTCGCGCCCCTTTTGAATGATCCCGGCTGTGCCATCCCAATGACCGCGTGCTTTGGCACCCGCCAAAGTCCGATCGTGCATCCCGTAGATATTCGTGAAGATACGGTCTTTGTCGTCCAGCATAGCAACCTCATTCAAAGCGCGTTTTGCGCCACTTATTCGCTTTCGCGTCGTTTACGCCAGATTTGCCACGTCACGACAAGGGCCCAGAAGAATCCTGCCATAGCAAACAAATCAAAAAGAAACACATAACGTTCAGGCAATCCCAACGCGCCACCCAGCCATTGCGCCCCGAGCCACAAGATCATTGTCGCCGCGATGACGACCGACACAACCCGCGCCTGACGCGACAGGGACTTGTCTTGATCCGGGGTCTGGCTCATGTGCTCCACATTTCATGCGCCCTTCTCTCGCGCCCTGATATATCGTTCGACGCACCGGGCGTGCAATGTCGAAATCGTCCTGCCCGAAATGAATAAGGGCGGCAGTGCCGCCCAGATCATTGAGTTTCGCGCCGTTTTGGCTGCGCGATTAGTAAACGTCGCCGTCTTCAACGCGTTTGGAAAACTCGGTATCGCCACCGCTGGCCAGTACTTTGGCCTGCCCAACCCAATCGTCCCGGCTGACCCGGCCTTTGAAGCCTTCGAGGTTGGCGTCAACCCACGCAATTTCGTCCGAACTCCAGCCCGCGACTTGATCGAAGTGCCAAAAACCCATGGAATTCAACAGCTTCTCGAGCTTGGGTCCGACGCCTTTGATTTGCTTGAGATCATCGGCATTGCCATCGCGCGGAGCGTCCAAGCCACCCGGGCGCGTGCCCTCGTCGGTGCCTTCGCGCACACCGTCGCCGTCATAATCCTCACCTTCCGCCTCCGCGACTGGCTCCGGCGCAGGTGCTGGTTCTGGTTCTGGGGCCGGTTTAGGCTCGGGTTCGGGAGCGGGCTCAGGCGCGGGTGCTGGTTCGGGCTCCGGGGCTGGTGCTTGTGCAGGTTCCGCAACCGGGGCCGATGCGGCCACGCTCGGCGCTGCACTGGCCGAAACCGGCGCAACCGAAGGCGAACTGGCATTCGTCACCGGTGGTGCCGACGGCGCTTTTCCGGCAAACCCAATGTAAAGCACCAAGGCCGCAAGACCCGCGATCAATGCGGCAATAAATACCGCAGGTGACAACGCGAAACCGCCCAGTAAGTACAAGGCCACAAAGGCGACAAGGAATATTCCCGCTGCAATCGCGGCCACGATTGTGAGCGAACCTTGAGTGTGTCGTGACATGTAAATCGTCTCCCGTTTCGTCATTCTTTTTTGACGGTATAGCAGGAAATCTGATTCAGGGAAATTTTGTGCGTTTTGCGCGTATTATCGGCAACGAGGCCTAACTCTTCGCCAAATCCTTGGCCTGATCCACCCATTCATCGCGTGACACGCGGCCTTTGAACCCCTCAAGGTTCTCATCAACCCACGCAACCTCTTCCGCGCCCCATGCAGCGACTTGATCAAAATGGAAGAAGCCGAGCGAATTCAATAGCTTCTCAAGTTTTGGCCCGACGCCTTTGATCTTCTTGAGATCATCAGGCGCGCCGCCTCTGGCCTCGCTCAAACCTTCGGGCTTTCGACCCTCCGGTGCGGGCGCACCCGGCGCAGGTCTTGCTTTTTCTGCGGACGGTTTCGTCGCCGCCGCCGGAATGTCCGCCTTGGGCGCGGCCTTAGCGGCGCGCTCCTTTGGCGCAGAGATGGTGTCGCCAGCCTCACGCCATGGCGCAAGTAGAGGCACTTCTGTGCCATCGATGCGCTTCACTGTGTCTTCGATATCCACCGCGAATTGCGCGCTTGCGTTATACTGCTGACGCCCGGATTCGAAGTCTTTGAGGCTCGTT
>CALLWO010000245.1 GCA_938016355.1 uncultured Boseongicola sp. | reverse complement strand
CGGGTTGGGAATGCGCCGGGGTTTCAGTTGATTGCATTCACGCTAGACGAGAGCACCTATTCCCGTGAATTGGCGCCGATGGCCGGTCACTGGCCGTGTTTGAAGATCGGCCCGCCATGGTGGTTTCACGACAGTCCTGCGGGCATTGCGCGGTATCTTGATCAGGTTGTCGAAACGGCCGGATATTGGAATCTGGCTGGATTTAATGACGATACCCGCGCGTTTCTTTCGATCCCCGCGCGCCACGATCTTTGGAGACGCGGTGTCGCGGAACATTTGGCCCTTCAGGTTGGGCGTGGTTATTTTGACGGTTCCACGGCTGAGGACATTGCACGTTTGCTCGCGACAGATCTTGCGCGGGAAGCATATCGACTATGAAGCGCATTCTTCATTTTGGGCCCGGTAATTTCTTTCGCGCGCATATGGCGGATTACACGTTTGATGCGGGTGGTTGGGTGATCACGGGTGTGTCGCTGCGATCCCCGAATATCCGGGATGGCTTGGCGCGACAGGGCTTCGCATACACGTTGGTTGTGCAGGAGCGTGGCGAGAAGCGGATCGACGTAATTGACAATATACTTGTCGGAAGTGAAAGCCCGGGTGGGGTGTTGAGCCTGATTTCATCGGACGACACCAAAGTGATTTCGGCAACGGTGACCGAGAAGGGGTATCACCTTACGCCGAGCGGAGAGCTTGATGTCGAGAGCGGTGTCATCGCCAATGAATTGAAGACGGGAAAGCCGGCATCATTGATTGGATATCTTGCGTACGGGCTTGCAGAGCGCCGTGCGCCGGTCACGATATTGAGCTGCGACAACCGTACGGGAAACGGCGATGCATTGCGTAAGGCTGTCGAGACCTTTGCCGAGTTTTCAAGCATAGAAATTAAGTGCAAAGTCACATTTCCAAATGCAATGGTTGATCGAATTACGCCTGCAACGACAGACGTTTTGAGGCACGAAACGGGAGACCCCATGGCTGTTCCCTGTGAGGCTTTTCGCGAATGGGTTATTGAGGATGACTTTGTCTCTGAACGCCCGAACTGGCCTGGTGTTGCGTTTGTTGATGATGTTGCTCCACACGAGCTGCGAAAGCTCAGAATGCTGAATGGTGCTCATTCCTATTTGGCATATGCGGGAACTTTGGCGAATTATGACTTCGTACATGAAGCGATAGGTGATCCAAAAATACGACAAGTTGCCTGTCAAATAATGGATGAGGCGTCGGAAACGCTACCAGCGGAAATCCGGGAAGATGCGCGTCGTTATGCAAAGGCATTACTCGCGCGATTTGACAATAAGCATGTCAATCATCGGCTGAGGCAAATCGCGATGGATGGCTCCGAGAAGGTGCAATATCGTTTGATTGACACCTTTCGAGCGCGGAAATCCAAAGGGCTTGAGAGCCCTGCAATTTCGACCGCGATCTTGGCGTGGATAGAGTTTTGCACCCAAGAGGCTGCGGCCGGACGGGCCATTGAGGATCCGCGCGGCGAAGACCTTGCTATCGCGGCTTCCTCAAAAGATCCGGTCGTGGCCGTGTTGGAATTGATCGGCGCGCGCGATCTTGCGTCGTCTATCGCGGAATAATCGCGCCGCGGTGCCCGATGACGCGGGCTGCAAGATTATGTCCGGCCAACAAAGCTGTTTTTTGATTTGCGCCTTGGAGACGGGATGCAAGATAGCCGCCGTTAAAGCTGTCACCGGCGGCTGTTGTATCGACGACGCGCGCGCTAACCGGGTAGGATTGATCGACGGTTTCACCAATGGACATTGGCCCGATCGAGCCGCGTTTTAAGGCCCCTAGGCCAACAAAGCCTGCGCAACGACGTTCCACGGAGGCTTCATCTTCCTCAAAAAGCGCCATTTCGTCATCGATCGACGGGAGCGGGATCGAGGCGATTTCCCAAAATGCCGAAATGACTTCACGGGCGCGGTCAGCAGAGTCCCAAAGCGCGGGACGGTAGTTGCTATCAAAGGACACGGGTTGCCCGGTTTTTCGCAAGTGCTCTAGCAACGCGAGGCGAACGTCATGAGGCAAGATAGCGAGCGAAATTCCGGAGAGGTAAATCAGATCGTATCCATCCAGTGCCGAAAAGTCGCCGTGCGAAAAGAGTGTGCGGGCCGCCGATGCGCTGCGCCAATACGTGAAAGATCGCTCGCCGGTGTCATTGAGGGTAATGGCATAAAGCCCCGGCGATCCGCCCTTCTGGGTGGAAATGCGATCCGTTCCAATTTGTTCTGAGGCAATGGAATCTCGGATGCGTTTAGAAAAGGGATCGTCGCCAAGACAGGTGATGTAGTCCACTTCCAAATCCGGGGCTTGGCGCTTGAGATATATGGCGGTGTTGAGGGTGTCACCGGCGACGCCAATTGCGGCCGATGCAATCTGCATCGACAGTTCGATCATCGCTTCGCCTATGCAGGCCACCTTTGGCATGTCGATTTAACCTTTGTACCGTGAGGCGTAAAAATCGACCATCTGAGGCACCATGTCATCGGATCGGCCGTCTTCCATCGCTGCTTTGAGGCCGGTAAGGGCGCATTTTGACATGATGCTGTCGACGCCTGCATCCTTGGCCATCTGGACGTAATATCCAACGTCCTTTGCGCCGTTTTTGACGGCGAAGGCCAGATGCATTGGGTCGCCATCAATTGCGTATGCTTTGACGAAATCCATCATCCCCGAACGCAAAGGGCCAGCCGCCATAACGTCGTAGGCTTTCTGGCGGTCGACGCCCATGACGTCGGCCATTGCAAAGACTTCGGACATTGCGTTCGCGGTGGTCATCGCAAAGAAGTTGTTGAGCAATTTGATCGTGTGTCCGGTGCCGAGCGCGCCAAGATGGAAGACGTTCTCGCCCAGATCGTCGAGCACAGGTTTGACACGTGCGAATGCGGCATCATCGCCGGAGCACATGATGTTCAAAAGCCCGTCTTTGGCGTGGCTTGGGGTGCGCCCAAGCGGGGCGTCCAAATATGCGCCGCCCGCGCCTGCAACTTCATCGCCCAGTGCGCGCGTTGAGCCGGGAAGCGACGTGCCGAAATCAATCACAGTGGCGCCCTCGGTTAGCCCCGCGATTACGCCATCGGCTCCGCGCATGCGTGCTTCGACGCTGTCTGAAGTGTCCATGCAGAGCATGATAATGTTGCTGTTTGCCGCCACTTCGCGCGCGCTGGCATATTCCGTGGCCCCGCGTGCAACGGCGGCGTCAACATTTGTGCGCGAGCGGTTCGCGACCACGACAAGGTCATAACCTTGCGACTGAAGGCGCTCGACCATCGCGGTTCCCATAAGGCCCAGGCCGATAAATCCGATTGTTGGTTTCGTCATGACGCTATTCTTTCTTCAATTTCGGGGATTAAAATTGCGGCTCCTCGCCGCCCAAGCTCGTCGGAACATTTCGCCCCTGCGCCATTTCCGCCGGTTGCCACCGATACGCGGGAAGACAATGCCGCAATCTCAGGGAGGCCATTCGAGGTCCAGGTCGTCATGCACGCATCCGTTTTTGTTTCGGTGATCGTGACTCTCGGGAAATACTCTTTGAATTTTGATGTCATCGCCGCGCTGGCCTCATTGCTGCCGCCGCTTCGAAACCATGCTCCGATTTCGTCGGAAGAAGTCAGCGGGCGATCGATCGGGTCGCCGCCGATTTTCATGTAGATATGGCCATCAGGATATCGAATGGGGGGCAGGATATAGTGACCTTCCGGAGTATCGAGAACGATGGAGGGAAGGGAGGCGAGACGCTTGGCGTCGTTTTCCGTCAGCCGGAAAAGTGTGATCGTTCGAGCATAGACGTCTAGCTGCCGATTTCGGCCGAGGACATGGTCTGTCATTCCGCCCGCCGCTACCAAGATACGGTCAAACTTCAGGGTTGTGTCTTCCAGTGCAACTTCGACGCAG
>CALLWO010000244.1 GCA_938016355.1 uncultured Boseongicola sp. | reverse complement strand
TGACGCAGGCGTCTTCAAACGCTGCCCGCACGGCCGCAATTTCCACCGACGCGACATCACCGCCATCGACCCGCAACGCGGCACGGCGCCATTCCTCTAGGATTCGTTCCGACCAAAGCGGCTCAAAAGCCCCGGTCTGCGCCACGCCCAGCACGACCTCGCGCAACACAGTCGGAAACAGCACACAAGCGTCGATCAGAACCTTCAAGGCATCAACCGAAACGTCAGAGCCTTCAGGTAGCCGCTTTCCGCCAATTGAGGATGCTGCGGATGATCCGGCCCGGCAAATCCGGTTCGCATCAGCTGCGACGACCGCCGCGCCCGCCCGACCCCCCGCAAAGACGCCGTGCGAAACTGCGCCAGATCGGCGGCGTGGCTGCACGAACACAAAGTCAGCGTGCCCCCCGGCGCGACCAAGGGTGCCGCAAGCCGCGCCACCTTTTCATACGCGCGCAACCCTGCATCCAACGCCCCGCGATGGGGTGCAAAAGCTGGCGGATCGCAAATGACCGTGCCAAACGTCCGCCCCTCTGCGGCCAAAGCGCTCAATGCCTCAAACGCATCCGCCTTCATGGTCTGAAACCGATCACTTTCGCCCATCTTGCCCGCGCCCGCGCGCGCCAATTCCAATGCCGGGTCCGATCCGTCAACGCTCAACGCGCTTTTCGCGCCCTGCGCCAACGCGGCCAGTGCAAAGCCGCCAACATGGGAAAACACGTCCAGAACATCCTCGCCGCGCGCAAGTTTCGCGACAAACGCATGGTTGGGCCGTTGGTCATAAAACAGCCCCGTCTTCTGCCCGCCGGTCAAATCCGCCATATAGATCGCGCCGTTCATCGGCACCTCGATTGGCCCATCGACATCGCCAGCCACCACCGACGTCTCATCATCCAGACCTTCAAGCCCGCGCGCGCGCCCCGAGGCATTCTTGACGACAGACGTCACCCCGGTGACCTCGATCAGAGCACCGACAAGATCGTCGAACATCGCCTCTGCCCATGCCGCGTTCGGCTGAACCACCGCATGATCGGCAAACCGGTCGATGATCACACCGGGCATGCCGTCGCCTTCGGCGTGGCACAATCGATAGAACGGCGCGTCATAAACCATTTCGCGCAGCGCCAGCGCAGCACGCAAACGCGCCGTAAGCCAGTTGCGATCCACAACGGCTTCAGCGTCGCGATCCATGATGCGCGCAAAAATTTTGGAATTCGGATTGACGGTCACAAGCGCGATCGGTTTTCGATCCGCATCCTCAAGCCGCGCCATCGCGCCGGGTGTCAGCGCTTTCGTGCGGCGATCCGTGACCACCTCGTTGTCATAAACCCAAGGGAATCCCCGGCGCAAACGACGGGCATCGACTTTGGGTCTCAGGCGGATGGTTGGCAGGTTTTCACTCATGCCGCCCCTTTACGGGCATGCGGCATGAGCGACAAGCTTAGATCAAAGTCCGATCAGCGTGATTTACGGCCGAAAAACATGTCGCGGATGTAAAGCGCGCGCAGGCGGCGGGCCTGGGTTTCAACGGCCATAAGATCAATGGCGCCGGAGTTGTAAGCAGGTTTCATCGGATGTCCCTTTAGGGTTTATTGAATGACACCCAACAGATAGGCCTGCTACACAGGCATCAGTAGCTCTACATTCGCAAAGCCGTTATGCACGTGCAGCATGGCAGGAACTGCGACCATGCGTCTCCATTGTTAGCGCTATCATATGCGTGTAGATACGCGACCAACGAACATGCGACCGATGCGCCAAACCGATAACGGAGCCCTGCCCCATGGCACTCAACAACACTGTCCACGCCGTCACCGAACGGATTATCGAACGCTCTAAGGCACAGCGTCGCGGATATCTCGACAAAATCGCGCGGGCGCAGGACGCGGGCGTCAAACGCGCGCATCTCACCTGCGGCAATCAGGCCCACGCCTACGCTGCAATGGGCGACGACAAGGCCGCGCTCACCGCGGAAAAAGCCGCCAATATCGGCATCGTCACCGCCTATAATGACATGCTCTCGGCGCACCAGCCCTTCAAAGATTACCCAGATCAAATCAAAGCCGCCGCGCGCCGCGTTGGCGCAACCGCACAAGTTGCCGGTGGCGTGCCCGCCATGTGCGATGGCGTGACCCAGGGCCAAACCGGCATGGAACTTTCGCTCTTTTCGCGCGACGTGATTGCGCTGGCCGCCGGTGTTGCGCTCAGCCACAACACGTTCGATGCCGCAATGTATCTCGGCGTTTGCGACAAGATCGTCCCCGGCCTTGTGATTGCCGCCGCCACCTTCGGCCACATCCCCGGCGTCTTCGTCCCCGCCGGCCCCATGACCAGCGGTCTGCCCAATGACGAGAAATCCAAAGTCCGCCAGCAATTCGCAACCGGCGAAGTTGGCCGCGACAAGCTGATGGAGGCCGAGATGGCCTCCTATCATGGCCCCGGCACCTGCACGTTCTACGGCACCGCCAATTCGAACCAGATGCTGATGGAATTCATGGGGCTCCACCTGCCCGGCGCATCTTTCGTCAATCCCGGCACGCCCCTGCGCGATGCCCTGACCGATCAGGCGACACAGACGGCCCTCAACATCACAGCCCTTGGCAATATGTACACGCCCGTCGCTGACATTCTTGACGAGAAGGCGTTTGTGAACGGGATCGTCGGCCTCATGGCAACCGGTGGCTCAACCAACCTCGTTCTGCACCTGCCCGCCATGGCGCGCGCTGCGGGCGTTATCCTCGATGTCGAAGACTTCAACGACCTCTCCGCCGCAACCCCGCTCATGGCCAAGGTCTATCCAAACGGCCTTGCCGACGTGAACCACTTCCACGCAGCGGGCGGCCTTCAATACATGATCGGCGAATTGCTCGACGCAGGCCACCTCCACCAGGATGTCAAAACCGTCGCAGGCGAAGGCCTGAACCTCTATTCCTTCGAACCCGAACTCCTGCACGGCGGCTTTCACTACCGCGAAGGCCCCACCAAATCCGAAAATGACAAAATCCTCCGCCCGGCAAGCGCGCCGTTCCAGCCCTCCGGCGGCCTGAAGGAACTCAAAGGCAACCTTGGCCGCTCGGTGATGAAGGTTTCCGCCGTCGCGCCCGAACATCAGGTCGTCGAAGCCCGCGCGCGCATCTTTCACACCCAGGACGCCGTAAAACACGCGTTCAAAGCCGGGGAGTTCACAGAAGACACCATCGTGGTCGTGCGCTTTCAGGGGCCAAAAGCCAACGGCATGCCCGAATTGCACTCCCTCACTCCGACGCTTTCGGTGCTTCAGGGCCGCGGTCTCAAAGTCGCGCTTGTCACCGACGGGCGCATGTCAGGCGCTTCCGGCAAGGTCCCCGCTGCCATCCACCTCTCGCCCGAAGCCGCGGACGGTGGCGCAATCGCGCGTCTGAAAGACGGTGATCTGGTGCGCGTGGATGCAACCACCGGAGAACTCTCCTGTCTTGAGGCCGACTTTGGCACCCGCACGCCTCTTTCCATCGACCTCTCATCCAACGAACAGGGTTTGGGACGTGAATTATTTGCCGCCTTCCGCAACCATTGCGGCCCCGCCTCTGATGGCGCAGGGACGGTTGTCTGAACACTTCACCTTTCTAAAAATACTCAAATCGACTAGGCCCGCAAATGGCGCCACGACAAAGGACAATGACCATGACCCCACAAGAGAGCAGCCAGCAAGCCGCCGAAATCTGCGAACTGGCACCGGTTGTCCCGGTTCTTGTTGTCGAGAACGCTGCACTCGCCAAAGGCCTCGCCACTGCGCTGGTCAAAGGCGGATTGCCAGCGCTCGAAGTCACTCTGCGAACCCCCGCCGCACTTGACGTCATCCGCGAAATGGCCAGCGTCGAAGGCGGCGTTGTTGGGGCGGGCACGCTTTTGACCCCTGCCGACGTGGTCGCCGCCAAAGAAGCCGGCGCGCTCTTTGGCGTGACACCCGGCACAACCGACCGCCTGATCGACGCGGCACTGGACGCGGAATTGCCGCTCTTGCCCGGCGCTGCAACGGCCACGGAATCGCTGCGTCTGCTGGAACGCGGCTTTTCCATTCAGAAATTCTTTCCCGCCGAAGCTTCCGGCGGCGTTCCGGCTCTCAAAGCCATTGGCGCGCCCATGCCGCAAGTGCGGTTCTGCCCCACCGGTGGCGTCAGCCTCAAGAACGCACGCGATTATCTTGGCCTGCCCAACACCCTCTGCGTCGGTGGCTCATGGGTCGCGCCAAAAGACGCGGTTGTAGATGAAGATTGGGCGCGCATCGAAGCGCTCGCGCTCGAAGCCGCCGCGCTCAAAGCTTAAGCGTCGCTCGCCTTTCGCCGCGCCCGCGCGCCACCGCGCCGGGCGGGTTTTGCACTTGGATCAAGCGCTTCGCGTAAGACAGCCGTCATCGGGTGATCTGGAAACTCCGCTCCAAACTGCCCAAGCAGTTTTTGCACCAGAACGCGGCTATCTGAGCCCACCGGCACACCGATGGCCCAGTCCAGAAAGATCGAGCGGCATTCAGGCGCGCCGATCCCTTCGATCCGATAGCTTTCATAAATCAGGCCGCGCGGGTCGGCCGCATCATCACGTCTTGGCATGCGGTTGCGCCTCCCTAAAGCCTCTCGCACGTTTCCTGACCCGGTTCAGTCTGGCATTCGCGCGATCTTGTCAATGATCTCAGTGACTTTCGCCGCATGCCCGGCGATCAGCGCTTGCAACGCGGCCACATCTCTCGCCCCCGTCTCGCGCGTCAGAAACGCCAAAGCGCCCGCGCCCAGATCGTCCTCTAACGCCCCGCCTGCCCCGATCAAACGCACCGCCGCCTGAACCTGCCAGTAAAGCGTCGCAGCTTCGCGCACGACTTCGACCTCCTCCTCGCTAAGCGCCAAACCATTGGCCGCTGCGCCGATCTGATCCGAAACACCCGTCGACGCATCGCCTGCAAGAAGCGTTCCGGCCTGCAACAGCAATTCCAGATCCTGCATCCGACCCGGACCAAGCTTCACATCCAGATCCGCCCCGTCCCCGCTATGCGCTGCCGCAAGCCGCGTGCGCATCTCACCGACGTCCTTCAGAACGCTTTTCCGATCCCGCGCTTTGGCCAGCAACTCAGCGCGAAACGCGTCCACATCCGCGCCCAGTTCACGCGACCCCGCAATTGACCGCGCCCGCGTCAGCGCCAGATGCTCCCATGTCCACGCCTCGTTTGACTGATAGGCTTTGAACGCCTCAAATCCCGTGGCCACAGGCCCCTGTCGCCCCGACGGGCGCAGACGCATATCAACCTCGTAAAGCCGCCCCTCGGCCGTTGGCGCGGAAATCGCCGTCACCAAAGCTTGCGTCAGGCGCGCGTAATAGGCCCGCGTGGCCAGCGGGCGTTGGCCTTCTGAAGAATCCTCGCCCGCGCCGTCATAAATCACGATGAGATCCAGATCCGAGGCCGCACTCAGGCGGCGCGCGCCAAGCGACCCCATCCCCAAAATCGTCGCACCACGCCCCGGTGGCAGCCCATGTTTTGCCGCGAACGCATCCACGACATAAGGCCAAAGCGCGGCCACCGAGGCTTGGGCAAGCTCCGCATATTGCGCGCCTGCCGTTTGCGCATCTGTGAGCCCACGCAAGTGGTGCACGCCGATCCGAAAATGCCACTCCCGCGCCAAAACCCGCGCCAGATCCAACCGCGCCTCGTAATCGCCAAGCTCTTCCAATGCGCCGGAAAGCCGTTTGGTCAGCCCATCTACCCCCGGCCAATCCGAGAAAAATTCGCCTCCAATGACCGCGTCAAATACGCCCGCGTTGCGCGACAGATGACGCCCCAATCCCGGAGCCGTGTCGACAATATCCACAACAAGATCAAGCAATTGCGGGTTTGCCTCGAACAGCGAAAACACCTGAACTCCCGCAGGCAGCCCCGAGAGAAACCCATCAAAATGCACCAAGGCCTCATCGGGGCGCGCCGCCTTGGCGAGCCGCTCCATAAGCATCGGGCGCACACGCTTGAAAATCTCAACCGCACGTCGCGAGCGCAATGCCGGATAACCCGGCCAGCGATCGGTAATCGCGCTGGCCTCTGAAGAAAACACGGCGCGGGCGTCTTCTGCAGGGCGCGCGTCGGGCGCAAAAAACCCTTCGGTCAGACGGTGCACCCGGTGGAACCGATCAATAAGCGCGTCCTTGTAATCGCCCGGGTTTTCGCCCGCCAAAGCAGCAAGGCGCGCGAAATCTTGTTCGGTGGATGGCAGCACATGGGTCTGCTGGTCGGCAATCATCTGCACGCGATGCTCCGCCTCTCTCAGCGCGCGATAATCCGCGATCAGCGTCTCTGCATCCTCGCTCTTGATCCAGTCTTTCGCCGCCAACGCACGCAGCCCTTCCACCGTGCGCGGATCGCGCAAACCCTTGTCGCGCCCGCCCGCTATCAACTGGCGCGTCTGAGTGAAAAATTCGATCTCGCGGATGCCGCCCTGACCCAGCTTCAAATCATGCCCCAGATGGCTGGGCGCATGATGCAGACCTTTGTGGTCACGAATGCGAAGCCGCATGTCATGGGCATCCTGCACGGCGGCATAATCCAGATTGCGCCGCCACACGAAGGGACCGAGTGCCTTCAAAAAACGCTCGCCCGCCGCAACATCACCCGCCGCTGCACGCGCCTTGATGAACGCCGCCCGTTCCCATGTACGGCCAAAGGATTCGTAATACCGCTCCGCCGCTTCCATCGAAATCGCCACCGGCGTAACAGAGGCATCGGGGCGCAACCGCAGATCGGTGCGAAACACATATCCGTCCGCCGTCCGCTCGCTCAGCGCCTGCGCCATCCAGCGCACCGCGCGCACAAAACTGGCCCGCGCCTCGCCGTAATCGTCCACCTCAAACCGCGTTTCGTCGTATAGACAGATCAGATCAATATCCGAACTGTAATTCAGCTCGAACGCCCCCATCTTACCCATCGCAAGAACCGCCAGACCTCCGGCGCTCTCAATGTCGCTTTCCGCCTGCCCGGGCAGCTTTCTGCGCCCGATCTCACGCGCCACCGCGTCCTTCAGTGCCAGATCGACCGCGCGCGCCGCAAAAACCGACAAAGCGTCGGTGACCTTTTGCAAGTCCCAGGCCCCGCCCAAATCCGCAAGTGCGGTCAGCAAAGCAACCCGGCGCTTTTGCTGGCGCAACCAAACCTTTAAATCGCCCTCCGGCGCGGTTTCCTGCAGCGCGCTCCACGCCGCATCGGGGGAAAGCTGCAAGGCGACTTTGACCCACGCCGCCTCTTTCGCGATCAGCTCCGCAAGATATGGGGACGAGCCCGCCGCCCCGCGCACCAGATCGGCGCGCGCACCTTTGGTAAGATCAAGCGCGGCCAAAGCATCCGCGCCGCGCTCCATATTGTGGGGGTGTGGCACCCGCGTGATTTGGGTTTCAAAACTCATATGCCCGAGAAAGCCCGTGCTTTGCGCCGGGGTCAACCACCTGCCCTTGCATCGACCGGTGAAACCGGCCACCAGTTTGGTTCATGAGCAAAAGCCTGAAACGTGTTGTGGCCGCATTGGAGGCCGCCGGACTGGACGCCGCGCCTCTTGAGATGGCGGGCGAAACCCGCACGGCTGCTGCAGCCGCCAAGGAAGCCGATTGCGAAATTGACCAGATCGCAAAATCCATCATCTTTCGTGGTGAGATGAGCAACAGCGCCGTTTTGTTCATCACCGCTGGAGGCAATCAGGTGGATGGCGCGAAAGCCGCCGCGCTTGCGGGCGAGCCGCTCGGGCGCGCTGATGCGACCTTTGTTCGTGCGACCACTGGCTTTGCCATCGGCGGTGTTGCCCCCATCGGCCACAAGAATCGCCCAAGGGCATTTATGGACCCGCGCTTGCTTGAATTCGCCGTTATTTACGCCGCCGCAGGCACCCCACGGCATATTTTCCCCATTGATCCACGCGAACTTTTGAAAATTTCAAACGCGGAACTTACTGATTTCACTACGCAATAAATGTAAATGTAAAATACTTTCACATTTTCTCTTGATAAGCCCGCCCCATATACCGATATTGAGGATGTGAAAGACATTCACATTAACTCATAACCTCGGAAATGGAGCACAGACATGACCACCGCCACCCTTGAAGCCACGCAGCCAAGTCGCGGAAACATCTTC
The DNA here is from genome assembly GCA_938016355.1 of uncultured Boseongicola sp. Taxonomy (GTDB): domain Bacteria; phylum Pseudomonadota; class Alphaproteobacteria; order Rhodobacterales; family Rhodobacteraceae; genus CALLWO01. Next base: position 5,634 of record CALLWO010000244.1, on the reverse strand, counting down.
AGCCGCAGCGAGCGCTGGCTGGACGAGCGCGGCAAAGGCGCATGGATTGCAGCGATGATCCTTGGACTCATTATTTTCTGGCCCGTTGGCCTCGCCCTTCTGGCCTATATGATCTGGAGCAAACGTATGTTCAATGGAAGCTGCGCCAAGCGCACCCGCCACGCCCACGTCGCCTTTAAATCAAGCGGCAACACGGCGTTCGACGCTTACAAGACAGAAACGCTGCGCCGCCTGGAAGACGAACAAAACTCGTTCGAGGCCTTCCTTGAGCGCCTGCGCCAAGCCAAAGACAAATCCGAATTCGACCAGTTCATGGCCGATCGTGACCGCCGCAAATCCGATGCTGATGGCGAAACCATCGACGCCTGATTGTAGCACCCAAAGGGTGGCCCTCCTCCCCGGGCCACCCTATTTAACGAGGGACAAACTGAAATGACCGAGACGATTGCACATCCAATGTATGCCGCCCTGCCTGACCCGGAAACGCACAGCGAATTTTACGAAGACGTGCCCTCTAAGCGTCTGATCGCGTGGTTTGTGGACTTTTTGTTCATCGCGCTTTTGACCGCGTTCCTCAGCATCTTCACGCTGTTCACAGCACTCTTCATCCTCCCGCTCTTTTACGCCGCGATCAGTTTCGTCTACCGCTGGGTGTCACTGTCGCGCCGGTCGGCCACGCCGGGTATGCGCCTGATGGCCATCGAATTTCGCCGCGCGGACGGAGAGCATTTCGACGGCGGCACGGCCTTTATGCATACAGCCGGTTATTTCGTCAGCGTCGCGGTCTTCCCGCTCCAGCTGATTTCGATTGGCGCGATGCTCATGACCGAGCGCCGTCAGGGCCTGACCGACATGGTTCTGGGCACTGTCGCCATGAACACACGGATCGACTGAACACACCCGAATAAAGGATTGGCCAAAGCCCGCAAGGTTGTTAACCTGCGGGCTGAACCCTGTCTGTGAACCAAGCGTCGGTCGAAACCCCAATGCGCCACACGCTCCCCATTGCGCCGCAGTTCTATGTAACCGCGCCCCAGCCATGTCCCTATCTGGACGGGCGGATGGAGAGAAAACTTTTCACAGCACTGCAAGGCGAGTACGCCGAAAAACTGAATGACACGCTGTCCAAACAAGGCTTTCGCCGGTCACAGAATGTGCTCTACCGCCCGTCCTGTTCCGATTGTTCGGCCTGTATGTCCGCGCGCATTCGCGTGGCTGATTTCGAGCCGTCCCGCTCGCAGAAAAAGACGGCCAAGAAAAACGAGGCCCTGCGCCGCGAAGCGACCTCGCCCTGGGCCACAGAAGATCAATACGCGCTCTTTCGCGCCTATCTCGACAGCCGCCACGCCGATGGTGGTATGGCGGATATGGATATCTTTGAATTCGCCGCGATGATCGAAGAAACCCCGATCCGCAGCCGCGTGATCGAATATGCCACCACCGATGAGGACGGCGCGAAAGCACTGGCGGCGGTGAGCCTGACGGACGTGCTCGATGACGGTCTGTCCATGGTTTATAGCTTTTATGACCCCGACCTCGCGCCCTCAAGCCTTGGCACTTATGTCATTCTCGATCATATCCAGATCGCGCGCGATGCGGGCCTGCCTTACGTTTATCTTGGGTATTGGGTGCCGGGATCGAGCAAGATGGGGTACAAGGCGAAATTCTCGTCGCTTGAGATTTACCATCGCGGCGAATGGCGCGACATTGGCGATCCTGATCAGTATTCTTCGGACACGCATCCGTTGTCGACTGATCCCATCGCTGAACAAGTGGCGCGCATCAACCTGCCCGACACCCGCCCCACCAAACGCTAGTCATTTTTTTTTGATTTCGCCGCACCTTCGGTGCGTCGATCCGCGCGCCGACTGCGTCGGCGCGGCTTTCGAGTATTTTTGGAAAAATGAAGGTCAGGGGCGTTGTGTAAACGGCGCCCGAAGGCGCCGCTTTATGGATGTCAGTTCGGGAACAAATCCGGGACAATCGTGACCACCGCCGGGAAGAACCACAACAGCGCGAGGCCCAGGACCTGAATGCCGACAAAGGGGATAATGCCGCGATAGATGTGTTGGGTCGTCACTTCCGGCGGGGCGACGCCACGCAGATAGAATAGCGCAAACCCAAAGGGCGGCGTCAGGAACGAGGTCTGCAGGTTCACCGCGATCATGATCGTCACCCATTTCGGATCGAAGGTGCCGCCATAGATCACCGGCCCGACGATCGGGATCACAATGTAAATGATCTCGAGGAAGTCGAGCACGAAGCCCAAGAGAAACAACACCAGCATAACGATCAGGAAGACTTTGAACTCGTTGTCAAAGCTTTGCAGGAATTGCTGGATGTAATGTTCGCCGCCAAACGAGATCACAACGAGGTTCAACAGCTGCGAGCCGATGAGAATGGTGAACACCATCGACGTCACCTTGGCCGTCTCTCGCACCACCGGACTTAAAACGCCCGAGCGGAAGAGCACCCAGCACCCGTAAAGCAGGCCAAAGAGCGAGAAGAGATACGCGCCTTTGGCCACGATAAACGCCAGCCAGTTTTCCAGACCCACTTCGCTTTGATTGATGCGGAGGTCGAAATTCACGCCGACAAGGATCATGATAATCACCGTGAACGTCGTCATGATGATGATCCGGCCTGATTGTTCCTCATCCCTCAGCTTGCGATAGGCTGCAAGCATGATCGCTCCGCCAGCGCCAAGGGCTGCCGCGGGTGTCGGGTTGGTGATCCCCCCAAGGATCGACCCAAGCACAGCCACGATCAGGACGAGCGGTGGGAACACGACGCGCAACAGCTCGTTGCGGCCAAGCAATCCGGCCGCATATTTGCAGGCCCAGAGTGTGACGGCCAGCGGCACAAGCAGCCAAAGGAACGTGACACCCGGCGATGTGAGCGGCGAGATAAACGCCGCATCGACGAAAAGCGCCACCACGATTGCACCAAGCCCGATCCACAGCGGACGCGGGTCGGACGACGGTGAAATGCCCCGCGCTGTCGTCAGGACAAGCGCCAGCACAACAAAGCCAATCGCGATGCCTGTGCCAATCGGGGCGGCATCGACAAGGTTCACCTGAAGCTGTTCGGCGCGCTGCTCATCGCTGAGTTCCACCGATTGCTCCACACCCCCGGCGGCATCGATCGCAGCCTGTTCGGCAAGCGCTTCGCCCCAGGCCTCATCGCCATGCAGTTCGATCATCGCGGCCTGACAATCCGGGGAAACGTTGGTGCGCAAAGACGCCGTCTGGCCGGCTTGCGAGAAGCTGCCCACCGACACATCTTGATTGCCGACGACACCGGCCGAATTCAGAGCGATCAAGCCGACGATGATCGCCACAGGCACGCCAAGGAACCATGTCAGCCCCTCGCTGCGCGTGATGACTTCGCTGTTTGTTGACCCCATCTCGACTGCGGGTGCCTTGGCAGGGTTAAACATCGCATAGCCAAAGGCATAAAGCGCATAGAGAAATGCCAGCAGGATGCCCGGAAGCAATGCCGCCTGAAAGAGCGTGCCGACTGAAACCACCGCCGGTTCGCCCAGATATGTCAGCGCGTCAGAACATCCGACCGATTGCGCGCGCTGTTCTTGTGCGGCCGAATAAAGGTCTCCCGCCAACGTGCCAAGCAAAACGATCACGATCGAAGGGGGAATGATCTGACCAAGCGTGCCGGACGCAGCAATCACACCCGTGGCAAGCTCTGGTGAATAATTGTTCTTCAACATGGTGGGCAGCGCGAGCAGCCCCATGGTCACAACGGTCGCGCCCACGATCCCGGTTGAAGCCGCCAGAAACGCCCCCACAACAACGATCGACACGGCAAGCCCGCCCGGCAATGGGCCAAAGACTCGCGCCATTGACAGAAGCAAATCGTTCGCGATTTTGGAACGCTCCAGCGTGATGCCCATAAGCACGAACATCAAAACCGCCAGCAACGTTTCAATCGATTGCCCGGCCAGAACGCGTTCGTTCATCCGGTTGGCAATGAAGCTGACGTTGCGATCCAGCGCGGTTTCCCAGCCCTGTTTGAAGACCGGCTCGGCGATCCTCGGCAAATCTGGGAAACGGAAAATCGATATGGCTTCTTGTCGAACGCCTTCGGCGATCAGGCCGGCATATTCCGCCGAGCCTGTATCAATCGCCTGATGAATCAGCAAACCTGCGCTGTCCAACCCTGCGATGATGCCAAACGAAATGACGGCGGACCCGCCAATGGCGAACGCCACCGGAAAGCCCGAAAGAATGCCACCAAAGAGGCACAGGAAAACGATCATCAGACCGATTTCGACGCCATCTAGTCCTAAAAACATGCCCCTGCCCCTTAGTGTATTTCTGCGACAAGCTTGGCGTCTTCATCGCCAAGATCGTCTTTATCAAGATATTTGCCTTCGCTCGCTTCACCCTCTTTCCACTCCAGATATGAGCGGAAGAAGAACGCAATCGCATGGATGAAGACGAGGCCTGCAAAGGCGACCAGAAGGATTTTGAAGAGGAAGTAGGCGTTGAACCCGTTCGGGCTAAAGCCGATGGTCTCGACGTTCCAGCGCAGCGCGCGGGATTTCAGCAGCAGTTTGTCGAGCGAATCCGAAGCCGACGGCTTGGGCGTCACTAGGTGGCGCCACAGGAAGTACCAGCCATACATCCACGTCAACACGGCTGCAGGCATCATGAAAAAGAGCGACCCGAACATGTCGATCATCCGCTTCGTGCGGAACTTCACCGCCGAATAGACCAGATCAACGCGCACATGCCCGCCTTGCACAAACGTGTACGTGACACAAAGTGTGACCACCAAGGCGTTGTAAAACTTCAATTCTTCCGCCCACCAGCTGACGTCCATCGAGAACGACGCGCCAAATCCGAACGAGATCTGGGACGAGGCGAAAATGCGCTGCATGAAGATGATGACGATCTGTTGCAGCACCATCAAAAGACCGGCCCAGGCAAACAAACGACCGGTGCCGTTTGCGAGGCCCTCCAGTATGCGGACCGTGGCCCACATGATATTGTTTTTCCACATCCCCACGCCGGTGAGGACAAGAAACGCGGTTATGACGACAAAGAAGAACTCGACCGAGCCACCGTAATAGATAAAGCGCATCAACGCTTCTTTGTTGCTCCAATCCAGCCATTCACCGGGATGCGTCAACGCATACCCAAGGTTTACAAATGACATTGCGATGTTGGTGACAATCCAGGTGATGGCGTCCAGCATCCCCGTCCCCCCGCGATTAGAAAATCGGTGCTAAAAATAGCAAGGTGACGGGCCCGGCGCGATTGCCGGACCCGTCAGATCTTAAACGATCAGTTAGCCGCGAACGCGGTCACGCTGCGCGCGATACGCACCGATCGACTCTGTGAGCCAACCCGAGCTGTTTGCCATCGACGCAAAGTAATCGTCATTGATTTCCTTGAAGATTTCGTCGCCCATAAATTCCGCGTAAACGGCTTTCGAGGCTTCGAACATCGCATCCCAAACGCTGTCTGGGAATTCCAGAACCTGAACGCCACCGGCTTTCAGACGCTCAAGCGCTGCACCGTTGTTGTTGAGATACTGGCTCAGGTTCCAGACGTTCGCATGGCCAGAAGCCACTTCGAACGCAGCCTGATGAGCTGGCGACAGGCTGTCATA
>CALLWO010000243.1 GCA_938016355.1 uncultured Boseongicola sp. | reverse complement strand
CAAATATCGACGCCGCCCTTGAGCAAACAGAAGATGCCGCAATTTCCGAGCGTTTGAATGCCGATTTGATGGTCTGGAAAGAGCGCCGCGAGCTTCAGGCCGCGCAGATCGAAGCGCTTAATCAACGCATCGAAGATTTGCGCACCCAGCGCACGAGTGTGGGCGGGAATGTGAATTCTGCATTTCAGGAGTTTGTGCGCGACCGAGGGATCAGCCTTGTCCTAGGTATCGGCGCTTTCCTTGCAGTGCTTTTGTTTTCTAAGCTGCTGTCATTTTTGGGGAAAAAGGCAATGGGGCTGCGAAGGGGTGAAAAGACTTTCGCGATGCGTTTGGGTGGCCTTTTGTTCACCATTTTCTCTGTGCTGGCCGGGTTTGGGGCGATGCTGACGATCTTTAATATGAGGAACGATTGGCTGCTTTTGGCGCTGACGATCATGCTGGTTTTGGCGATACTTTGGATTGCGATACGCATGTTGCCGAACCTGATCGAGCAGACCTCGGTGCTGCTTAATCTTGGGGCTGTTCAGGAAAACGAACGCGTTTTGTTCAACGGCGTGCCGTTCAAAGTGAAGAAGTTGAGCTTTTTCACGGACCTTACAAACCCGGCCCTTGATGGGGGTGAGTTCACGCTGCCTGTGCGCGAGTTGATTGGCATGCATTCCCGGCCCGCAGCGGAAGACGAAGCGTGGTTTCCGTCGGAAAAGGGAGATTGGGTGCGCTTGTCGGATGGCACGTCGGGTCAGGTAAGTGTGCAGACACCCGAAATGGTTGTGGTCGATCTTTTGGGCGGTGCGCGCATGACATATCAGACGGCTGACTATCTTGCTGCGACGCCGGAGAATCTTTCGAATGGGTTCCGCTCCGAAATTGAGTTTGGCATTGGCTACCAACATCAGGCGCAAGCGACGGGCGAGATTATCGAGATCATGAACAAGGGTGTTCGCGATCATTTCGCGCGTCTGCTGGAGCCCGGGCAAATCCGTGATGTCGACATTGAGTTCCTGCGGGCCGGGGCGTCATCGCTTGATTACGAGGTCGAGATAGACGTTGAAGGATCGGCCGCCCACAGGTTTGAAGAGATTGAGCGCGAATTGGCGCGCTGCATGGTGAACCTTGCCAATCAAAATAACTGGGAGATTCCATTCCAGCAGGTTGTGGTTCATAAGCCAGCTTAACGTTGCCAATCCTGCGGTCATGGGTGATGGTCTTCTTATGGACGGGCCGAGTGAAAAAGTTTTGGTTGATGTGGCGCCTGAAAACCTGATGGCGTGCTCTGAATGTGACGCACTTTACCAAGCCGTCGCGCCCGAACCCGAGACGTTAATCGTATGTGAGCGGTGCCATCACGTCATTGCACGCCCCCGCCGAAAAGCAGGCATGACCGTGATTTCGCTGGCTTTTGCGACACTTGTGCTTGTGGTGGCGGCGACATTTCTTCCGTTTCTATCCATTTCCGTCGCAGGCGTGGAAAACTCCGCATCGTTGATTGATACCGCACTTGCGTTTTCAGAGGGCGGTCTTGCTTTTCTTGCGCTCGCCACGGTCGCGCTGATCATTCTGATCCCGACACTTCGAATGCTGCTTATTCTTTATGTGCTTGTGCCGATTGTCTTTGATCGTCCGCCCGCGCGACGCGCGAAGTCGGCTTTTCGGATGTCGATCGCGCTGAAACCGTGGTCGATGGCGGAGATATTTGTCATTGGCTGCGCCGTTGCGCTTGTGAAGATCGTCGATCTGGCGGATGTGGCTTTCGGGCCTGCGTTCTGGATGTTCTCAGCGCTTGTTATCATTGTCACCCTTCAGGAGCGTCTGCTTTGCAGTTGGTCGGTATGGAACGCGCTGGAACAGCCTCAGTCCTGACGGCCCGTGGATCGGGTCTTGTCACGTGTCGTCAGTGCACGCGTGTGTGGCCGATGGCGACGGAGATCTGCGGGCGGTGTGGGACGAAACTGCGGTCGCGCGACGATCTGAGCATGCAAAAGGTTTGGGCATGGTGGCTCACAGGTGTGATCGCTTATGTCCCGGCCAATCTTTACCCAATGCTGGAAACCCGGGCGCTATTTGACACCCAAGACAGCACCATCGTTGGCGGCGCGGTTGATTTGCTGCTGCACGGCGCGCCGGTGGTGGCTTTGGTGATATTGATTGCATCCGTGCTGATCCCGGTTGGGAAGTTTCTGGCCATTGCATATCTGGCTGTGACGGTGGGCAGGCGCGCGCAGACGCGTAACGCGGATCGCCATAAGCTATTTGAATTCGTTGAGTTTATCGGCCGCTGGTCGATGATAGATGTCTTTGTCGTCGCGATCCTGTCGTCGTTGGTTCAATTGTCGAGCCTTGCGACGATTAAGCCGGGACCGGCCAGCCTGGCATTTGCAATCTCGGTCATAGCGACCATGATATCGGCTCAAAGCTTTGATTCCCGCATGATCTGGGACACGGGCTTCCCACCAAAGGCGCCGCAGGCATGACACACACCCCTCCGCCCGCACCAACGCGCCCGGCAAGACGGTCGATATGGGAGCGCTTTTCGTTCGTCTGGATTATCCCGATTGCTTCGCTTCTCATCGCATTTGGCGCAGCGGCACAGGTTTGGCTCGATCGGGGGCCATTGATAGAAATCGCGTTTGAGGATGCCTCGGGTGTTCGGGCGGGCGATACCGAACTGCGGTACAAAGACGTGGCTGTTGGGGCGGTCGAGGACGTACGGTTCTCTGACGGCCTTGATCAGGTCATCGTCGCGGTGCGACTGAGCAAGGAAATAGCGCCGTTTGTCGACGAGGACGCGAATTTTTGGGTGATCCGGCCAGAGGTCACGACGCAAGGGATCTCGGGGCTTGATACGGTTTTGTCGGGGGTGTTCATTGAGGGCAATTGGGACAATCTGGCCTCTGGGATGGTCGCGACGCACGATGGCTTGGCCGCCGCCCCGGTGTTGCGGGCAGGCCAAGAGGGGATCGGGATAAGATTGCGCGCGGGCGATGGTGTGTCGCTGGTTGAAGGCACGCCGATCCTGTTCAAGGGGCTCGTGGTGGGGCGTGTGGGCATACCGACGCTTGACGCGTCTGCCTCTGCCGCCGAAGCAAACGCCATTGTTTTTGCGCCTTACGACAAGCTGATTTCCAGCGCGACGCGGTTTTGGGACACGTCGGGTTTCACATTTTCCATCGGTGCGGCGGGTGCGACACTGGATTTCTCGTCCATGGCAGCGTTGCTGAGCGGGGGCGTCACGTTTGATACGATTGTGTCGGGGGGCAAGGCCGTTTCGGATGGCGATCAGTTCGAGATTTTTACAACCGAATCTGCCGCGCGCGCCAGTTTGTTCAGCGCGGGCGAAGGTGAGTTGCTGAACCTGACGGTCATATTCGACGAGAATGTCTCGGGGCTTGCGCCCGGCGCACCGGTCGAACTTGATGGATTGCGAATTGGTGAGGTTGCGACCCTTACTGGATTGGTCGATGCCGAACGCTTTGGTGATGAAGCGGTGCGTTTGCTTGCCACGATTGCGATTGGTCCCGCGCGCCTGGGGCTTAACAGTGATGATCCTGACGCGCCTTTGCAGTTCTTTGTCGACCGCGTGGCTGATGGTCTGCGCGCGCGACTTGCGTCGGCGAGCATTCTGACCGGAGGGTTGAAGATTGAGCTGGTGACGATTGAAGGTGTTGCGCGCGCAGCGCTTGATGTGGTGGCCGAGCCTTATCCGGTTCTTCCCACGACGCAGAGCGACATTTCTGACGTGTCAGCCTCCGCGGAGGGGGTGTTTCAGCGCATCAATGACCTGCCGGTCGAGCAGTTGATCGCCAGCGCGATCGGGTTTCTGGATACTGCGACAGCGCTTGCGGCTGACGAAGATTTGCGAAGACTTCCAGATGAGGCGCTTGCGCTTTTGGGGGATGCGCGCGGGCTGGTAACTTCGGATGAGACCCAAGCATTGCCAGCGCAATTTTCAACGCTTCTTCAGGAGCTTACGGCTGCGTCAGCGGATATGCGTGCGGTTGTTGCTTCGGTGCGAGAGGCGGATGCCGTTGCACGGCTTTTGGGCGCTATTGACGCCGCGCAGGTCGCGATGGGCAGCCTCGAGGCGAGTGTCGAAGGCGTGCCTGGATTGGTGGAGCAACTGGATGCGGTGGCCCAAAAAGCCAATGCGTTGCCTGTGGATGATCTTGTCGCGCAATTGTCTGAAACCGCAGTCTCCTTAGAGGCTTTTCTGACGGCGGACGGGACCAAGAACCTGCCTGCGTCTTTGTCGTCGGCACTTGGCGAAATGGAAGCGGCGCTCGCTGAATTGCGTGAGGGCGGGGCGGTCACCAATGTGAACCGGGCGCTTCAATCGGCGGGCGACGCCGCCGAGGCGCTGGAGCAGGCGACCGGCAGTCTTCCTGATCTTGTGGCGCGATTGAATGCGCTGGTGCGCAATGCAAACGCTGCGGTAGCGGGTTATGACAGCCGCTCGGACTTCGGCCGCAGCGCCCGCGAGGCCTTGCGTGAGATTGAACGCGCGGCAGATGCCGTAGCGTCCCTTGCGCGCGCCCTTGAACGCCGACCAAATTCAGTCATTCTTGGACGATGAAAATGCGCTTCCTTCCCCCGCTGTTATTTGTCGCTTTGATCTCATGTGCGGGCGGTGAACCCATTCGCTATCAGACGCCGCGACTTGACCCGGGCCCGACAATTTCAACGCGATACAACGCGATCGAAGTGCGCGAAGTCTCGATGCCTGTGTTTTCCGCCTCTGAAGAGATTACCGTCGCTGCCGACGGCGGCGTGCAGGCCGACCCGGGCGCGCTTTGGGCGGATGAACCGTCGCGCGCCATGACGCTTGACGTTGCGCGCGCGCTGACCGGCATCACAGGCGCAATTGTTGGACCCGCGCCATGGCCGTTTCGCTCGTTTCCAGACGTGGCGGTTGACATTCGGATGGAAAGTTTCGGCACGAACGGCGCGGGCGCATTCCGGCTTTCCGGACAGTATTTCGTCGCGCCCGATGATCCGACAAAGGGGCGCAACCGCGCTGGGCTTTTTGATATCGCGGTGCCGTTGAATGAAGCGCCGGGCGTTGCGGCAATCTCTCAGGCTCGCGCGCAGGCAACCGTCGAACTGGCGCGATTGATCGCTTCGGAAGGGCTTCGCTGAGAATTGGTGGTGGATCGGGCGTCAATATTCAGCCGCGTATTGGAGACTTTCGATTTGGTCAGGACCGCGTGGGCGAGGCGGGCCATTTCGCGAACATGACGAGATTGCCGAGCATGGTTAAAGCGACGCCAATAAACGCGGTGGATTGCCAAACGTAGCCTTCAAAGAACGTCGACAAGACGAGCGCAACAACCGGAAAGAGCACGGTTGCGTAGGCGGCTTTGTCGGAACCGATCCGCGCAACCAATAGCAAATAGGTTGTGAACCCGACGACAGACCCGATGACGGACAAATAGACCAGCGCGCCGATGTAGCTTATCGAACTGGGAAGGGCGAAAGATGCGCCGGTCATCCATGCAATGAACGCCAGCATCGCGGCACCAATACCCATGCCCCACGCGTTTGCAGTTGTGGGATTTACCCCAACTTGGGTGTTTTTGCGCGACATCATATTTCCCAAGGAGAACAGCATCGTCCCGATCGCGGCCCAGGCAACTCCCCGCAAAACGTCAAAATCCAAGGCGACGGTTAGATCGCGCCAGAACAAAAGAACGACGCCTGTTGCGCCGATCATTCCGGCCACGACGGTGCGTTGACTGATCATTTGACCAAATATGATCCGCGCGTTGACCGCGTTGAAGATCGTAGAGAGCGAGAAAATCACAGACACCAACCCCGACGGAATAAGGGACGTTGCTTGATAAAAGCACAGGAAGTTAAAGCTGAATAAGCAACACGCTTGTAGGACCACAAACCGCCATTCTGCCGGCAAATGAAGCTGCCCGAGAGCCGCGAGTCCAAGCAAGAAAACCACGCCTGCCAAAGCAAATCGGTAAAACACCGATATAACCAAATCGACCGGCCCAATCTGGAACGTGATCGCGATCCACGTCGTGCCCCAGATCAGCACGGTGGCAATGAAGAGACTGAGGTTCATGGCTGGTCGATTGCTTTTCTGGTGCTTACGTGGCGCGACGCCGCTGGCTTGGTGTTACCGTTAGAGCATGACAAGCCGAGGGTCCATCTAGACAATGATTTTCCCTCGAAAACGCGGTATCCCTCAAGCTAAACGGGTTCCTGAAAAAACGGTCCCGAGCACCGCGGAAACTAGCCAAGATGTCTTGATGGAGCCTCGGGAACTTGCTTCGTCGAAACAGCGCAGGATCATGACCAAATTTTCGGAAGTAGACCGTTGAATTGAAGATCAAAGACAGGATCTAAACGATCATTTTTGTAACTTGAGGGCGCGTAACGGCTCAGAATCCAGGGCGCGTAAGTGCTGAGCGCAATCCAGTAATTCTGTCTCGATACAGACGTGCGGAGCGCTTTTGATACGCGCTTGGTTCAATGCAATACTTCATGCTTTTCAATAAGATGAAGTAGATGGTGG
>CALLWO010000242.1 GCA_938016355.1 uncultured Boseongicola sp. | reverse complement strand
TGGCCACAGACGTGGACCTCGAAGAGCCGGAGTTCGAGGCTGAATATGAGGCCGAAGGAACAAGCGCTCCAGATTTTGAAGATGATTATTCCACTGCGCAAGATGACTTCGAGGCGGAGTTGAGTTCTGAGCCTGAGCCTGAGCCTGAGCCTGAGCCTGAGCCTGAGCCTGAGCCTGAGCCTGAGCCTGAGATCGAAACTGAACCTGCCGACGCGGAGCCTCAAGAGAGTTCGTCCGAAGCCGATGAATCGTGGGACTGGCCGGACGAGGAAGTGGAAAAAGAAAAAGAGCCGCTTGCGGCCACTGCCAGACGGCCCGCCGACGTCGCCGCTTTAGACATTCTGCGCGAAGAAGCCGAACGCGAGATTGCACAGCGAAAAAGCGATGCACCGGCGCCGATAGAAAGCCAAAGCGAATTCGGGCTTGAAGAGCCAGCCGAACGCGATACGCCATCTCGAGCGTTACGGGCCAGAATGGCGCGCCTTCGGGGTGAAGAAGAAAGCGACGACGAGCCGAAGCACAGCGAAGCAGATTACCACGCCCCGCGCCGCGATCTTTTGCCAGATATCGAAGAGATTAACTCAAGCCTACGCCCTTCTGATAAAGGGGCAGCGGCACGCACACCCGAGCAGGAAGATGAGCATCGCCGCGGTTTTCGCGTGGGCTTTGCGGCTTCGGTGCTTTTTGCTGCCTTGCTCATTATATTTTATGCATGGGCGCCGGGAATCGCCTCGGCAATTCCGGCGGCTGAACCCGCCTTGATCTCGTATGTCGATTGGGCAAATTCCGCGCGCGACGCCTTGGATGGTCTGATCGGCGGCTAACACCTATCGACGTTTTCGCGTGACTTTTCTTTTGGATTTGGTTTTCGCGGATTTATTGGCCTTGCGGCGGACAGGGCCACGACCGCGTCGACCCGATGGACCGCGCGGAACCGTTGCGCCATCAATCGACAAAAGTTCAAGCATCAAGCCGCCCGTAACCGGCACTGCTTCTGCAAGTCGGACGGTCACTTTCTGTCCGAGGCCGATGACGATGCCTGTATCGGACCCCTGAAGCGTTTGTGCCTCCGCATCAAAGTGGAAATATTCGTGCCCGATGGAGCGAATGGGGATCAAACCATCTGCACCCGTCTCGTCCAATTTCACGAAAGCCCCGAACCTTTGAATGCCGGATATGCGTCCGGTCAGATCAGCACCGACACGATCCGAAAGATAGGCGGCAAGATAGCGATCCGTCGTGTCGCGTTCTGCGGCCATTGAACGGCGCTCGGTATCTGAAATGTGCTGGCCGGTTTGCTCCAGGTTTTCCGTGTCTTCGAGCGTTAAGCCGTCATCGCCCCAATTATGAGCCGAAATCAAAGCGCGATGCACCACAAGGTCGGCATATCGCCGAATAGGCGATGTGAAATGCGCATAGGCTTTCAACGCCAGTCCGAAGTGGCCAAAATTCTCGGCACTGTAGTAGGCTTGCGTCATCGAGCGGAGTGTTGCGAGATTGATCAGTTCAGCATCGTCAGTATCGGCAGCGGCCTTGAGCAATTTGTTGATGTGCCCTGTTTTAAGAACCTGACCTTTTGAAAGGGTGAGCCCCGCGCTTTGAACGGTTTCTCTAAGCGCCTCGAGTTTCTCTGGCGCCGGTTCCTCATGAACGCGCAACAGATGTGCTTGCTGGCGCGCAATCAGCGTTTCCGCCGCCGCGACATTTGCAAGAACCATGAACTCTTCGACCAGCCTGTGCGCATCCAGACGTTCTTTGAATGCAACCGACGTGACCGTCCCATCGTCGCCAAGCACGATTTGGCGTTCGGGCAGGTCCAGTTCCAATGGTTCGCGACGTTTTCTGGCCAGTTTCAGCGCTTCGTAGGCCGCAAAGAGTGGCTGAATGACCGTCTGCAATAGCGGGGCGGTCTGAGCGTTTGTGTCGCCATCCGCAGCAGCTTGGGCAACCTCATAAGTCAGCGAGGCGTGGCTTTTCATCAAACCGCGTTGGAACGTTTGATCCAGCTTCTCGCCCTTGGCATCAATCCGCATCCGAACGGCAAGACAGGCGCGCGGGACACCTTCGTGCAAGGAGCACAGATCGCCGGAAAGCCGATCAGGGAGCATTGGAACTACACGATCGGGGAAATACGTGGAATTGCCGCGTTTGCGGGCCTCGCGATCAAGCGCGCTTGCCGGGCGCACATAATGTGCCACATCGGCAATCGCGACCCAAAGAACGAAGCCGCCGGGATTGTCCTTGGCGGTATCGGGTTCGGCCCAAATTGCATCGTCGTGATCCCGCGCATCTGCGGGATCAATCGTGACAAGGGGCAAGTCCGTCATATCGACACGCCCTTCGAGATCGGCGGGTCGCATGGCATCGGCTTCGGCGATCACCTCGTCAGGAAAGGCGTCGGGAATATCATGCTGATGGATGGCGATAAGTGACACGGCGCGCGGCGCGCTTGGATCGCCCAACCGATTGACGATGCGAGCCTTGGGCAGGCCCATACGGTCTTTTGGACCGGCATGTTCGGCTTCGACCAGTTCACCGTCTTTCGCACCGTAGGTATCATTTGCCCCGACCCGCCATTCGCGATCAGCCCCCTTGTCGATAGGCAAAATCCGCCCACCTTCTGCATGGGCGCGAAACACACCCAGAACACGTCGCGGATTGGCGCCAATCCGTCTGATGAGACGTCCTTCGTACGCATGATCTTCGCCATCAACTTTGGTCAGTCGAGCGAGTATCCGGTCACCTTCACCAAGAGCAGGATCAGACGCGCGGGGCAGGAACAGGATAGAAGGCTCTGCCCCGCCGCCCTGCCATTCCAGCGGGCGGGCAAAGAGATCTCCGTCGGAGTTCGGACCTGTGACTTCCAGAACGGAAACCGGCGGAAGCCGTTCTGGGTCGCGATAGGTTTTGCGTCGCTTCTCCAGGTGCCCGTCAGCTTCGAGCTGTTTCAGGATGCGCTTAAGGTCAATGCGATCCGCACCCTTCAGGCCAAAAGCCTTGGCGATATCCCGCTTGGATGTCTTGGTCGGGTTTTCGGAAATCCAGCCGAGAATTTCGTCTTTTGAAGGGATGCGCGCCATAGTGATCGCCTAACACGCGCGCGAAACGGCGTCACCCTAAGTTCGTGTGGCCGAGGTCAATTTCCGCAAATCCGCGACCGTATCCACATCGCGGAGCATCTCTGTCAACGCGACAGGCTGGGGAAGCGTTTTCCGGGTATCTTCCATCGCATTTTCAGAAGACCATCTTACGCCCGAAAGCAGGTTTGACGGCGCCAATTTCGGATGTCGCAAGCCGACCAGCCAATACCCACCGTCAGGCGCAGGTCCAAGCACCGATGGCGCGCGTCCAAGAGCCACAAATGCGTTTTGAATATTGGTCCTTTGAATGTTTGGAATATCTGCGCCGATGACCAGTGTTGGACCGTGGCACGACCGGATAAGACGCGCCATTCGATCACCAAGATCACCGGGCCCTTGCGGAAGTCGGGGAAGATCGCCGGGCCAAACCCGACTTGAAAGCCCTTGCCGGTCCGGAGAGACCGCGAGGACGACACGCCAACGCGGGTCTCGCAAATCGCGCAGCAGTCGCTTGGTTTGATGTCGAAACCACCAGGCTGCTGTCGTCATACCGATATCACGACCGAGCCGCGTTTTCACGCGACCGGGACGCGGCTCTTTCACCATTAGAATAACAGTTTTTTGCCTCATAATTCGCGTGTCATCAGCCGATGCGGGATGCCAACATCGAGGAATTCTTCGCCCTCTGCCACGAAGCCAAGATCTTCATAAAAACCAATGGCCGTGGTTTGTGCCTCCAGTTTGGCGCGCGTTAATCCGGCCTCTCGGCTTATTTCGAGAGCGGATCGCAGGATTTGTTTTCCGACACCTTTGCCTCGGTGAGATTTCAACACGGCGACGCGGCCGATTTTCGCCGCTCCTTCGATCACCAAAATCCTTGCCGTTCCAACCGGCGCGCTATTCTCTGTGGCAAGCACATGCAGTGCACCCTCGTCCAGACCATCGAAATCGTCGTCTTCGTCGATGCCTTGCTCTTCGATAAAAACCGCTCGCCGCACCGCGTGACAGGCGCCGATATCACGGGTTTCGCCAACTTCCATGCTTAGGTTCCGGCGCTGAAAAAATCATCCAGAATGCGTCCGTAGATCGCCTTCAGGGAGTGGATATGCGCGGTTTCCACATGTTCATCGACCTGATGCATCGTTTGACCGACAAGCCCAACTTCGACGACCGGGCAATGATGCTTGATAAAGCGGGCATCAGACGTGCCACCGGTGGTCGAAAGCACGGGAACGCGACCCGTCTCTGCCTCAACGGCTTTGGAAATGAGATCGGACAAAGGGCCCGGCGGCGTTATGAAGCTTTCCCCGGTGACCTTGGTTTCCATGTCGATGGTCACGCCACTTTCGTCGGCGGCCTTGCGCGCTTCTTCAAGAAGCCACGCGATGAGGCCTTCAGATGTATGCGCATCGTTGAAACGGATATTTACGGTCGCGCGACAAGTAGCGGGAATGACGTTGCTGGCGGGATTCCCCGTATCAACGGTGGTCACTGCAAGCGTCGATGCATCGAAATGTTCGGTGCCGGTATCCAATGAATGTGAAGCAAGCCTGTCCAAGAGCCGAACCAAAGCTGGAAGCGGGTTTCGTGCTCGGTCAGGGTAAGCCGCGTGCCCTTGCACACCGGTGGCGGTGAAATAGGCAGTCATGGAACCGCGCCGGCCGATTTTTATCATATCGCCCATTTCTTCAGGACATGTCGGCTCACCGACGATGCAGGCACTCATTGCTTCGCCGTTTTCGGCCATCCAATCGAGAATGGCCGCCGTCCCGTCATGGGCGTCCCCTTCCTCATCGCCAGTGATTGTAATGAGGATGGCCCCATCCGGCGGGTGCGAGGTCACGCGGTCTATCGCGGCGGCAACGAACGCGGCAACCCCGGATTTCATATCGGTCGAACCGCGTCCGTATAAAACGCCATCACGCACTTCTGCGCCGAACGGATCAACGCTCCAGTCATCAGCATTCCCTATTGGAACGACATCCGTGTGACCGTTAAATCCCAGCGTTCGCGGATGTTCTTTTTTGCCCCAACGGGCAACGAGGTTCGCAATCCCGCTCCGATCGGCTCGGAACACCTCGAACCCTGCTTCCTCAAGCGTTTCGGCCAACAGTGGAATCGCGCCACCATCCGAAGGGGTAACGGATTGGCATTGAACGAGGCGAGCGGTGAGGTCGACGGGATCAATATTCATAAAGCCAGTGCTATCGCGACACGAGAGGCGCTTCAACACGCTCCGCTGTGACTTTAGAATCACCATTTCGTTCATTGCGTGCGTTACGGTCTTTGCACCCACTGCTTTTCCCTTCATGGTTGCGTTCAAATAAACCCCGAGGCAGGGCGTTCGTCTGACACGAAGAAAACTTCGGTCTGGCGGTCAATTACAGGCAAACGGCATTGATCAAGCGATCAATGGCGGGCCCCGTCTCATCAGGTGTGAGGCTGAGGCAGTGCCGAGAACACCCCGAGAAACAGGCGCCCCTGCGCTGAACATGGCCAAGGCTATCCTTGGCGATGCCGTGCGTATTATTGGCGCAACGTTTCGGGGGAACGCGAGCGTTTCGGGCGTTGATGAGGCTGGCAGCGCATGCCTTTCCACAGGCACAGATGGGGATGCAACGAGTTACATCGACATTGATTTCGTGCCTGACAGCGATGATCTGGCTCTCGCCATGTCACTTTCGATGGACGAGGTGCCAAACGACGCCACTGCCACGCTTTTGCGCGACGGCGTCTCGATTTGGGTGAACGGCCGACCAAGTGAGATGACCGCCCCCAAACGCGGTAGCGTCTCACGCGGTGATGCAAGCTCTGCGACAGAGGCATTACCAGTTTCGGGCGATCTTAATGTCAGCATGCTTGCGCGCATCGGTCTTAAGAAAGGCGAGGCAAACTCTATTCGGATCGCGACGTCGCGGCTGGGGGCCGCAGCTGTATTTTCCACGCTGACAATCAACGCCGCGCAGGCGATGGGCAACGGAAATGCCGTTGGCAATCCGGGCACCGGGAACAA
>CALLWO010000241.1 GCA_938016355.1 uncultured Boseongicola sp. | reverse complement strand
GATCGCGGGGTTATCCCCTTCCTGAAATGCGACAAAGGACTCGAAGCAGAAGAAAACGGTGTCCAGCTCATGAAGCCAATGGGCGATCTCGACGGCCTCCTTTCGCGCGCCAAAGCAAAGGGCATCTTCGGAACCAAAATGCGGTCCGTCGTGCAAGCGGCAAACGCAGAAGGGATTGCAGCAATTGTGGCTCAGCAATTTGAGATTGGCGAACAAATCCTAAGCCACGACCTGGTGCCGATTCTCGAACCAGAAGTCACAATCTCAATTTCCGATAAAAGCGAAGCAGAAGAAATCCTTCGGGATGAAATTCTCAAATCGCTTGAAACTGTCTCCAGCGAGATCATGTTGAAACTGACGCTTCCGAGCACCGACAACTTCTATGCCCCGCTCATCGCTCATCCGAAAGTGATGCGGGTTGTTGCCTTGTCGGGCGGTTATTCACGCGACGACGCCAACGCGAAACTTTCCAGAAACAACGGTATGATCGCAAGCTTCAGCCGTGCCTTGACCGAAGGCGTTTCCGCCCAGCAATCGGATGACGATTTCAACGCAACCATCGCTGCAACAATCGACTCGATCTACGCGGCCTCCATCACATAAGCCAGATCAATGCCGCTGGTTCCAAGTTCAAAACTTAGGGCCAGCGGCATTCAGCCAAATCCTCAAAAAACGATTCACATTCGCCACATGATGTGCCATTAAAACTGCACGCCCCAATAAGAGGGCA
Organism: uncultured Boseongicola sp.; assembly: GCA_938016355.1. Lineage (GTDB taxonomy): Bacteria > Pseudomonadota > Alphaproteobacteria > Rhodobacterales > Rhodobacteraceae > CALLWO01. Next base: position 11,246 of record CALLWO010000241.1, on the reverse strand, counting down.
TTGAGAGCAGTTTAGATGAACACACCCCTTAAGCGTCCTCCGATTGGAGCGATCTTTTATTTCGGCCTGATGTTTTCACTCGGGCTCTATTTCACGTTTGCAAGCGTCCAGGGTGATTTCGGCCTGTTCAGACGTATTCAGATCGAATCCGAAGCGGACGCCCTTCGCGCAGAAAAGGCGCGCTTCCTTGCCGAAGTCGCAAGCCTCGAAAACAAAACCAAGCGTCTCAGCGACACCTATTTGGATCTTGATCTCCTTGACCAGCAAGCGCGCGACATCCTTGGTCTGATCCGCTCGGACGAAATCGCGCTGAATTAACCAAAATCCAAGCTTTGCGTTTCTGGAATGGCAGCTTTGCCATCCCTGCGGCGACTTTACACGTGCGTTTCGTAACGTCATCGTGTAAGGAATGGTTTAACGCTGAACTATTCCGAACGTCAGGGAGGACGCAAGCCATGGCCGCAAAGCGGGCGACGCGCAAATCTAATGCCTCGAAAGAGGAATTACTGAAGTATTACCGTGAAATGTTGTTGATCCGACGCTTTGAAGAAAAAGCCGGGCAACTCTACGGGATGGGCCTGATCGGCGGCTTTTGCCACCTCTACATCGGGCAGGAAGCGGTCGTTGTTGGCTTGGAAGCCTGCACCGAAGAAGGCGACAAACGCATCACAACCTACCGCGACCATGGGCACATGTTGGCTTGCGGCATGGATCCCAAAGGCATCATGGCAGAGCTGACCGGGCGCTCCGGCGGATTTTCCGCAGGCAAAGGCGGCTCTATGCATATGTTCTCGGCCGAGAAACATTTCTACGGCGGACACGGCATCGTTGGTGCGAACGTGCCCCTTGGCGCCGGGCTGGCCTTCGCTGACAAATACAAAGGCAACGACCGCGTCACCTTCACTTACTTCGGGGATGGTGCCGCAAACCAGGGTCAGGTTTATGAAACCTACAACATGGCCGAGCTTTGGATGCTGCCCGTTGTCTTCGTGATCGAAAACAACCAGTACGCAATGGGCACGGCCGTGAAGCGCGCCACAAAGTCCCCGTCCCTGTGGGAACGCGGTGCGGCCTACGGTATTGCGGGCGAAGAAGTCGATGGGATGGACGTGCTGGCTGTGAAAGCCGCAGGTCAGAAAGCCATCGAACACTGCCGCGCTGGCAAGGGCCCCTACATCCTCGAAGTGATGACCTATCGCTACCGTGGCCACTCAATGTCTGATCCCGCAAAATACAGAACCCGCGACGAAGTGCAGAAAATGCGCGAAGAGCGCGATGCCATTGAACAGGTTAGAAAGCGCCTCCTCGAAGGCGACGCGACCGAGGACGAACTCAAGGCGATCGACAAAGAGATCAAAGAGATCGTGAACGAAGCGGCCGAGTTCTCAAAAGAGAGCCCCGAGCCCGATCTCGCTGAGCTTTGGACAGACATCTACGTTGACGGCTCCGCGCCGCAAAACGCCTGAAGGGAGGATTGACAACATGGCAACCGAGATTCTTATGCCCGCACTTTCCCCCACGATGGAGGAAGGCACGCTTGCAAAATGGCTGGTCAAGGAAGGTGACACCGTCACGTCTGGCGACATCCTGGCCGAAATCGAAACCGACAAGGCAACGATGGAATTCGAAGCCGTCGATGAAGGTATCGTTGGGAAAATCCTGATCGAAGAAGGCAGCGAAGGTGTCAAAGTGAACACCCCGATTGCCATCATGGTCGAGGAAGGTGAAAGCGCGGACAACCTCAGCGCATCAGCGCCGGCCGCCACAGCTGAACCCGCGCCAGCGGCAGAAGCAGAAGCACCCGCCAGCGCCGCGCCCGCAGCCCCCAAAGCTGTCGTCTCGCTCGAACCGGATTATCCAGAAGGCACCGAGATGGTGTCGACCACCGTCCGCGAAGCCCTTCGCGACGCGATGGCCGAAGAAATGCGACGTGACGACACTGTGTTCCTTATGGGCGAAGAAGTCGCCCAGTATCAGGGTGCCTACAAGATCAGTCAGGGATTGTTGGACGAATTTGGCGACCGTCGCGTTGTCGACACGCCGATCACAGAGCATGGCTTTGCCGGGATTGGTGTCGGTGCTTCGTGGGGCGGTCTGCGCCCGATCGTCGAATTCATGACGTTCAACTTCGCCATGCAGGCGATTGACCACATCATCAACTCGGCCGCGAAAACACTTTATATGTCGGGCGGCCAAATGGGCTCACCGATTGTGTTTCGTGGTCCAAACGGTGCGGCGGCCCGCGTCGGCGCCCAACACAGCCAGGACTACGCAGCATGGTATGCCAGCGTCCCCGGTCTCTACGTCGTTCAACCGTTCTCGGCGGCCGACGCGAAAGGGCTCCTCAAGACCGCGATCCGCGATCCAAACCCCGTCGTCTTCCTGGAAAACGAAATCCTCTATGGGCGCGCCTTCGATGTGCCAAAACTCGACGATTTCACGATCCCATTTGGTAAAGCACGTGTTTGGCGCGAAGGCGACGATGTGACCATCGTAAGCTGGGGCATCGGCATGAATTATGCCCTAGAGGCGGCAGATGAGTTGGCAAAAGAAGGCATTTCAGCCGAAGTCATCGACATGCGTACCTTGCGTCCGCTCGATATCGAAACGGTCGTCCGCTCGGTTCAAAAGACCAATCGCTGCGTCACCGTGGAAGAGGCTTGGCCAATCGCGTCTATGTCCGACCACATCGGCTCGGAGATCATGCGCGAGGCATTCGACTACCTCGACGCGCCGGTTCTGAAATGCACCGGCAAAGACGTGCCCATGCCATATGCGGCGAACCTCGAAAAACTCGCCCTGACATCGACCAAAGAAGTGATCGATGCCGTCAAAGCGGTGACTTATCGTTAAAATGGAAGTCCACGGCATTGACATGACCCGCGAAGCCTATCGCATTTCGACACCCTTGGATGGTGTCGATGTGAAAGGCTACGTGCCCGAAAATCTGGTCATGGAAATGCTCGGAATATCCAGACGGCCCGGACATGGCGAAGTCTATGGATGGCTCGAAAAACATTTTGCGGCTGTAGAGACAGCTTTGAAAACACGACACACCGGCGGTGCGCCAAAGGCACCTTTTGACCGGATCATACTTGCGGAGGAATTCTAATGCCGACCGAGATTTTGATGCCCGCGCTTTCTCCAACGATGGAAGAAGGCACATTGGCCAAATGGCTGGTCAAAGAAGGCGACACGGTATCTTCCGGCGATTTGCTGGCCGAGATTGAAACCGACAAAGCGACGATGGAATTCGAAGCTGTGGACGAAGGCGTCATTGGCAAAATTCTGGTGCCCGAAGGCGCCGAAGGGGTGCTCGTCAACACACCCATTGCCGTTTTGCTGGAAGACGGCGAAAGCGCGGACGACATCTCGTCAGCCCCCGCATCCGCCCCTGCTGCAGCGCCAGCAACCCAAGCGTCGGAAGCCGCGCCTGAAAAAGAAGCCGCTCCTGCTGCGCCAGCGCCTGCGCCGGCCGCCTCTGACGGAACACGTATCTTTGCCTCTCCTTTGGCGCGTCGCATCGCCAAAGACAAAGGCCTCGATCTTTCCACGCTAAAGGGCTCAGGTCCAAAAGGTCGGATCGTCAAGGCAGACGTGGAAAATGCAACACCGCAGGCAGCCGCGGCCCCTGCACCATCCTCAAGCGCCGCCGCTCCGGCAGCCGCCGCCGCCGGTCCAAGCACCGATCAGGTCATCCGGATGTACGAAGGCCGCGAATACGAGGAAATCAAACTCGACGGCATGCGCAAAACCATCGCCGCGCGCCTGACCGAAGCGAAACAAACGATCCCGCACTTCTATCTTCGCCGGGACATCCAGCTCGACGCTCTTCTTAAATTCCGCAGCCAGCTGAACAAACAACTGGAAGCCCGCGGCGTGAAGCTCTCGGTCAACGACTTCATCATCAAAGCCTGCGCAATTGCGCTTCAGCAAGTGCCCGACGCGAACGCGGTTTGGGCCGGAGATCGCACGCTCAAGCTCAAACCTTCCGATGTGGCCGTCGCCGTCGCGATCGAAGGCGGTCTCTTCACCCCAGTGCTGAAAGACGCCGACATGAAATCGCTATCCACGCTGTCTGCGGAAATGAAGGATTTGGCGAGCCGCGCGCGCGACCGCAAACTGGCGCCCGAAGAATATCAGGGCGGAAGCTTTGCAATATCCAACCTCGGCATGTTCGGCATCGACAATTTCGACGCCGTCATCAATCCACCCCACGGTGGCATCCTCGCCGTTGGCGCGGGCGCTAAAAAACCGGTCGTTGGTGCAGATGGCGAATTGACTGTTGCCACGGTGATGTCCGTGACGCTTAGCGTTGATCACCGGGTCATCGACGGCGCGCTCGGAGCAGAGCTTTTGAATGCGATCAAGGAAAACCTGGAAAACCCGGTCGCAATGCTCGCATAAAAAAAGGCCGCCCGACGTTGGGCGGCCATTTCGTCTTACACTTCGAAATGATTTCCCGGAGTTGATCGCATGATGGCGATCTCTTCTTCGGTCATGACCTCTTCGACATCGTCAAAAAGGGGCGTGCTCAAATAGCGTTCGCCCGTGTCCGGCAACATCACCAGAATATTCGACCCCTCCGGCGCGTCTTCGGCGACTTTCATCGCCGTTGCAAATGTCGCGCCGCCTGAAATGCCCGCGAAAATCCCTTCTTCCGCAGCCAGGCGCTTGGACCAGGCAATGCCCTCTGGCCCGGTGATTGGGATAAGATCGTCATACAATCCACCGTCAATCGCTTCCTGAAGCACAAAAGGAATGATGTCCGGCGTCCACCCTTGAACGGGGTGGGGTTCCCAAGCCGGGTGCCCGGACGATGGCGTATTGTCCGCGTTTCTCGCCTGCGGCGTACCCGACCCGATCAAGGCGGCATTGGCAGGTTCCGTCAGAATAATTTTGGTCTCGGGTCGTTCTTTGCGCAAAACCCTCGCAACGCCGGTTACCGTTCCGCCCGTCCCATACCCCGTTACGAAATACTCCAAAGACTTGCCTTCAAAATCGGCCAGTATCTCGCGTGCGGTCGTGTTCTCGTGGATGTCCGCATTTGCCTCGGTTTCAAATTGCGCGGCGTTGAACCAGCCGTGCTCTGCAACCAGTTCCTGCAGCTTTTCCATCATGCCATAGGCTTTCTTCGCGCGCGGTGTCAGAATGACTTTCGCGCCAAGAAAGCGCATCAAACGGCGACGCTCGACCGAAAAACTATCGGCCATGATACAAACGAGCGGATACCCTTTCGCCGCACAGACCATCGCCAACCCAATGCCGGTATTCCCAGACGTTGCTTCCACAACCGTTTGCCCCGGCTTCAGCGCACCCGATCGTTCCGCGGCTTCGATAATACCAATCGCGAGACGATCCTTGACACTCGCCAAGGGATTGAACGCTTCAACCTTGACGAAAACATTCACATTTTTTGGCGCAATAGAGTTGATACGGACAACCGGCGTATCGCCCATCGTCTCCAAAATATTCTCATAAAGACGGCCACGACCACTAGTCTGACGAACTGACATCCCAAATCCCTTTCTTAAAAGAAAGCAGGAGTCTGTCGCCATTTAGCTATTATCGCAAGCAATCTAAAAAATAAGAACGCCAACGAACTGGAAGCCACATTTTCTAAGAATTCGTTCTCAGCCGTCGCCGACACCCATGACGTCGTTCAGGATCTGATCCATCGACAGTGCCGGCTGATCACAACCAGCTTCGCCGACGATGCGCGCTGGAACCCCGGCGACCGTCTTACAGGCGGGCACCTCTTCCAAAACAACGGACCCTGCCGCGATGCGCGAGCAATTCCCGACGGTGATGTTGCCAAGCACCTTGGCCCCCGCCCCGATCAAAACGCCGTCACCGATCTTTGGGTGCCTGTCATCATCTTCTTTGCCCGTGCCGCCCAAAGTAACCGAATGCAGCATCGAGACATTGTTGCCAACGATCGCTGTTTCGCCAATCACAATCGAATGCGCGTGATCAATCATCAACCCTTGGCCGATTTGCGCGTTCGGATGGATATCGATCCCAAACACTTCGCTCACTCGCGCCTGAATGAAATATGCAATGTCGCGCCGACCCTGCTTCCAAAGCCAATGACCCACGCGATAAGCCTGAACCGCTTGAAATCCTTTGAAAAAAAGCAACGGCTGCAAAAGACTGTGGCACGCTGGATCGCGCTCGTAGACGGCCACCAAATCTGCCCGAGCTGCCGCGCCGATGCTCGGATCATTGACGTGTGCATCCTCAACGATCTCGCGAAGAATTTGCGCCGACATCTCATCGGACGAAAGCTTCATCGCCAGCCGATACGACAAGGCGCGCTCAAACGTCTCGTGGTGCAGGACGCTGGAATGAACCAGCCCGCCAATCAGTGGTTCGCCGGCTTCCGCCTCTCGGGCCGCCGATTTGATACTCTCCCAAACGGGGTCCAGCGATGCGGGTTTTGCAATACGTTCAGCCATATCCGGTTCCTTGGTGTGCGCATCCGTTCTACACTACATAGGCAATCAGAACCAAGTTCAAAGCGCACGAGGTCACAAGCTATGGACAAAGCGCAACTTTCTGCCGCCAAAACCAAGCTATTGGCCGAACTGGACGAGATAAAAAACGCTGACAAACTTGGTGAAGACGGCCAAGCCACCGTGACGCTCGATCAGCAATCCGTGGGCCGTCTCAGTCGCATGGACGCGCTCCAGCAGCAAGCCATGTCACAAGCCACCGCACGACGCCGAAACGCAAGACGCGGACGCATAGAGGCCGCGCTGATCCGCATTGAGGAAGACGAATTCGGCTATTGTCTGGATTGCGGCGATGAAATCGCACCCGCGCGCCTCGACGTCGATCTGACGACGCCAAAATGTGTGTCCTGCGCCACCGGATAGGTGATTTACGCCCGTGGCAATGCCAACTCGGCCACATGAACCACAAGACGAATGGCACCGCTTCCGTCAAATGTGCCACCGGTTGCCGTCAAAACGACATCCGTCGCGCTGTAATAGGTCAACGGATTGCCCGTCAGACCTCGCGCCCATGCACCGGCCGCCAACCCAATACCACTGCCGTAACGGTTCGAACTGCCCGAAACACCAATCTCCAAACTCGCCGCACCACCAATGCTCGACAAAACGCGCCCCGTGATCCCATAAACAACTGAATTGGCCGGGATAAACCCAGTAACAACAGACGTCGCGCCCGCCGAAACACTGTGATCGACCTCCACCGAACGATGCACAAAGCCAGCCCCGTTTGGCGAAAACGCAAAGCCGCCGTCGACCCAATCTTCACCGTCAAAAGCCGTCAACACGCCGGTATCCGACCGAAAAGCCTGCCATCCAAGACGGGGCGTGACAAACAGCCAGCCGCCATTGGCAAATACGGCAATCTGGCCGTCCTGCCCCAACCATTCCCCGGTCGCACCCGCGCCCACAAAATGCGTATCCCCTTCGACGGCACCCGTTGGCGCAATCGTCCCACCAAGGCTCATAAGCTCAAGATGTGTAAGACTATCAATGCGTTGCATCGCATCGTTCACCGTCACATGCTTTTGCGACTGCGCGGCCTGCACGAATGGCAACCCGAGTTTTGCTGTCTCAGTCATTGATTTCTACCTTTCCAAATGATCCCGGTCCAAACCGGTCCGAGATCTGGGCGACCTCAACCGTAAATCCGCCAGTGACGCCATCAGCGCTTTGCTCTGCCGCCCCATAACTCCAATTTTGTGTGACGACCGTTTCCTCTCGCCGCACCGTTCCCAAAGCCCGAACCCGCACCAGATACACCTCCGTCGCCTCGCCAAGCGGCACATCGACCCCGCCCCAAAGATCGCCATCAACGCGCGTCTGACGGACCCACGACACGGCAAGATCACCGCTCGCGTCACGGACGGCCCGCAAGTGGACGGGCCTGAAAGGACGTAAACCGATCCCTTCGGCGGTATGCGTCATCTCCTGATAAGACGCGTGGTCCACTGGCTTCGCCGCAGGTCCGATGCGGTACTGCCTCGGCAAACCACGCTGCGAGGCCGATATTTGTATTTGTTGCAAAGCGTTATTGAGCAAAACGAATGTTGATCCTGCAGGCCAACTCGCCTGCATCGCACCTTCCGTTCCCCTCTGACCGCGCAACCGCATGGACAGCGCCCAGGTATCTTCCCCGACCAGCACCGCGTCTTTGAACTGGAACACTTCCCAATCCGAACCCGGCCCATTTCCAATCGCGGCAACATTGCCACCTGACAGGATACCGGCCTCGCTTTGGCTGCTGAGTGTCCCGCGCGTCAACTTAACGATCAGCGCTGCACCACGATCCCAGATCGCGGGTTCTGCCAATTCAAGCGCGTTCTGCGTCGTTCCGATGATGGCAGGTTCGCTCAAGCTGCCCTCAAAGCCCCAACCCGCACCATTCTCACCATAGACCGCAACATCGCCGGTCCAGGGTTGCGCGGTTGCCCCCACCCATGGCGCGGTTTCGTCCTCGTTTCCAAGCAAAAGCGGCAGATCGAGCAATACCGGCCAGACCGGCACAGGCACCTCAACCGGCGGGATCGGCACCACTGGCTCGGGCGTCGGTGTCGTGTCGTAAACACTACGCTCAACACGCACGCCCACGACATTGCGCACATCCGCTTCCTCAATACGATCGACGCGATAAAGCCCGCGCCCATCCCGCAAATCCAGCTCGACCACATCGCCCGCACATACCGGCGACGAAAGTGGCAAAGAAAACTGAACCGTCTCGCGCGCGATGCGCGCCTCTGAAAGCCAGCGTTCCGCCGTGCGCCGCCCCTCCGATTGCGTCATCACAAGGGGTATATCGCTTGTCGAAACGCTCTCTATCGCAATGTCAGGAAACACGCTCTCATCGGACCGCGTTTCATAGCTTCCATCGGCTTCAAGGTAGCTCAGTCGTACCTTTGCCGGCACTTCCACCACAGGTTCCCGCATCTGCGCGATCAGCGCATTGCCGTCGTTTTCGGCAAAATCCTCTTCGTTCAGCGAAAGCTGCGCGGCGCTTCCCCGGTTGCGGAACACCAGAACACCGTCCCGCTCAGCAACGTCAACGCCATTGGCAAGCAATAACGGTTGAAGCGCACGGCGCGCATCTTCGCCGCCCTCAAGCCGATACCCGCGCACCAACCCATAAAGCTCGCTGACATCAACGTCCGAAACCCCCGACTTTTCGCAAAGCTCGGTGACAACACTGGCCAGCGAACGCGTCGAAGCCCGACCAGACAGCCAATGCCCACGCGCATAATTGTCGCCATCGCTCCAAAGCGCCTGATTGCCGGGGAAGAACGGATACGGTCGCGCATCCCATGCCCAGACATACATCCGGTCCAATGCGACCATCCGCCCCTCAAAGGCGGTAGCGGTCGGGTTTTGCGCCTCGTCCGCCCAGAACTCGCTCAAGGCCCGCAAATATTGCATCTGAACAAGGTCGTCGCGCGCACCATTCGAATACTTCGGAACCGCACTTTCAGACGATTTAGGGTCCAGAAATTTGTTGGGCTGGTTGGTGCCCTTGTCGATTGCAGCGCATCCGACTTCCGTGAACCAAAACGGTTTCGATCCGGGAACCCACGCGGTCGAGGTTGTCGAACGCACGCCGTTGCTGCGCTCAAAATGCAGGTTCTCCCACCAGCTTTTCAGATCTTTGTACCGATAAATCCACGGCTCGCCATAGGCGCCATCAGTGATTGGCGTGCGGATTTGAAGCGCCTCGGCTTCGGGGGTTTTGTAATACCAATCAAAGCCTTCGCCCCCCATCACGTTGGATTTCAGGTACTCCGTATTGTGAACAGCGCCCCAGGACGTGTCCGCGTGATCGACCCCATCGCGCCAGTCACTCAGCGGCATGTAATTGTCGATCCCAACGAAATCGATGTCCTCATCCGCCCAAAGCGGATCGAGATGGAAAAAGACATCGCTGCTGCCGTCCTGTGGCTGAAAACCAAAATATTCGGTCCAGTCCGCCGCATAGCCGATTTTCGTGTCCGATCCCAAAATGGCGCGCACGTCAGCAGCCAAAGCGACGAGCTCCTGAACAGCCGGAAAACTGTTTGAGGCCCCGCGGATCTGCGTCACCCCCCGCATTTCTGAGCCAATACAAAACGCCTCGACACCACCTGCCGCTGCGCAAAGTGCGGCGTAATGCAAAATGAACCGTCTGTAGGAAAATTCCTCCGGCCCGGTGTAAAGCACGTCATTGCCATCAATGACAAAATCATTGGGGGCCGCAGTCCCAAAGAACGCTTCGACCTCGTTCTGCGCGCCAACGCTCCCATCCGGGCTTCCGGTTTGCCCCGGCGCCATCGACGTCGTGATCCGCCCTCGCCACGGCAAAGTTGGCTGACCAACCGCCCCGCTCCATGGGTCCGTCAGGGTGTTTCCGTCGATCTGATCCATCAGGATGAACGGATAAAACATGACCCCCTGACCGGCGTCATTCATCGCTTGAATAGCCTCGATCACCGACGCATCAGACGGCGTGCCGCCATAAATCGGGCGATCGTCGACGCTCGGTATTGTGTCCGCGTTGGTGCGAGTCACTCCCGACACGCGCCACGGCATGCCCACACCATCAAGCGCAGTTTGCTCAACTTTCGGACGGATTTCACAAGACCCACAGCGCAGGTCATTGCCAAACCACGACACGATCAACGACGTCGACGCGCATTTCGGAAGCTCCTCGCGAAGCGCATCCAAAGACGTCTGAAAATCCGTCTCACCGGTTGGCGTATTCACATTCGCCGACCGGTTCTTCCCCGGCGCTTCAGCGAAATGAACAGGCGTCGTCGCAAGCGCGTATTCCCCCGTACCGGGGATCATCGCGACCGCACGGATCTGATCTGCCGGGTCACCCTGCCCTGTGCGCATCACCTCAAAAGTGAACTGCGGAATACGATTGCCGAACCGCCCGAGCGGCAGGTCTTCAAACACGACATAGGCGGTCCCGCGAAACGCAGGCGCCATCCCCGCGCCCTCAATCGCCTCGATCTTCGGGTCCGGCAATTGCGCCTCAGACCCGGTATAAACGCGCAAATTCAGATCGGATTTCGACACTTCAATACCATCCGCCCAAATCCGACCCACGCGCGTGATCTCGCCCTCGCAAAGCGCGATTGCCATGCTCACGCTATAGGAAAACGTGGTGGTCTTGGGTTGCGATGGCGCGCCCTTGCCGCCGCCACCGGTCGTTGTCGACGTCTCCATGAATTGCGACGCCCAAACCACATGCCCGGGCACCCGAAT
>CALLWO010000240.1 GCA_938016355.1 uncultured Boseongicola sp. | reverse complement strand
AAACACGCCCGAAGGGGCGTGTTTTCGCCTGTCACCAAGGCGTTATTGCCTATCAGTGGCGGTTGGGTCGATGTCTGCCTATATGAATTGGAACGTCAGCTAAAAGGCACGAAAGCCATGCAACGCCGCACATTTTTGTCCCTGTCCACAGCCGCGCTTGTCGCCGGCACGCCCGCATTTGCCGATAAACTTTCGCTGAATGCACTGTCGAATTACCTCAACAGCATTCAAACCGCGCGGGCTGCGTTTACCCAGGTGAATGACGACGGCACGCTGTCTACCGGCACGTTACTGCTCCACCGCCCGGGTCGGATGCGCTTTGAATATAACGCGCCCGATGATCTTTTGGTGATGGCAGGCGGCAGCCAGATCGCGATCTTCGATGGGCGTTCAAACCTTCGAAACGCCGAACGCTACCCGCTGCGTCAAACCCCGCTGAATTTGATTCTTGAACGAAACGTCAATCTTGCGGCGCGAAATATGGTCGTGGGCCATGAGTTTGACGGCACGGCCACAACGGTTGTGGCCCAAGACCCCGATCACCCGGAATACGGATCAATTGCCCTCAAATTCACGCCGGGCCCCGTGGAATTGCGCCAATGGATCGTGACCGACGGGCAGGGCGCGAAAACAACAGTCATCCTTGGTGATCTTGAAAAAGGCGCCCAGCTTGCGCCGCGCCTCTTTGATATCTCAGCCGAAGAAAACCGCAGGCAATAAAGCAAGCTGCCTCAGACTTTGCCACAAGTCCGGAGCTGCGCGTCATAAAGAACCGCGCGGTCCGCAACATCGCGCGATACTTTCATCAGCCAGTTTTTGCGCTTGAAGCTGCCGCGCCGGTAACCGGCACGCCCTTCGTGATAGGCCAAATACTGATTGCGGGTGTCGGTCAGCGAAATGCCAAGCTCTTCGCGCGATGCGGTGAAATACCACCCCATAAAATCGGTCGCATCGCGGATATCGTCACGCCGCGCGCCGCGTCCGCCCTGGTCGCGTTGATAGTCCTTCCAGGTGCCATCCAGCGCCTGACTATATCCATATGCCGAGGATTGCCGCCCCATCGGAATGATTCCCAACGAATACTGAACCGGCGTCCGCGCATTGCCGATGAATTTGCTTTCCTGATAAATCGTCGCCATCTGAACGGCGACCGGAACACCCCAGCGCCGCTCGGCGCGTTTCATTGCGGAAAGATACGAAGGCCTTTGATCCACGATGGAACAGGCGTCGTTAAGATTTCGGGGCGCAGAATAGTTCCCGCTGCCGCACGCGGCGACAAACAACAATAGAACCAATGCGCGAAGGGGTCTGCTCATGCCTCAGTCGCTCTTTTGTTTTTTTGAATGTTAACGCAAATCCGGTGTTCGGGGAACTCTGAAATTGGTCTTGTCAGATCACGAATGCGAGGATGAGCGGCAAAACTCCCACACTGAGCAGGGTCGAAACGACCACAAGCCCTGCAACCGCGTCGGAATCCGCCCCATATTTCTCGGCAAGCATATAGGACGTGACCGCAACCGGCGTTCCGACCTGAAGCACCAGCACGCCGAAAGCGACGCCCTCCAAGCCCATCCAAAGCCCGATTGGCCAGGCGATCGCGACGCAGATCGCGGCTTTCAGGATCGACAACCAAACCGTCAGCCCCAAGCGTGCCGGTTTCAGCCGGGCGAGCGCAACGCCGAGCGTGATCAGCATCAATGGAATTGCCATTTGCCCGATAAGCGACAGTGCGTTCGTCAAAAAGCGGGGCGTCTCCCATCCCTGCCAAAGGAAGATCCCGCCAAGGATTGTCGCCCCGACCATGGGTTCTTTGACGACGGCAATCAGCGAACTGCCGCCCGACACCAGCCAAACGCCGAACGTGAAGGAATAAACCGCCATAACTGCAAAGATGACGACCGCATATTCCAGCCCCAGATCGCCAAAGGCAAACAGCGCGAGTGGAAATCCAAGGTTGCCGGTGTTGCCGAAGATGAGTGGGGCAAGAAACGTTCGACGGTCCAGCCCCATGACCTTTACCAAAAGCCAAAACACCAACGTGATCGCGCCATACGCTGCCACGGCGGCCAAAGACACCGCAGAAAGGCTGTCGGGGTCCATCTCACTTTGCATAAGCGCGGTGAACAAAAGGCACGGCACGGCCAGTGTCATGCCAAGCTGTGTCACAAACCTCAGCCGGTACTCATATCCAAGCTTCACCCATGTAAATCCGACCGCCGCCAAGAGGAAAACAGGCGCAACAATTTCGGCTACTGTTAGAACGACGTTCACAGTCTGTTTCCCTGATTCTTGCCCAATATCATCGACATAGGCTTTCGGCGGGCGTAATACCGTATCTCAGGGGGTTAAGTTATGTTCAAGTCACGTGCGAAATACGCATTGGGACAAGTCGTTCGTCACCGCAAGCATCCTTTCCGGGGTGTTGTCTTTGACGTGGACGCCATGTTCTCCAACACCGACGAATGGTATGAGGCCATCCCAGAGGAAAGCCGCCCGGTGAAAGAGCAGCCTTTCTATCACCTTCTCGCGGAAAACGACCAAAGCTATTACGTCGCTTATGTGTCTGAACAGAACCTGATCGCGGATTACTCCGGCGAACCGGTTGATCATCCAGATCTCCCTGAATTCTTTGGAGAATTTGACGACGGGCACTACCCGCTCTTCGTCCAGATGAACTAAGAAACTCAGTCCCCAGCTCTCAATATCCGATCGCCAGCCCGTCTTTTCGAGGGTCAGAGCCGCCGATGAGAATGCCGCGTGCATGGTCAATCTGGATGGCTTGCGCGCCCCCAATCGGCTCTTGGCGCAACGTTGGTTCATGGCCCAATTCGGCCAGTTTGGCCACGACTGACGCTTCCAGATTGTCCTCTATCCGCAAGCCGTATGTCTCTGGAAAGACGCGCGGCGCGTCGATTGCGCTTTGCACATCCATACCGAAATCGATCATGTTTGAGAGCATATGGGCGTGTCCGGTCGCTTGATATTGTCCGCCCATGACGCCGAATGTCATGTCGATTGCGCCATTGTTGCGGGTCATTGCGGGGATGATCGTGTGCATCGGTCTTTTGTTTGGGCCAGCCTCGTTTGGATGGCCGGGGATCAAATTGAACCCCGATCCCCGGTTGTGGAACAGAATCCCGAATTTGTCCGACGACAGACCCGAACCAAAGGTCGCAAAGATCGAATAGATGAGGCTGACGGCCATGCCGTCGCGGTCAACGACCGTGATCAGAACAGTGTCCTTATGCACGGATTCACTCAATTGCGCGACAGGCCCCATCGCGCGTTTCAGATCGATCAGCCCGGCGAGTTTCTTCGCCGTTTCGGGATCAAGCATATGCTGAACCCGGGTCGTGTAATCCGGGTCGGCGATAATTCTGTTTCGCGCGTCATAGGCAAGCTTTGTCGCCTCAATCTCAAGGTGCAGACGCTCTGCGCCGTTTGGATCAAGCCCGCCGATGTCAAATTCCGCCAGTATCTGCGCCAGCAAAATCGCCGTCGCGCCTTGGCCGTTTGGCGGATGCTCCACAAGGTCCGTGCCGCGATATTGGCCCGAAACCGGGCTATCCCAGGTTGCACGGGTATTGGCGAAATCTTCGTGCGTGTGGGTGCCGCCATTTTTCTGAAGTGTCGCAACCATATCGTCGGCAACGACGCCGGTATAAAATCCCGCATGCCCGTCCTTGGCGATACGCCGAAGCACGTCTGCCTGTTCGGGAAGCGCGAAGACATCCCCGATTTCATAGGGTCGGTCCTTTTTCAGATACTGAGAGCGGGCCGCCCCGCGCAAATGTTCATCAACCGGTTGCCAATCCTGGGCAACGCGGGGGGCAACGGGGACACCGCGTTCGAAATGAGCGATCGTTGGCGCCAGTGCGCGGTCTATTCCGACTTTGCCAAACTTTTCGGACAATTCGCAAAAGCCCGCGATCGCGCCGGGCAGGGTGACAGAGGCGATGTTGCCCGGCTCGATTTTGGAGATGTTGTTTGCGCGCAAACTGTCGGCCGAAAATCCAGCGGGTGCGGCCCCGGACCCGTTCAGCGCGTGGACCTCGTTAGAGCCCGCAGGCTTCACCAAAGCAAAGCAATCGCCGCCGATCCCACACATTTGCGGTTCGCAAACACCAAGCAGAACCGCGCCGGCGATGGCCGCATCTGCCGCATTGCCGCCCGACCTCAAAACATCAAGTGCTTCGCTCGCGGCAAGTGGATGGGACGTCGCGACCATGGCGTTGCTGGCAAAAACAGGTGAACGGCCGGGGAGATGAAGATTGCGCATTGGGAAATCCATTTGATCCGACCCAGAACCTATCGCTCTAGGCGGGATTTGCAATTCTTCAAAGCAAGAGCGCCATCACGGTTTGTTGGGAATTGAGAAAGTTGCGCGATCATGAACCTCGACGCCGCGCACTGGGTGGGGGCTGTAAGACAGCGCGACGCCGAGGGAAGCTTTGATCAGCTACCCTCCCGGCATGACCCCCGGCAAAGGCGCAATTGTGGTCGGATTAAGGCGAAAACGTGCGATTGTTGCCAAACTTTGATCAGCGCGGGGTTCGGTTCCGGATTGGCCACAAAAATTGAACGTCACTTGCTCAGCAGGCTTCAAGAGGTCGCGACAGCCGTCTCAATCCGCCCATCTTTGGCATGACCTCCAAATGACGCCTTAGGTCGAATTCACCCAAACGTTCTTCCGTCTGACTATCGCGGAACGCAAATGCCAACCGGCTAGTCCGCCACGGATGTATCGCCCGCCTTCGGGGCGCGCGTTCCAACGGTCATGCGGAAAATGAGGAAATTCTCTCCGTTCTCCCGGTCGTAGACGAGGTCGCGGGCGAGTTGACGGATCAGGAACCATCCAAAGCCACCCTCGGGCAGCGGCTCTTGCGGCTGGGATTCCGATGGATGTGTTCCAAGGGGCGTGCGGCCGTTCGGCATCGGCTTGCCTGTGTCGCGAATCTCAATGAGCAAGCCCGCGCGCCCGTGACGCAGCACCAGCTTTACTTCGCCGGGCTCGTTTGCGGGATAGGCGTGTTCCACAACATTGTTCAAAGCCTCAGCAAGCACGATCTGGATCGACGACGCTTCTTCGTCTGTCAGTTCAAGCGGCCCAAGCGTCAGCATTGCCTTGTCGATCGCCAGCCGGACGTTGTCGAAAGAGGCGCGGAATGCGGTCCGCGACAAGACACCGCCCGCGGCCGTTGCGGGTGGGGCCGCGCGCACATGGTTCATTGCAGCGTCATGAGGCATGGGCAATGTCCTGCAAGGCGTGGTCTGTCGTTTCGAAAATCCGAAACACCGAATCCATACGGGTCATGCGAAAAACCTTGTCGACGGTTGTTGAAAGCCCGGCCAGATCCAGTCGTCGACCGCGTTCGAGCTGTTTCATCGCGCCAACCACGGCCCCAAGGCCGCTGGAATCCAGAAACTCAACTTTGCTCAGATCCAGAATGACGCGCGCAGAGGGTTTTTCCGTCATTTCCCGCATCTGATCCTTGAACCGAACCGCCACCGCGGCATCAATCCGGTTCTCGTCGACCACAACCACCAATGTATTTCCGACCTCGGACGCAGTCATCTGCATAGCGAAGCTCCTCTGACAATGTTCAGCGACACTGCTAGACGGAATGCGTTACCATTCGGTAAGCAGATGCGGGATCGAAAGGATTTTAGATATGTCGGCAGTGGTCATTTCAGGCGCGTCTCGCACGGCGATGGCTGGATTTCAGGGCGCGTTTCAAACCGTCCCTGCTCCGAAACTCGGCGGGCGCGCCATTGCGGCGTCATTGAAATCCGCCAATCTTGAAGCCCCTCAGGAATTGCTCATGGGCTGCGTTCTTCCCGCAGGTCAGGGGCAGGCGCCTGCGCGTCAGGCGGGGTTCGCGGCCGGGCTGGAAAACAACGTGCCTGCCACGACTGTCAACAAGATGTGCGGGTCGGGGATGGCCTGCGTTGCGATGGCATTCGATGCAATTGCAAGCGGTCGCCTGACAACAGCTGTCGCCGGTGGCATGGAAAGCATGTCAAACGCGCCATACCTTTTGCCAAAGATGCGCAGCGGCGCGCGGATCGGTCACAGCGACGTCTTTGATCACATGTTTCTCGACGGCCTCGAAGACGCCTATGAAACCGGCCGGCTCATGGGCACATTTGCCGAAGATTGCGCACAGAAATACAGCTTTTCCCGCGAGGCGCAGGACGCCTATGCGCTGGCGTCCCTTGATCGCGCGCTGAAGGCCACGAGCAATGGTGCGTTTGATGGTGAAATCGTCGCGATGGAGATCGCAACCCGCAGCGGAATCAAGACCATTCAACATGATGAACAGCCTCA
>CALLWO010000239.1 GCA_938016355.1 uncultured Boseongicola sp. | reverse complement strand
TCATGCACAATCAACGTGACGCCCGCCGCTTCGGCTTCGCTGACGATAACACGCGCTTCCTCAAGGTTCTGGCAAAACGGTTTCTGACAGATGACAGTTTTGATGCCAGAGGCGAACGCGATCCGAAGGACATCCGTTTGCGCCGCAGGCGGGACAATCACGTCCAGCACATCTGGGCGAACTGCGTCGATCATTTCGGAAGGGTCGGTGAAGGCCTCTACGCCACTCACGCTGGCTTTTTCGATGTCGCGATCACAGACGGCAACGAGTTTGGCCCTTGGCATACGACCCCAACTGTCGAGGTGAAACTGCGCAAAATAACCGGCTCCGATGCATGCAACTTTCAGGTCGGTCATTTCTCAGGTCTCCTTCGGCAATCGGCATTGGCGGCGATGTTGGCAAATTATCCGCAACTTTTCCCTGTTCTTATTGCGGAAATGCACGGCATTATCCATGGGATGCAATCGACAATTGGAACGGACACATGACCGAGTGGGAAGTCTATGCCATCAAATACGCGGAACGTGGAAATCCCCGGACGCGCGCTGACAGTTTCATTTTTGATGACAACCACGATCAACCGCACACGATAGATTACTTTATGTGGCTTTTGCGGTCTGGCGACAGAACCATTCTTGTCGATAGCGGTTACGACAATGAAGAAGCCGCTGCACGCGCGCGACCGATCCGCGTTGATCCGGTTGAGGCGCTTAAACCCTTTGGCGTTGGTCCAGACGATATCGACGACCTGATCGTGACGCATCTGCATTATGATCACGCAGGGGGATTGCACCTTTTCCCAAACGCGAAACTGCATTTGCAAGCGGCTGAGATGGCGTATGCGACAGGGCCTTGTATGTGTCACGAAACGCTGAAGATGCCATTTACCGCAGGCCACGTTTGTGAAGCTGTCAAACGGCTCTATTCCGGCAAAGTCGTTTTTTACGAAGGCGACGGTTTGGTTGCTGATGGTGTCAGCGTCCATTGCATCGGCGGACATAGTCGTGGATTGCAATCTGTCCGGGTCATGACGTCGTCGGGATGGCTTGTTCTGGCGTCAGACGCGTCGCATTTTTATGAAAACCTGTGGGCGCGTAAGCCGTTTCCGATCGTCGTTGATCTGGAAGACATGCTTAAGGGATTCGATACGCTTCAGTCGCTGGCAAGTGCACCGGCATTGATCATACCCGGGCACGATCCGTTGGTGCGCGAGTATTTTCCCGAGGCGGTTGGAACCGACATTTATCGGCTCGACAAAGGCCCGCAGAAAGAAATCGTGCGTTAGGTCAAATCTAAGAAATTGGGGCCAAGCCGCGCAGGACGTTTCGTGCGGCTTGCTCAATCGGTGTTTCCACTTCGCTCAAAATGGAAACGCGATCAAATCGATCAGGGTCAGAGCCGACCGCTTCGCGGAGTGCTGCTCCGAATGCCAGTCTGAGTTCAGTTCCGATGTTGAATTTGCAGATCCGGGAGGTTTGGGCGAGATGCTGTCGCTGTGCGAGCGGCACACCCGACCCGCCATGAATGACGAGCGGCACGTCTGTTGCGGCTTCTATTGCGCGAATGCGGGGTTCATCGAGACCGCCTTCTTTGTTTTCCTGAAGATGGACATTGCCGACCGAAATCGCCATCGCATCGACGCGCGTTTCGCGGGCAAATGTTGCGGCCTCATTGGGATCAGTGCCTTTGGAATTCTCGCCTGCGGCATAGCCGACAAACCCAATTTCGCCTTCGCAGGAAACGCCAGCGGCATGGGCCATTTCGACGATTGCAGCTGTTTCCGCGATGTTTTCCGCCAAGGGTTTTCGGGAACCGTCGAACATCACGGAGGTGAATCCGGACTCAATGGCTTCGTAACACTCTTGCGACGTGTAACCGTGATCCAAATGCGCAACTACCGGAACAGAAACGCTTTCTGCCAGATGCCGGAACATCTTGCCCAGGACCGGAAGTGGTGTGTGTTTGCGGCACGAGGGTCCCGCCTGCAGGATAACGGGAAGCCCTTCGGCTTCGGCGGCGCGCACATAGGCGCGCATGTCTTCCCAGCCCAAACACACCAATCCGCCGACCGCGTATCCATTGGCAAGCGCGGGTTTCAGGACATCGGAGAGTGTCGCAAGAGCCATGGCTTATCCCTCGCTTGGGCCGGGATGGGCGTTCAAAAACTGAGCCAGATCATCGGGATAAGGAAGAGCCGGAGCGCATCCGGGACGCCCCACAACGATTGCGGCGCATGCGGAACCCCGGAGCACGGCGTCTTTTACTGACAAACCGTCAGCAATTCCTGAAAGCATCCCGGCCATAAAACTGTCGCCCGCGCCCGTTGGTTTCAGCGCATCCACGCGGTAGATGCCTGTTCGAATTTCCTCGCCATTGGCGAAAGTGATCGCGCCTTCGGGACCCATTTTATAGACGACAATCGACGCCGTTGAGGCCGCCAGTTCCCGCGCCATATCCAGACCTTTTTCGATGCCTCCGGCCATAAAGCCAAATTCCTCGTCGTTGCCCACGATCATATCGGATAGCGCCCCCGCCCGAGAAAGAACGTCGGCTGCGACTTCGGCGGATGGCCAGGAGTAGGGCCGATAGTCGATGTCGAAAATCACTGGCAGGCCCTTGGCTCTGGCGGTTTCAAAGGCGTGGAACGCGGCGCTGCGAGAGGGTTCTGCCGCGAACACAGTTCCGGCGGTGATGAACGCGCCGTAATTGCTCAAATCGACTTGATCCACGTCTTCGGGTGTCACTTGGAAATCAACCGCACCGTTTCTGTAGATGACGGTCTGGTGCCCCTCGAGGACGCTTTCATAAACGGCCAAAGACGTGCGAAATTCGCCGCCAAGCGTTTTCATATACTGCGTATCGACGCCATATTCGTTGAGGTTCTTGACGCAAAATTCCCCGACAGCATCGTTCGAAACTGACGTTATCAACGCGGCATGTCCGCCGAGTTTGGTCAATCCAACAGCGATGTTTGCCGAAGATCCGCCGATCCCGCTTGCGAAAAGCTGTCCATCGCGCGTTTTCGTGCCGGGAGGGTCGGGAAAGAAATCCATCCCCACTCGGCCAAAAACGGCAAAACGGTTCTTCCGAATTCCATCAATCAAATCTGTCATTGAAGCACTCGCGCAATCGCCGGTTTTGCGTAAGTTATCGTTTTTGCAACCGGTTGCAATATCAATACGTCAATTGTCGCCACGCGGCACTTTTCGCAGGGTTGCGCGCTCGATGATGTGACATGGAAAAATGCGCGCCTCGGGATATTTTTCCGGCTCGTCAAGGAGTGAAACAACGAGTTCGATGGAGCTATCAATAATCTGCTGGATCGGCTGATGGATTGTTGTGAGTTGGATGTTGTCCCAACGGGCCATTTCCATGTCGTTCAGACCAATAAAACCAACGTCATCGGGCACGTGCAGGCCGGCGGATTGCGCGGCGCTTAAGGCGCCAATCGCAACGACGTCATCGCCGCAAAAGTAGGCCTCCGCCCGCTCGGTCATCATGAGTTTGGTCATCTCGACGCGACCGGAATCAAACGTGTAGGCCGATGCAAAGCTATAGCTGACTTGGATTTCTGGATGGTGTTGGGTCGCTTCACGAAAGCCCATCAAGCGATCTTGTGTAGAGGTCGCGGTTTCGGGCCCGCCCAGGAACGCGATTCGACGATACCCACGCGCAATCAGCGTTTCGGCGGCCATGCGGCCACATGCAAAATTGTCGATGCCCACAACGTGCACATTTGGCGTGCTGGAAAAACGCCCGAAGGAATGAACCACCGGCAAGTTGGCGTCTTTGAACGCTTGCGCAAACTCTGGCGAAAGGGTCGAAGACGCCAGAATTGCGCCATCGACCGAGTATTGTTTTAGAAGGCGAACAGATGAGGCGGGGTCGGTTTCATCCGTAAGGTTCACCAAGAGGGGCCTGAGACCTCTGTCCTGCAAACCACGCGTGAACAGATCAAATATCTCGAGAAAGAGCGGATTGTGGAAATTGCTTGAGATGAGCCCGATGAGTTTTGTGCGACCGGTGGTGAGGCTGGAGGCAAGCGCGTTCGGTGCGTAGCCAAGTTCGGCGGCGGCGTTTTCGACTTTTTGTCTGGTTTTTCGGGAAACAGAAGCGCCTTCTGTAAACGTGCGCGAAACCGCAGAACGAGAGACGCCCGCCAATTCAGCAACATCTTTTAGCGTGACAGCCATGCAATCCCCTTGTCACACTTGGTATCATGCTTGCAACGAGGGCTGCAACCGGTTGCAGCTTGATTGCAATATCGGTCGCGTAGGCGGGGCGGACAAAAAAAGCGCGGCACTTTCCGTGCCGCGCTTTCTAAAAATTCATCGGTAGGGCGCTTATTCGTCGCCGCCCTCTTCGCCGGAATCTGCTGCTTCATCAGCTGCATCTTCATCGGACGACTCCGCATCATCTTCGTCATCCTGGCTGGCAAGCCCGGATGGAGCAGAGATGTTGGCAATCACAAAGTCGCGGTCAATCGTCGGCTTCGCACCATCGGGCAGCGAAACACCGGAGATTGTCGCGGTATCACCGATTTCCATTTCGCTAATATCGACAACGATTTTTTCCGGAATGTCGCCCGCAGTAACTGTGAGTTCGACTTCTGGACGGATCATTGTGAGAACGCCGCCTTTGCGGATGCCAGGCGCAACGTCTTCACCGACGATCTCGACGGGAATAAACAACGCAATCTTAGACGTCCGCTTGAGGCGCATCAGGTCGATGTGCGTTGGCAGGTCTTTAACGACGTCGCGCTGAACGTTCCGGCAGATGACGCGAACGTCATCGTGGCCGTCCACTTTCAAGTTAAACAGCGTCGCAAGAAAGCGGCCTTGCTTTAGCCTTTTGAACAGTACGTTGTAAGGGACATTGATCGCTACGGGGTCTTCACCGCCGCCGTATACGATGCCAGGTACGAGCCCGTCTCTACGAGCTTGACGAGCGGCCCCCTTGCCTGTCCCCGTCCGTACCGTGGCGTTAAGATCAGGTACCTGACCAGCCATGGGTATCTCCAAATTTTCAAGTTGCGAGCGGCCTCCAAGGGTGTCCGCTCATGAACGGCTGGCTATAGCGAGCGATTCCCGTTTTGGAAAGCG
>CALLWO010000238.1 GCA_938016355.1 uncultured Boseongicola sp. | reverse complement strand
AAGGCTTTTGCGACCTCCATCAGCCCATGGATCGTGACAGCAGCAGCGCTTGAGCCTTTCCGAACCTCCACGCCCGCGCGTGAAAAAGACCTGCTGCCTTACTTGGC
Organism: uncultured Boseongicola sp.; assembly: GCA_938016355.1. Taxonomy (GTDB): domain Bacteria; phylum Pseudomonadota; class Alphaproteobacteria; order Rhodobacterales; family Rhodobacteraceae; genus CALLWO01. The sequence continues at coordinate 3,568 of CALLWO010000238.1, read as the reverse complement.
AGAACCCAAGCCAATGCTCTTCGACATCGACTTGGCCGTCACCATGGCCCCTGCTGGCAAAGTGGCGACCACCATTGCGCAGACCAACTACAATCAAATGTACTATTCAGCAGCACAGCAACTGGCGCATCACGCCTCATCGGGTTGTGCCATGACGTCGGGCGATCTTTTGGGGTCGGGAACGATCTCAGGGCCGGAAAAATCCGAGCGCGGAAGCCTGTTGGAGCTGACATGGGGCGGGAAAGAACCGCTGACGCTCGACACTGGCGAGACGCGGACATTCATCGAGGACGGGGACACATTGACCTTGCACGGGGCGGCGCATGGCGACGGATATCAAATTGGTTTCGGCACATGCACCGGCACAATCCAACCTGCGCGAAAATTCCCGACGTGAGGGCGACGTTTGCGTGATTAGCGCGTCGTTGACTTCCCTTTGCGGCTGCATGATCCTTTTGTGACAGGTGCTGCTTTTGCGCGCTGAACTCATCAAAGGTAGACACTCGTGAGAATGCCCGACGCAGAAGTCTTGAACGGTGCCCAGATCATTTTGCGCATGCTGGAATTGCACGGCGTGCGCCATGTGTTTGGCTTGCCCGGCGAGACGACGATCGGCTGGTACAAGGAATGGGAGGCGCATTCAGACATTGAATACGTCCTGACCCGCGACGAACGCACGGCGTCCTATGCTGCTGAATCTTATGCGAAAATCACTGGCCGCCCTTGTGTTTTGGAAGCGCCGAGCCCCGGTGTGACCCATTGCACGCCAGGGATCACGGAAGCCTATCTCAGCTCCGTTCCGATTATCTTTTTCAGTTCGGACATTCCGATCAATCAGGACAAGAAGCACGGGCTGACCGGGGTGGATCAGACAAAGCTTTACGCCAGCATCTGCAAGGAATCCTTCGTTTTGACCAACGCGCGCGAGATCCCGTTTTTGATGCGCCGCGCGTTTCGCGTGGCAACATCGGGACGGCCCGCGCCGGTTCATATTCGTGTGCCGATTAATGTTTTTCACGAGAAAGCCGAGATCGCCGATCTTTATGCCGAGACCGATTACAGCGTCTATCCTGCGCATCGCCCGGTGGCAGATCACTCAAAAATTCGAGCGGCCATTGATGTGCTGCTGGCGGCTAAGAAGCCGGTCATTGTCTGTGGGCAAGGGGGGCTGATTTCGCAGGCTTCTGACGTCTTGCTGGAGCTGGCCGAATTCCTGCAAATCCCGGTGGGCACAACGACGCCGGGCAAGGGCACCATCCCGGAAAACCACCCGCTAGCGCTGCGCGTTATCGGTGGGCGCGGGGGGATGGAATATTCGAATTCCTATGTTCACGACGCCGATACAGTGTTTTTTGTCGGCACCAACACTGACAGCGCCGCCACCGATCACTGGAAGCTTTACGGCGATCCCAAGACGACCACGTTTCTCCATCTTGATATCGCAGAGGCACATATCGGGAACAATTACCCCGTCAAAGTGGGGCTGGTCGGGGATGCACGCGCGAGCCTTGCCTACATGCTTGAAATTTTGAAGTCCGAGCATGCCGGTCACCGCCCTGCCAAGATTGACCTCAACCCGATCAAAACCACGGCGCTCAACAAGGTCTTTAATTCCAACATTCCGATGCCTGAGGGCACGGTGTCGCCGGTCAAGCTCAGTCAGGCGCTTGATAAGGTTTTACCGCCCGACGCCATTGTCACCTCCGAACCCGGCGTCAGCGCGATTTATCCTTCTGCCTTGTTGACGATCAAAGAGGCGGGGCGGCGCTATATCACCAATTATTCTATGGGCGCTTTGGGCTATTCGGTGCCCGCCGGATTGGGCGCGGCTTACGCCAGCGACGGGCCGGTGATTTCGTTTACAGGTGACGGGTCTTTCGGCTTTGTGATGGGCGACATGGAGACGATCCGGCGCAGCAACAAGAACGTCACGATCATCCTGACGCGCAACGACACATTTGGCTGGATCCGTGGAGAGGCCGTGTTGCTCGATGATGTGGATGCGCCGTGGTCGACCGACTTTGGCGCGGTGGATTACATCAAACTGGCCGAGGCTTTCGGGTTCAAAACCGCGCGGATCACATCCGAAGATCAGATCGAAGGCGTTTTGAGCGAAGCGATCGCCCATCCCGGCGCAAGCTTCATCGAAATGATGGTCCCGTCGCAGGACAAGATCGTGCCGTTTGTGCCCAATTGGGTGCGCGCAGCCAAGGCCAAGAACCTTCCTTATTTTGAATAGGGTACGGGTGTTTGGTGCGGCCTAAAACAACCCGGCGCGCGGATCATCAAGTTCCAGCCGAAAACGGTCGGGGACAAGCCCCTGATGGAACCATTTGAGGAACGTATAGATCGAAAAGACCGGCAACCCGGTCGCCTTGCGCACGTCATGGGCATAGGGCGTCATGTTCGTGCATTCGAGCACAATCGCTCCAACATCGCGGTCGGTTTCAACGATCTCGCGAGCGGCGTCGAGCATATCCAGACGGCAAGCCTCAAAGTCGATCGCCTCGTGATCATCCAGAATGCACCGAGTGAAAGCGCGGCCCTGATCCGTGCCGAAAACCGGAATGTCTTCGGGCGCAGCGACGCCGGCGGCCTTCAGATGTGCGGGGGTCAGGGAGGCCTTGGAAATCGTCAGCACCGCCACCTTTTTGCCCGGCGGCAACATGGCCTGCACCATGGGGATTTGCATCAGCGACGACGTGGCGACGGGCACGGGCACCGCGCGCGCGATGCGGTCTTGCGCAAGGGCGAGGAACCCGCAATTCGTCGTAATCCCGTCGCAACCCGAAGCGACCAGCTCTTGCGCGGCGTCGATGAATTTGTCCACCAGAACCATTGGATCCTGGCGCACAATCTTGTCCGGGCTTGCACCGCGAACCACGCGATATTGCACCGGAAAAGGCCATGTTGTTGCATTGCCGATGTCGCCGTGAATGCGCGGAAACCGCGCTTCGAGCATCAAAATGCCCAGCACTGCGCCGTAAACTGTTTTCCCACCGTATTCGACGCTTGTGCTCATGCCGCCCAGTCCGCTTGCCGCAACCTTTGTCTCTATGGGGGGTCGAAAAGTCAAACTTTGATGTTCAGAGAGGTTGGGGGTTCAGCACTTGCCCGATATTAAAGAGATGGAAGCGCTCAAGTCCGAAGAATTGGTGCCACCCGCCCGATGATGGCCGCGCCCGCAACGGTTGGGCAACGCCGCAGAGGTCATGCTGCCATTCAACCGCGGTCGGCTTGGAGGGGATCAGGTTCCTCAGATAGCCAGTCTATGCGGTGGCATGGTTTCGCGCTTCGTAATCGGCTTGTGGCCATCTTGCCACGGCGCCCTCGCATCTTTCCGAAATGTCACTCTTTCGTCCGATTCTGATGGGAATGACGCATTACGCGCCGCAATTTGGCGCCTTTTTGATGAAGCTGCGGAGATTTCTTTGATGCTAGGAAAGCTATTCGGACGCAAAGACGACAAGCCGAAGAAGGATGTCGCGATTGTTCACCAATTCGTCCCGGATGAGGTCCTGAACGTCGAACCCAAGCAGCCAGAAACGCTTGATACATCTTGGATGGA
>CALLWO010000237.1 GCA_938016355.1 uncultured Boseongicola sp. | reverse complement strand
CGGGTCGATATCCCCGGCGTCGAGAAGGGCTGCAACCATTGTCGTCGTGGTGGTTTTGCCATGTGTCCCGGCCACAGCAATATTGGATCTCAATCGCATGAGCTCCGCGAGCATTTCGGCCCGACGCACGACCGGCATCCCTATGCGGCGCGCTTCGTCCAGTTCAAGGTTGCCGGCCTTGATCGCAGACGAGATTACGACTACCTCGGCACCGGACAAGTTCTCGGCGCGCTGGCCTTCAAAAATCGTCGCGCCTTTCCTTTCTAGTCGATTGGTAATGCTCGAACGCTTCAGATCAGAACCCTGAACGTTATAGCCTGCCTCAATCAGCACTTCGGCAATCCCCGACATACCAATTCCACCAATACCAACGAAGTGTATCGGCCCCATTTCTGTTGGCAGTTTGGTCACGGCTGCGGCGTTCATTTTCGACTTCTCCTGCCTAACGTTTCAACAAGTGCAACAAGGCGCTCTGTGGCATCAGGAATGCCTTGGCTCAACGAGGCGCGTGCCATGTCCGCGGCGCGCCCGGGCGTTGTGAGGATATCAATCACTTGTTCGGAAAGTGCGCGTGGATCCAGCTCGCTTTCCGCGATAAGAACCGCGCCGCCCGCACTTACCAAACCACGCGCATTCGCTGTTTGATGATCTGCTGTCGCAGCCGCAAACGGGATTAGAATTGAAGGTCGCCCAATGATCGAGATATCTGCAACCGAACTTGCACCGGCCCTGCTGATCACCAGTTGCGACGCGGCGAGACGGTCTGGGATGTCATCAAAGAATGTCTTAACGTTGGCTTTTATGCCTGCGGTTTCATATGTGTCTTTGACCCGCTCTATATCCTCGGATCGCGCCTGTTGATGCACAAATAATGTGTCTCGTGTCGATTTTGGCAGATGCATCAGGGCTTCAGGGACAACATCGGAAAGAACGCGTGCGCCTTGACTGCCTCCAATGACAAGGACATTGATCGGCCAGCCCGCCTGCGGCGCGGCGTATGTGGCACCGGCACATTCTAACACAAGAGAACGAACCGGATTGCCTGTGTTTTCGCCGTCCACCCCGGAGGGAAGCTTGGTCGGCCATGTGCCACATGCTACTTTGTCCACGTGTTTCGCAAATAGTTTGTTTACACGACCAAGCACACCGTTTTGTTCGTGGATCATACGCGGTACGCGGTGCAACCAGGCCGCTGATAGTGCAGGGATCGAAGGATACCCTCCAAAACCGGTCACGACCGTCGGACGATCACGGAGGAAGCGTAGTTTTGCAGCACCGATTCCTGCCAGGATGCGAAACGGCACAGCGAGTTTTGCAAGGACCCCACCGCGCGCAAAAGTAGCGCTGGTCACTTCCCGGATTGTCACGCCGTCCGGAAAGTTTCCAGTATACCGCGCGCCTCTTGCATCAGTGGAAAGCGTCACTCGCCAGCCACGAGCGAGCATCGCCTCGGCCAGAGCCTGTGCCGGGAACATATGCCCGCCAGTGCCTCCTGCCGCAATAACGAGATGTTTGTCACCGCTCATCTGCGTGGCCGGATCAAATGGTCGGCAATTTCACCTTGAGGACGGATGCGCGTAAACGCAAGGAGCATACCAATTAGGATGCCGCCCGCGATCAACGAAGATCCGCCATAGCTTACAAACGGCAGCGTCATACCTTTCGCCGGTAACAATCTTACAGCCACAGACATGTTAATCATTGCTTGCACGGCAAAAGTGCACGCCAATCCAGTACCAGCCAACCGGATAAACGGATCGCGTTCGCGCATTAGCCGGAAAAGGGATCGCAAGACGATTGTCGCGTAAAGGAAAATGACTAGGAGAACGAGAACCAGCCCGTATTCTTCGGCGGCGACCGCGATGATAAAGTCCGTATGTGCGTCGGGCAGGGACCATTTTACGGTTCCTTCTCCGACGCCCACGCCGAAAAATCCGCCCTCACGGATCGCGTTTGCTGCATAGCCAAGTTGCGTGGTCGGGTCCACTTCCGCGGATAGAAAGCCGTCGATGCGGCGTGCGAAATGTTCGGAATTTTGATAGGCAAATGCCCCGCCAATCGCTGCGAGGCCCGCAATTCCTGACAAGATCAAGAACGATGCGCCTCCAACGAAATACATAACACCCCAAGCGAACATGACCAGGCAGGCCTGGCCAAAGTCCGGTTGCATAGCAAGTAGCAAAACAATGAAGAGCGCGAGCGCAAAGGAATAGCTTTTGCCCGGCGGGCCAGCGATTTCGTTTGATGCCGCAATCATCCACCCTGCCACAACGATAAACCCAGGCTTCAGGAACTCCGATGGCTGGATAGATCCGAAGCCGAGCGAATACCAACGCACCGCACCTTTGCCGTAACCGGTTCCGAAAATAGGAAGAAACAAAAGTGCAATGAACGAGACCGCGAAACCAATTATTGCCAGCCGCCGTACCGTCTGAGGGGCCATCAGCGTCAATGCGAACATGGTGAGCATCGCAAGTGAACCAAAGGCGACTTGCCGCTCGACGTAGTGGAAAGCGGAGAACCCATTGCGTTCGGCCAGCGGTGGGGACGCGGCCAAGCCTAGCAAAAGCCCAACACCAAAGAGCGCCAACACAGCGCTCAACGACCATTTGTCGATGGTCCGCCACCATCGAGGAAGAATCGGTTCGCCGTCCCGCGTGGGGACTGCTCCGTAGACCATTTCTGTCATAGGCTTTGCTCGTCTGCCTTCTTGTCCGGGTTGGCCCGGATCTGTCATGAGATCCTAGCGAATCAACTTGGAAATGACCAGAAAAACATCTGAATGAGCGCGTTGATCCAATTCGACCAGCGACCGGCGTTCGGCGGATGACCGCCAAGCACTGTGGCCATCATTTCGTGGCTTAGGACAATGCGAGCGATTCCATCAGGATTGATGTCGACCATTGGCGCGACTTTGGAAACGCCACGTTTCAGGCGTATTTCCGGCTTTTGAGGGTCATGGGCTGAAGGTTCGGTTCTCTTGATATCCCTCTGAGTCAACAGGAACCGCCCCTTATGGATTCGATTTTAGTGAATGACATGGCCCGCGCAGCGCATCTGTTGGGGATGGCGCTTGGTTTTGGGGTGGCTCTTATTGCTGATCTCATGGCAGCGCGCGCTGTATTGCGGCCGCTTGATGATCGCGAGATTGAACATCTGGAGATTTTTCATCGCGTGGTCAGCATGGGGTTGGTCTTGCTTTGGGGAAGCGGGCTTACGCTATTGTATCTACGCACAGGATTTGCCCTTGACGAGATGTCACCAAAACTCATGGCGAAACTGTGCGTCGTCGCATTGCTCACTTTGAATGCCGTGGCTATTGGTCGGATCGGATTGCCAACCTTTCGCAACTATCAAAGCTGGCGATTTGGGGACATTCCATTGACGTTCCGGCTCCAGCTGTCGGCCTTGGCAACAATTTCGGGTGCCTGCTGGGTTTCGGCTCTTTCGCTTGGCGTTTTCAGCCAGTTGCGGACATTGGATTGGGATGCGTTGAGCCTTTATCTGGGCGTGATCTATCTCTTGGCTCTGGTCGCCGCCCTGTTTGCGGCTACGATTAGCCCGGCCATTTCAGGGTTCGCAAAAGTGCGCTCAGAGCGACCGCGCCTTTTCAGTGCTCTCCCAAAGTTGAAATTCTAACGAAAAAAAATAAAGCCCCGCGCCGGGACAACGCGGGGCCCTTGAATAGAAGCATTGCTTGAGAGGGGGACGATCCCAAGCGATTACGCTGCTTCGATCATTCCTTTTTCCTTCGCGAGGACCTGCATTTTCTTTTGCAGTTTCTCAAACGCACGAACTTCGATTTGGCGGATGCGCTCGCGGCTAACACCGTATTGCCCGCTCAAATCTTCTAGGGTCACTGGCGCATCTTGCAAGCGACGTTGAGTCAGAATGTCTTGCTCGCGCTCGTTTAGCACGCTCATGGCTTCGACCAAGAGTTCGCGGCGCGTGTCCAGTTCGTCGCGCGCTTCGTAGTCCGATGCTTGATCAGCATCCTCGTCTTCAAGCCAATCCTGCCATTGCGCGGCGCCTTCGCCATCGGCCGACACCGTTGCGTTGAGCGACGCATCCCCACCGGACATCCGTCGGTTCATCGAGATGACTTCGTCATGTGTAACGTTTAGGTCGTTGGCAATCCGCTCAACATGCTCTGGACGCAGATCGCCGTCTTCCAGCGCGCCAATGCGGGCTTTGGCTTTGCGCAGATTGAAGAAAAGCTTTTTTTGCGCGCTCGTTGTGCCCAGCTTTACCAAACTCCATGAGCGCAGGATGTATTCCTGAATAGACGCACGGATCCACCACATCGCATAAGTCGCCAGACGGAAGCCTTTTTCAGGGTCAAAACGTTTCACAGCTTGCATCAAGCCAACATTGGCCTCAGAAATCACCTCTGCTTGGGGAAGACCGTACCCACGATATCCCATCGCGATTTTTGCGGCTAGGCGCAGGTGTGACGTTACCATTTGATGGGCCGCGTCCGTGTCCTGATCTTCAACCCAGCGTCGCGCCAGCATGAATTCCTGCTCTTTTTCTAGCATAGGAAACTTACGAATTTCCTGGAGATACCTGTTCAGCCCGCCTTCTGGGGTCGGAGCTGGAAGATTTGCATAATTTGCCATTTCCATTTTCCCTGTGGGCCGCGATGTTGCGGCTTTTAACATAGATGGTGAACTGTTTCGTTCAGTTCAAGGCCCTAATGACGTTTTTTGCCGCCAGAACTTGAATAGAATATGAATATTGATCGCTCTTTCTTCCAGTCACAGCCCAGTGACTTCACATATTGGTGCAGAGTTGTGGAGAAATGGCGGGGTAGTTGTGCAAAAATTTAGTATCCCGATAATGCCGCTTTTAGCCCCTCCAAATCTTCCGGAAGCGGAGATTTAAAGCTGAGAATTTCTTTTGTCACCGGATGTATGAAACCTAATGTTTCAGCATGAAGCGCCTGTCTTGAAAAGGTTTTTACGGCATCGAACCCGGCGGAGTCTGCAGGCAATTTGCGCTTGCCACCATAAACCGGATCACCAATCAAAGCATGTCCAACGTGAGCCATATGAACACGAATCTGATGCGTGCGACCTGTCTCCAATTGACACAAAACTTCCGCTGCATGGGTGCCAAATGTTTCAATCATCCGCACTCGTGTCACGGCATGCCGCCCACCTTGAAACAAAACTGCCTGCCTCTGTCGGTCTGTTTTGTGTCGGGCAAGATGTGTTGTGATCTTCATAATGCCGCCGGTCTCAAAACTGACGCCCGGCACGCCACGGACGCGAGGGTCCGCAGCATTAGGGCTCCCATAGCAAAAAGCGCGGTATCTTCGTTCGGCTGTGTGTGCCGCAAACTGATCCGCCAAGCCGTGGTGTGCTGCATCTGATTTCGCCACAACCA
>CALLWO010000236.1 GCA_938016355.1 uncultured Boseongicola sp. | reverse complement strand
GGTGCCGGGTCCAGCACCGGAAGCCCGCTGGAGTGGCTGGGGCGTTGGGGCTGCATTGGCTCTGCAATCTGTTACGCCTTCGGCTCTATCCTGACGCGGCGCGCGCCACAGGTCCCACCGGTCATTCTCGCCACCGCCATGCTTGGCACGGCGACGCTCGTTCTCGTCCCGCTTGCGCTTATCTTCGAAGGCCTGCCCGAAATCACCGCCTCACGCGCAACCACAGCAATGATCTATATCGGGATCATGCCGACCGCCGTCGCGTTCTTCCTGCGCGTCTACATCATCCGAAACGCAGGTTCGATATTTATGAGCCTTGTGTCCTACATCGTACCGCTCTGGGCAGTGACATTCGGCATTGTCCTGCTTGGCGAAGAGCTTGCGCCAAGCCTGTTCATCGGCTTGGCCCTGATCTTGCTCGGGATCGGTCTGAGCGAATGGCGCAACCTCGTGCACCTGAAAAAGCGCTAGGCCACCTGCGCCACGGCATCAACGACGCTATCAACAACGCTCAAAAGAAGCGCATCATCCTCGCATTCCGCCATCACCCGGATCAACGGCTCGGTGCCGGATTTCCGAATAAGAAGACGCCCCGAGCCGTTCAACCGGCTTTCGGCGTTTTCAATCGCGGCTTTGACCGCCCTGTCTTCAAGCGGTGCCGCCCCATCTGCGTAGCGCACGTTCTTCAAGAGTTGCGGCACAGGGTCAAAGACCCGGATCAATTCCGAAGCCGGACGCCCCGTCCGCTTCATCTCGGCCAGAAACTGCAAACCCGCCAAAAGGCCGTCGCCGGTCGTGGCGAAATCAGTCATCACGATATGACCGGATTGCTCACCTCCGAGATTGAACCCATTGGCGCGCATGGCCTCGACCACATAACGATCCCCGACGCCCGTGCGATGAAGCCCGATACCGCGCCCGCCCAGAAACCGTTCAAGGCCAAGGTTTGACATCACGGTCGCCACCAGCGCTCCACCGGCGAGCCGATCTTCGTCGGCCCAACGCGCTGCAAAAAGACCCATGATCTGATCGCCATCTGCAACCTGACCGTTCTGGTCCAAAATCATGATCCGGTCCGCATCACCATCAAGGCACAGCCCAACATCCGCCCCATGGGCGACCACAGCCTCGGCGGCACGCGATGTGCTGGTCGAACCGCAATCGAGGTTGATGTTTTTCCCGTCAGGCGAAACGCCGATTGAAACCACATCCGCGCCAAGCTCCCAAAGAACCGTGGGCGCGGCCTTGTACGCGGCCCCATTGGCGCAATCGATCACGACTTTCAGACCGTCCAGCCGCAAATCGCCCGGAAATGTGGATTTCACCCGCTCGACATAGCGATAAAGCCCATCATCAATCCGCTTTGCGCGCCCGATGTTCTCGGCATCGGCTGGCACAACCTCGCCTTCCAATATGTCTTCGATCGCGCGCTCTGCATCGTCGCTCAATTTAAACCCATCGGGGCCAAAGAATTTGATGCCATTGTCATGATGCGGGTTGTGGCTGGCTGAGATCATCACCCCAAGATCGGCCCGCATGGATTGCACCAGCATCCCCACCGCCGGCGTTGGCACCGGCCCCAGTAAATACACGTTCATCCCGGTCGAGGTCAGCCCCGCCGTCAACGCGTTTTCAAACATGTAACCCGACAGTCGAGTGTCCTTGCCGATCACAACGCGATGCGCGGGCGATCCATCGCGACGGAAATAGCGACCGACAGCCGCGCCCAATCGCAACGCCAAATCAGCGGTCATCGGATGCGCGTTGGCGCGGCCCCTGACACCATCGGTGCCGAAAAGCTTGCGGGTCATGTGGCAAGTCCTGTTTTTATCTGCTCTGAGCGAAGCCTACCACGATGCAACCCTGCCTGAACAGACAGACAAAACGCGCGACTGGCAACCAACCGCGCGCCTCCGCAACATTCTGTAATACTCGTCGATCAGTTCCGCGCGACGCGGTCCGGCTCGCGATAGAAATGGTGATACCCAATGGTCGTGGTGCGCGGGAAAACACGCGCCCAGCGTGGGTTCACAGATTTCGTGTGATAATGCGTGGCCCCGTCGGTCAACGAGCGCGGCGCACCGTCCAGCATGACGCGGGCGATTTTGCCAACGCGCTCATAAGCCCGCGCTTCGTTGATCGTTTCCGGGCGACCATCGCAGGTATAGGTGAACTGGCAACGATACCGTTCACCTGTGCCTTGGTTCACGACACCGCAAACCGAGCTAGGGTAACGTGGGTCATCCACCCGGTTCAAAATCACCTCGGCCACACCGACCATGCCGGGAACAGTTTCACCGCGCGCCTCAAAGTAAAGCGCCTCGGCAAGGCATTTCCATGCGTCTCCGCCTGATGCCACAGGCATCGCGCGCAGCTTTTCGACCGTCAGCCCTTGCGTCGCCGCCTTGGGGGCTTCGACGAGCCGAACAAAATCTTTGGTCTTGAGAGACGTCAATGCGCTCCGTTCTGACCCGAACAAACTTCCTAAGCGATCATTCAGCGCAATAGTGGGATTGTTTGATGCGCTCAAAGTCACGTCGGCCATTGCCGCCGTACCAAGCACCCAACCCATCACTAAGGCTGCACCGCATATCGCGGGTTTCAGCATTGTTATGCCCCATCCAGTTCTTAATTATGTGGCTTTTTCGCCACCTCACCGCGAGGATCGGATACCCAAAAGCAACACGTCCGTCCACCCTCAGAGCGTGAACAGAGTTGTGACAAAGCGCGCACGACAGCGGCTTTCCGCCAAACATTGCCGCGCTGCAGAATTAAGGTTTTGTTTTAATTGTATTTATTTTCTGCGCGTTCTTTCAGCGCCAGATGTGCGGCAGCTAGTCGCGCCACGGGCACACGGAACGGGGAACAGCTGACATAGTCGAATCCGGCTGCCCGACAGAACTCGATAGAATCAGGGTCACCCCCATGTTCGCCGCAAATCGACAGCGTAATATCGGGCTGTCCGTTGCGACCGCGCTCGGCTCCGATCGTCAGTAATTCGCCCACGCCTTCGAGATCAAGGCGGTGGAACGGGTCCTCGTGGAAGACGCCTTGCTGCACGTATGCGCCCATGAACCGGCCCGCGTCATCGCGCGAAAGCCCATAGGTCATCTGGGTCAGGTCGTTGGTCCCGAAACTCAGAAAACTACAGAATTGCGCGATCTCATCGGCGCGCAAGGCGGCGCGTGGTGTCTCCACCATCACGCCAAGCCGGTAATCGAAATCAGCTTGGGTTTCGCTGCGCACTTCTGCGGCCACGGCATCAATGCTGTTGCGCACCAGTTCCACTTCGCGCTTTGCCGAAACAAGCGGGATCATGATCTCGGGAACAATAGGTTGCCCGGCCTCTGCGGCTGCAATCGTGGCGAGGAAAATTGCGCGCGCCTGTGCTTCGTAAATCTCAGGCATGGTCACGCCCAAACGCACACCGCGCAATCCAAGCATTGGGTTGAATTCACTCAGCGCCTCAACCCGGCGCGTCACCGTCGACAATGGCAAATGCAGCGCCACGGCAAGATCGCGCAAAGCCTCACGCCCCGACGGCAGGAATTCGTGCAACGGCGGATCAAAAAGGCGAATGCAAACAGGCAATCCGGCCATGATGCGGAACAGATCCGTCAAATCCGCGACCTGCATTGGCACCAACCGCTCCAGCGACGCCGCGCGCCCTTCGGCCGTTTCGGCAAAAATCATCTCGCGCATAACCGTCATCCGGTCATCGTCAAAGAACATATGCTCTGTGCGGCACAGCCCGATGCCTTCGGCTTTGAACGTTCTCGCGACTTTCGCATCTGCCGGTGTATCGGCATTGGCACGCACGCCAATATCGCGCGCCTCATCGGCCCATCCCAGCAAAGTTTGGAACGCGTCATCCAGCGCCGGCTCAAGCAATGCGATGGCGCCGTTGATCACTTCGCCCGTGGTTCCGTCAAGCGTGACTATATCGCCCTCGGAAAGGATGGTGCCATCGCTGAACGTCAGTGTCTTGTCTTTGCGATTAAGGTTGATCTCAGAGGCCCCCACCACACCGGGAAGGCCCAAACCGCGTGCAATCACCGCCGCATGGCTCGTCATTCCGCCGCGTTCGGTCAGAACACCATTGGCCGCATGCATGCCGCGAATGTCTTCGGGGGACGTCTCGCGCCGAACCAGAATACAAGCCTCGCCCTGAGCCGCGCTCGCTTGGGCCGCGGCAGAGGTGAACACCAGTTTGCCGGTCGCCGCCCCCGGGCTTGCCGCGACGCCACGGGTCAAAGGCCGCGAAACGACACTGCGATCCACCTGTCTGTGCAACAATTCGGTAAGTCCGCGCGGTTCAACCCGCAACACAGCCTCGTCCGGCGTGATGACACCATCATCCGCCAAAGCGACCGCAATACGCATATTGGCGCGTTCGTTACGCGGAATGCGCACAGCATCCAACACGCTCAGCTCACCACCATCCAGTGTGAACTCAATCTGCATTTCTTCGCGCAACTTCTGGCGGCAATACGCGCCGTATTGCACCAGTTTCTCAAACGCCTCAGGGCACAATTCTTCGAGCGACACCCCACGCTCATCCCGCGTCAGATAAACCGCTTCTTCATCCTTCAGCGCATCGCGCCCCTGCGACTGGCTCAGGTAACGCCCGGTGATCTGCGCCAATCCAGTGGACGACGACACAAACTGGATCACGCCCGAACCAGACTCGCGCGGCCCCAGACCCGGCGCCATCGCTTGGACCACAAGACCAAGCCCGGCATCCGTCGGCGCGCCGCGCGCCTGTCGCAAAAGCCGTGCCGTCGTTCCTTCCCAAGCCCGCGCCATCGAGCGCAGCACGTCCGTTAACTGATCCCTGGGGTCCTGCGGAAACGGGTCATCGGTTTCGTCCTCATACGCATCCAACATGGAACGCAACGATTGGGCCGTAATGTCACCTTCGATCTCAAAAAGGTCCGGATCAAGATGCGCGACCTGCACCGAATACATCTGGATAAACCGCGCATAAAGGTGGTTCGCCGCATCCGGCCCCAGCAGATTTTCATATTCTGCGTGGCGCGCGTCGTTCATACCGATGTTCAAAAGCGCGCCCGGCCCGCCCCAATCGGGGTCTTGCGACGATGCGCGCACCGAAACCAGCGGGCGATCCCCGAAATGGGCAAGGATTGCGCCTGTATCCACAGCCGCCCCGCTTGAAATGTTGCGCACGGTTGTGAACGGCAAAGCGACCGTCAACGGCACCGGCAAATCAAGCCGGATCAACCGCTGCAAGCACTTTGCGCGGCTGCCATGGGTATCGGCAGCCACGGGCGCTGTGGCGTCAAGCTCTACAAACTCTGCGATTTCAACAAGTTTCTGCACTGCGGCGATTCCTTCGCTGCCACCATACGCCGGAAACGTTACCAATCAAGGAGTGTAAGGAAATAATGGCATTTGACGTTGCTGCAGTGCGACGAAAACGGCCTTCTTAACCTTCGATCTTGGTCAAATCGGCAACAGAAAGACAAATCGAACTGATCCGATGCAGCAAGTTCAGCCGGTTTCGCCGCAAAATCTGACTGTCAGCATTGACCTGAACGCCCTCAAAAAACGCATCAATCGGCGCGCGAAGCCCCGCCATCGCGCGCATGGCTGCGCCGAAATCCTCGGCCTGCATGGATGGCGCAATCTCGGCTTCCGCCGCATCAAGGGCCGCGAACAGCGCCTTTTCCTCGTCCGACTCCGCCAGTTTCGGGTCGGGGCCAAAGGAGTACTCCACCCCGTCGTTGGCCTCGGCCTGCTTGAGAATATTATGCGCGCGTTTGAACCCCTGGAGCAGATTAGTCCCATCATCCGTTTTCAAAAACGCCGCCAACGCCCTGGCACGGTTCACCAAAAGCGTCAGATCGTCTGCATTCGGCATCGCAAGCGACGCATCGATCACATCATGAGGCACATCGCGATCGCGGAGATAGACCTTGAGGCGATCGTGGAGAAACGGAACGACGCCGCGAATGCTCTCGGCCATGTCCTTTTTCGAGAGTTGCGCGCTATCTGACCCAAACTGAACGCCTGAGAAACGGGTTTGCGCATGCTCTCTCGCAGTTGGAACAAGAGAAAACCGAACCCCATTCTCTAACACGAGCCGAATAACGCCCAACGCCGCACGCCGCAGCGCGAACGGATCTTTCGATCCCGTCGGCTTTTCATCAATCGCCCAAAACCCGGTCAGCGTGTCGAGTTTGTCTGCCAGCGCCACCGCCACGGAAAGCGGTGCGTTCGGCACGTCGTCGGATGGTCCAAGCGGTTGATAATGTTCGCGCGACACGGCGGCCACGTCGTCGCCCAAGCCGGCTTCACGCGCATAATATTCGCCCATAACCCCTTGAAGTTCAGGGAATTCATAAACCATTTCGGATGACAAATCCGCCTTTGCCGCCCGCGCGGCTTTCTCGGCCTGATCTGCGTCAGCACCGACAACGGGCGCAATATCCCGCGCCAGCGCGGCAATCCGGTCGATCCGCGCGGCTTGTGTGCCCAGTTTGGCGTGGAACGTGACATTGGACAGCGCATCCACCCACGGTTCCATCCCGGCTTTGGCGACGCGCAAATCGTTTTCCCAAAAGAACTTTGCATCGGCCAGCCGCGCTGAGAGCACCTTTTGGTTCCCCGCCAAAATCGTCGCCCCGTCATCGGCTGTTTCACGGTTCGCCACGGTGACGAATTTGACGATGCGCCCCGATTTGTCTTTGACCGAAAAGAACTTCTGATGCTCTTTCATCGAGGTTTGAAGCACTTCTGCTGGCAGCCCGAGAAAATCTTCGCCAATCTCACCCATAAGCACGACGGGCCATTCAACAAGCCCCGCCACTTCTGCCAAAAGCCCTTTGTCCTCAACGACCTCAAGGCCTTGGGCGAACGCAGCCTGCGAGGCGTCGTGCCATATCCGCTCGGCGCGCTCTTCGGCCGACAAAATCACATGCGCTTTCTTCAACTTCGCGGCGTAATCCTCGAAATTCGCGACAGAAAATCGCATCGGTTGCATGAACCGATGCCCCGATGTCATGTCGGATGCGCGGATGCCATCGACCTCAAGATCGACGATCTCGCTCTCACCATTATCACTCAAGACGCAAACAATTGAATGGAGCGGTCGCACCCAACGCAAGCTGCCCGAACCCCATCGCATCGATTTTGGCCACGGGAAATTGCGGATCGTTTGTTCCAACACCTCGGCCACGATATCTGCCGCCGGACGCCCCGCTTTTTCAATCGTGGCGAACCAGACCTGCCCCTTTTTGTCGTCGCGGGCTTCCAGCTGGTCCTTGCTCAACCCCGTGGAGCGCAAAAAGCCCTCCAGCGCCTTTTCGGGCGCATCGACGCGAGGGCCTTTGCGTTCTTCGCACACGTTCGGGCTTTCACCTAAAAGCCCCTCAAGTGTCAAAACCAGCCGACGCGGCGTCGAAAATGCGCCAGCGCTCGCATAGGTCAGCCCGGCCTCGACCAAGCCATCCGTGATCAGGCGTTTCAGATCATCGGCGGCGCGCACTTGCATGCGGGCTGGAATTTCTTCCGAGAAAAGCTCGATCAAGAGATCAGGCATTATTCATTCCTCTCAGGGGGCAAAGGGCAGCCCTCGGGCGGGGGTTTTCCGTCAAATACTTCGCGGCCACAATCATTGATCTGATGCCAGACATAGCCAGACCCGTCGTCATGCACCGCCACGATGCGATCAACGCCATAGGTGATGTTCGCCGTGCCCAGAAACGCCAGCGCCGTTCCCTCTTCCAGCGCGGCGCCCAGCGCTTCCGCGTCAAAGCAATCGAACCATGCTGGCGCGGTCAGCGGAACGGCATCGTCGTAAAGCACATACGTTTCTGTCATCAAAGCCAGCGACATGCCCGTCTTGAAACAAGCGCGATACCGGATCGGAGAACTGTCTGCGTCAATGGCTTCGAAATCTTCAAAAAGGATCGACTCCGGCTCATTGGCAAACACGGTCGTAACTTGCACCATATCGTCGCTTGTCGCTTCGATTGTGTCATAGAACCCATAGACTTGCAGGTAATACATTGCAGCGCCTGCAATGACCCCCGACCCCACCAAAGCCATCCCGATCACCTTCCCGTTCACGCCGCAGCCCCGGCCGCATCGGTCGTGACGAACGCATCCGCACAGGCCTTGGCCAACGCACGCACTCGCCCGATATAGGCTTGTCGTTCGGTGACTGAAATCACGCCACGCGCATCGAGCAGATTGAACACGTGGCTCGCCTTGATGCATTGGTCATAGGCCGGATGTGCCATGACGATGCGTTTACCGGTCTTTGGGTCAACCGCATCGGCTTCCAGAATGCGCTGGCATTCGGCTTCGGCATCCTTGAAATGCTGCAAAAGCGTGTCGGTATCCGCGACATCGAAATTCCAGCGCGAATATTCCTGCTCGGTCTGCCGGAATATATCGCCATAGCTCAAGGCAATCGGCGTTTGCGGGTCGTTAAACGGCATATCCATGACATGATCGATGCCAAGCACATACATCGCCAGACGCTCCAACCCATAGGTCAGCTCGCCTGACACGGGCTTGCAATCATGGCCACCAACCTGCTGGAAATAGGTGAACTGGCTGACTTCCATGCCATCGCACCAAACCTCCCAGCCGAGGCCCCACGCACCCAGCGTCGGGCTTTCCCAATCGTCTTCGACAAAACGGATGTCGTGCATCTCCATGTCAATGCCAATCGCCTCGAGCGATCCAAGGTAAAGCTCCTGCAAATCGGGCGGAGACGGCTTCATCAACACCTGAAACTGGTAATAATGCTGAAGCCGGTTGGGGTTTTCCCCATACCGCCCGTCGGTCGGACGGCGCGAGGGTTGCACATAGGCCGCCGCCCAGGACTTAGAGCCGAGGGCGCGTAACGTCGTGGCCGGGTGGAACGTCCCGGCACCAACTTCCATGTCATAGGGCTGCAAAATCGCGCAGCCTTTTCCGGCCCAATACGTCTGAAGCCGCAGAATGATCTCTTGAAAGCTCTTGGGGCGCTCGGTCGCAGCCATTGCATCTACCTCGGGGTCAAAATCGCGTTCTCAATAGGCAACAGGGCTAACATGGTCAATGAACGCCGCGTCCCTTTTGACGTGCAACCGCCGGTAACTTAGATAGTAACGTCAAAACGGCCCAGAACGGGCACTTTGGCGGACATGGTGACGATGACACATTTTATGAAAACGACGCTGACGATAATCGCGTTCATGATAACCACAAGTGCATGGGCACAAGGCACGACCTGGCTTCAGATCGAAGCGCGTCCAAATCTCGGTCTGGCCGAACAACGCGCCAACGATTATGCCGCGCGCCTGCCTGATGTGAACGGGTTCCGTTTGCGCTCGGGATGGTACGCCATCGCCCTTGGTCCCTATTCCGATATCGATGCGCCGGGCGTGCTGGCCCAGCTTCGCGCGTCGGGCGCAATTCCAAATGATGCGTTCCTTGCCGATGGCCGCCAGTTCCTCGAGCAATTCTTCGGTCCCACGAATGCCGCACAGGTTCAAACCGAACCAGCTGCCCCACTTGAGCCGTTGACACCGGGCGAAGAAACCCCGGCAGAAGCCCGCGCCGCCGAGCGCAACCTGTCGCGTGAAGACCGCGAACTGGTTCAGATTGCCCTGCGGTGGGAAGGGTTCTACCGCTCCACCATCGACGCCTCCTTCGGTCCCGGCACGCGTCGCGCCATGAGCGCCTGGCAAGAAGATCGCCGGTATGAGCCCACGGGTATCCTAACGACGCTCCAACGTCGCGAATTGCTGGACGGCTATCAAAGTGTTCTGTCCGCGCTCAACATGTCGCCCGTCGTCGACCCCCGCGCAGGCATTGAAATTGACCTGCCCGCTGGCATGGTCTCGTTTGATCGATACGAGCCGCCATTTGCCCATTATGCCTCACGCACGGATGACAATGTTCGTGTTATCCTGATCAGCCAGACCGGCACACGCGACACGCTCGCCGCGCTTTATGACATCATGCAGACGCTCGAAATTGTGCCGCTGAACGGCGCGCGCGAGATCCGGCGTCGCGATTTCACGCTGACCGGCGCAAACGACGACGTCGTTTCCCACACCTACGCGCGGCTTGATGGTGATGCGATCAAAGGTTTCTCGCTGATCTGGCCTGCCGGTGACGAAAAGCGCCGCCGCCTCGCTCTGGGCGAAATGGAAGCAAGCTTCCGCCCCACGGATGGCGTCCTGCCTGACACCATCGGCGGCAGCGCGCAAAACATCGACCTTTTGTCCGGCTTGGAAATTCGTCGCGCCGACCGCACCCGCTCCGGCTTTTATGTTGATGGCGGAGGCGCCGTGCTGACAACGTCCGAAGCCGTGCGCCAATGCACCCGCATTACTCTGAATGGCGAGATGAACGCCAACGTGACCGCAGAAGACACCGGTCTTGGCCTTGCCCTTCTGACGCCCGAGCAATCGCTCGCACCGCTCGCCGTGGCAGCCCTTTCCGCAAGCGAGCCGCGTCTACAGTCCGACGTGGCGGTTGCAGGATACAGCTTTGGCGGCCTTCTGACCGCTCCATCGGTGACCTTTGGCACATTCGCCGACATCAAAGGTCTTGATGGGGACACCCGCGTGCAACGCCTTGATGTGGCGGCTGAAACCGGCGACGCCGGTGGCCCAGTGTTTGACGGCATGGGGGGTGTTATGGGCATGCTTCTCGATCAAAAAGAAGGTGCGCGCCAACTTCCCGCAGGCGTGGCCTTTGCCGCCGATGCCCCGGTTCTGGACGCGTTCTTGACCAGCAACGGATTGTCGAGCCTCGTGAAAGAACCGGCCGAAGACATGGCCCCCGAAGACCTGACCTTGCTGGCCGCCGACATGACCGTGCTCGTCAGCTGCTGGAACTAAACTCTATTTTGAAATCCCGGGTGTCGCGCGAATGATTGTCGGGCGCCCGGCCTCAAAGCCTGCATTCACTGCCGCGCCAAGCGCCTCCAGCGTTTCGGGTTCCGAATAACCGCACCCGTAAGCCTGCGCCAAAAGCGCCCAGTCAGGATTGACCTGCGTTACCGCATTTGGCGCAATCTGCGCCTCAATCATATTGTCGCGAATTTCACCCAACGCATCGTTGTCCCAGATCAGGATCGGAAGGCTCAGGCCCAGCTCTGCCGCCGTTCCAAGCTCTTGCATCGTGTACTGAAACCCGCTGTCACCTGCGATGGCCAGAACCGCCCCGCCCGTATGCACACAAGCTCCAATGGCCGCCGGCATTCCATAGCCGAGCGTGCCAAAGCCGTAAGGATGGTGCCATAGACCCGGCAACGGCATGTCCCACACCTCTTTGGCCACATAAGCCAGTTGCGTCATGTCCGAATAGATATGGGTCTTGTCCGGCAACGCAGCGCGCAGCGCGTCGCACACAGCGACAATGCCCGGACGCGCGGCCTCAAGCGCCCTCCGCCACGTCCTGCGGGCATTGGCGATCTCACCGGGGTCCCATTGGGTGTCGGGCCTGTGCTTGAGCATTTCGACGTTCAGTGCCCGCATGAACCGCTCAGCATCACTCGCGATCCGCAGCCCTGTGCTGTTGCGATCCGCCAGAACTTCCGGGTCGCGATCCACCCGGACAACCGGGACTGTCGCCCCAAGGTCATCGCGCCATAAATCGACCTCTGCCAATGCCGTTCCGACCGCGACCACACAATCTGCACGCGCTATTTCGTCCGCGCTGCCCGGTTGCGCAAGGAAACTTCCAAAGAATAGCGGGTTTGCCGCGTCCACAATTCCCCGCCCGGCATAGGTCACGAAACTTGCGGCTCCAGAATGCGCCAGAACCGATTGCGTCGCTGCCCAAGGCGCCCGACGCGCACCACCGCCAAAGATGAACAACGGTCGCTTTGCCGCTTTCAAAGCTTGCGCAACCCGCGCCACGTCTGTGGGGCCTGCGACCAGTGTCCCAGCGATCTCAGGCCGCTTCGCTGGTGGCGGCGGCGCAGGCGCGCCCAGAACCGACACCGGGACTTGAATATGCTTCGGTCGGGGCCGTTCGGTTTCAAACTCAGAAAATGCGCGTTCAATCAAAGCATAGGCGGCCTCAGCGCTGGTGGCCGTCTTTGACCAGTCGCACACAGCGCGAGCCGCGCCTTCCTGATCCCGCATCTGGTGAAGCTGTCCGCGCCGCGCAGCGGTCTCATCCAGCACGGTAGAGATCACCAGCATCGGCACGCTGTCGGAATACGCCTGCCCCATGGGCGTCATGATATTCGTCAGCCCGGGCCCCGAGATTACGAAGCACACGCCGGGCATCCCGCTGGCGCGGGCAAATCCGTCCGCCATGAAGCCCGCACCCATCTCGTTTCTCGCCAGCACATGGCGCAGGCCGGATTCCTCAATCCCGCGATAGAGCTCGATGTTGTGAACACCCGGAATACCGAAAACCGTCGTCACACCGCGCGCGGCAAGCATCGCCGCAATCTCCACGCCCAATGGCCGCATCACGCTCTCCAGAACCGCGAGGTGAAAATGACAAAGACCACAAGCAGCTCCAACCGCCCAATCAACATTCCCGCCGACAAAAGCCACTTGGCCGTGTCGTTCAGCCCGGCAAAATTGCCCGCCGGTCCGATCTCATCGCCAAGCCCGGGGCCGATGTTCGCAATCGCTGTTGCCGCCCCGCTCAGTGCGGTGACAAAATCCAAGCCCGTGCCCGACAGCAAAACCGACAGAACGCCAATCGACACCACGAAAATCGTGAAGAATGCCATCACCGAGGAAATCACGTCCTCCGAAACCGTCCGCCCCTCGTACTTCAGCTTGAATACCCCGTGGGGCGAGTGAATGCGGCGCACTTGCGTGGTGATCGCCGCCAGCAACAACTGGTAGCGGAAAATTTTGACCGAACAGCAGGTCGATCCCGCGCACCCGCCAATTAATCCGGCAAAGAAGATCACCGCGACGGCAAATCCGCCCCAAAGCTGATAATCTGTCGACGCATAACCCGTCCCGGTCATGATCGACGTTACATTGAACACCGAATGATGCAGCGAGGACCCCAGCGAGCTACCGTTTACAACAACCTGAAATGCCGCGATCACCCCAATGATCACAACCAGAACGCCGACAAAGGCGCGCACCTGACTGTCCCGCAAAATCGGTTGCGCCGTACCTGCCAAAAGCTGCACGTAGCGCACAAACGGCAGGCTCGCGAGGATCATGAAGACGGCCGCCACCCATGATGCCGACAGCGGAAACGCAGCGAATGACGCATCGTGCGTGGCAAATCCCCCCGTCGCGATGGTCGTCATTGCGTGGTTGATTGCATCGAACAACGTCAGCCCCGCCAACATATAGGCCCCTGCGCACATGATGGTCAGGGACAGATATACAATCGAAATCCGCGACGCGATTTCAGCAGCCCGCGGCAACACTTTGCCTGCCGTGTCAAAGGCCTCCGAGCGGAAGATCTGCATCCCACCAACACGCAACTCCGGCAAAAATACCATTGCGACAACAATAATCCCGATCCCGCCAAACCACTGCAACATCGACCGCCAAAGCAACAGGCCAGCCGGCAGGTTATCAAGATTGCTGAACACCGTGGACCCTGTTGTCGTCAGACCTGACATCGCCTCGAAAAAGGCATCGACCACCCGCGCTTCGGTCGCGCCCAGCGCGAACGGAATAGCGCCGAAAATCGGCAAAGCCAGCCAAACACCCGTGGTCAAAAGGAAGGTCTGTTGAATGGTCAGCCGTTGCCCGACGCCATTTGCGCAGGCCAAAGCGATCAAGCCCCCGACCAAAACCGACAGAACCGTGGATTCCAGGAATATCCACGCGTGACCGTTGCCCAACGCCCAGTCGAGCCCCATCGGCACCAACATGCTTGCGCCCAGCGCCGCGACCAACAGGCCGATCACATATCCCACCGGGCGAATATCAATCATAACGCCGAGCCTTGTCGCGTCATTTGTGGCAAGTCAACTCTGCTTCACCGGATCATATGCACGCGCACGCTCAGCGTCGCTGAGACTCTGCACCTCAACAATCGCGCGGCCGTTGCGATCTCGAAACGGCGAACGCCACGGTCCAAGCGTTGCAAACGACATAACAGCGCGCCACACCATGCCCGCCATCACCTTGTTCATATTGCCTGTGTCACCTTCGATCCGCGCTGTGGCATGTTTGCGATGCGCGTGGGCCGCAATAACACCCAACGCCGGCGCGTCTTCAAGACCAGCCGCTATCACACTGATATAAGGGATAAAACGCGACGTGAGCGTTGTGCCAATGGGGGTCTTGCAACACGTCGCATACCACCGCAGCCGGTCTGCCCCGCTCATATTCACACATCCAAGGTGCTCATTACCGCGCAGGAACGCTAAACTTTCCGGCAGCGTTTGAACGACCTCGGTGCCTCCGGCGTCATTCAATATCTCTTCGTGATCCAGATGCCGCGCCAAGGCGCGGCAATCTTTGCAATAACACACCACGCGTGCAGCGCTTCTCAGGCCGACGCGTATCTCCACCGCTCCACAATCGCATGTCCAATTTTGCGCATTTGCCATGGTCACACCCCTCTGGCACCGACCCTAGGCGGGCTTCAGCGCAAAAGAAAGTCTGCAAAAACCCAGCGATTTCAGGTGTTTTCGACCGCCTGCGCCGCAACGGGGGCCCCATTGGCGTCAAAGAATGGGTTCTTCTTATAGGACCCATTGAGACGCGCTTTGATTGCACGTTTGAAGAATCCAAACATCACGCCGCGCATACTGCCCATCTCTCCTTCGATGTGAGCGGTCGCTC
>CALLWO010000235.1 GCA_938016355.1 uncultured Boseongicola sp. | reverse complement strand
GCGCCTTATGGGGCGATCGTTCAAATATCATCGCCCGCGCGGCGCATTGACTGCTGGCTCCGAAGAGCCAAACGCCTTGGTGGAACTTCGCAGTGGCGCGCGTCAAGAACCCAATACCCGCGCGACCACGGCGGAACTTTTCGACGGTTTGGTTGCTAAAAGCCAAAATCGACTGGGGCCACTCAGTTTCGATTTGTTGGCAATCAATGATCGGTTCTCGAATTTTCTGACGGCTGGTTTTTACTACAAAACTTTCATGTGGCCCGCCTCCTTTTGGGAAAAGCTATACGAGCCCATTATTCGTAAAGCCGCAGGCCTTGGTTCGCTGTCCCTCGAGGATGATCCTGACGTCTATGACAAAGGCTTCCTCCATTGCGACTTGCTGATCATCGGTGGCGGCCCATCTGGACTTGCGGCTGCGCTGGCCGCCGCTCGCACCGGTGCCAATGTTATTCTTGCTGACGAAGATTTTCGTATGGGCGGGCGTCTCAATTGCGAAACCGGTGCGCTTGGGGATCAAAGTGGCGCGGATTGGGCGGCTGCAACAGTCGCTGAACTTGAAAGCTTACCCAATATCAGGGTCATGCCCCGCACAACGATCATTGGCGCTTTTGATCATGGCATCTATGGCGCCGTTGAGCGTGTCAGCGATCATCTCCTCAAGCCGGAGGCCGGCAAGCCACGGCAAATTCTTTGGCGCATCTATGCTCAAAAAACTGTGCTGGCCTCTGGCGCAACCGAACGCCCCATCGCATTTGAGAATAATGATCGTCCAGGCATCATGCTTGGCTCCGCCATCCGAACCTATGCCAACAGGTTTTCGGTTGCGGCGGACAAGCGCGTCGTGATCTTTACGAACAACGATGACGGGCATCAAACCGCAAAAGATTTGCATGCCAAAGGCATAAAGATTGCGGCGGTCGTCGACGTTCGCCCCGATGCCCTCCGCAGCAACGATTACGAAGTGCTGAACGGAGAAGTCATAGACACCAAAGGACGTTTGGGTCTGACATTTGCCGAGCTCCGCCTCGCGGATGGGTCAACCCGGACTGTGGAATGTGGTGCGTTGGGAATGTCCGGCGGCTGGAACCCAAATGTACATTTGACTTGTCACCAGCGCGGGCGTCCGGTCTGGAACGAAAAACTGGCTGCGTTTGTACCGGGTGGCACATTGCCCGCTGGTATGATTGTTGCAGGGGCCGCAAATGGGGATATGTCCACTGCGGGCGCATTGCGTGGCGGCGCAGAGGCCGCGCGCGAGGCCTTGGATATCAGAGAAAAAGCCCCGGACCTCCCGACCGCAGAAGATGCCGAGGTCAATCTTAAACCTTTCTGGTACGTCGAGGGATGCTCTCGCGCTTGGCTTGACCCGCAAAACGACGTCACAGTCAAAGACGTCAAACTGAGCCATCAAGAGGGCTTCCGCTCCGTCGAACATTTGAAACGTTATACAACGCTGGGCATGGCAACGGATCAGGGCAAGACCTCGAACTTGGGTGGTCTTGCGATCATGGCCGAGCTTACCGGAAAATCGATTCCAGAAGTCGGCACAACGATCTTTCGTCCCCCTTACACGCCGACTGCGATTGGTGCTTTTGGCGGTCGCCATCGTGGGCAAGAATTCCACCCCAAACGTCTGACCCCAAGCCATAAATGGGCGGAAGAGCAAGGGGCGGTGTTTGTCGAAGTCGGCAATTGGATGCGCGCGCAATGGTTCCCTCGCGCAGGCGAAACAACATGGCGCGAAAGCGTTGATCGCGAGGTGCTGGCCACACGCAAGTCCGTGGGCGTTTGCGATGTGACCACACTTGGGAAAGTCGACGTCCAGGGATCTGATGCCGCGGATTTTTTGAACAAGATATACTGCAACGGCTTTGCCAAACTCGCCGTCGGAAAAACCCGCTATGGTTTAATGCTGCGCGAAGACGGCATCGCGATGGACGATGGCACCGCCGCGCGTCTGGCCGAGGATCACTTCGTGGTAACGACCACCACCGCAAATGCACTTCCCGTTTACAGGCATATGGAATTTGTTCGCCAATGCTTGTTCCCTGACCTGGATGTGCAACTCATATCCACCACCGAAGCATGGGCGCAATACGCTGTTGCCGGGCCAAACAGCCGCCGCGTTTTGGAAAAGATCGTCGATCAAGACATCTCAAATGCGGCGTTCCCGTTTATGGCCTGCGCCAATATCACCGTTTGCCGTGGCCTGCGAGCAAGGTTGTTCCGCATCTCGTTCAGTGGCGAGTTGGCCTACGAAATCGCTGTTCCAACTGCCTATGGCGACGCTTTGATGCGCAAAATTATGGAAGCTGGTGCTGAATTTGAAATCACACCTTACGGCACCGAAGCGCTTGGAGTTTTGCGGATTGAAAAAGGTCACGCAGCGGGCAATGAACTTAACGGGACAACCACAGCGCAAAATCTCGGAATGGGACGCATGGTGTCAAAGAAAAAAGACAGCATCGGTTCAATTCTCTCCGAGCGTGAAGGTTTAAACAGGGATGACGATCTACGACAGATCGGCATCAAACCCGTTGACGTGGATGCCCCTGTCCCGGCGGGTGCCCATCTAATGGCGCTCACAGGCCCCGTCGATGCAGCACACGATCAGGGGTATGTCACCTCCGCTTGCTATTCGCCGAACTTGGGCCACGCCATCGCTTTGGGTTTCCTGAAAAATGGATCTGAGCGTATCGGCGAACGCATGCGCCTCGTCAGCCCACTTACAGAAGTTGAAACAGAAGTAGAGATTGTAAGCGCTCACTTTATCGATCCTGAGGGAGGACGCCTGCGTGCATGATCTGAAACCAGTTACTGCGCTCGGCGGGGCAGAGCCCCGTGTCGACAGGTACGAACAAGTGACGATTACCGAGAATGACAACCTTGCACTGGCCTCAGTTGCTGCAAGGATAGGACATGAAGAAGCGTGTCAGTCGGCGCTCAAAAACTTGCTCGGCGATGCTCCGGGCCCCGGCAAAGCGATTTTGCGCGATCCTGAGGCTGGATTCTGGATGGGCCCTGATCAATGGATGATCGGCGCGCCCAAAGCCACGCATGAACTGCTTGCGGATGATCTAAAGCAACGTTTCAAGAATACCGCTTCCATCACCGAA
>CALLWO010000234.1 GCA_938016355.1 uncultured Boseongicola sp. | reverse complement strand
AGAACTTCATGGGGCATAAAATATCCTCACTTTGGCTTTAGCGCGTCGATCAATGGAAGCATTCGGTTGGCATCGGGTTTGATGCCGGAATAGGCCTCAAACGAGTCCAAGATCATGAAGCGAAAGAGGTCGAATCCGGAGATGGTGGTCAGGCCCCTTGATGCGGAAAGACTAAGGAACGGCGTGGCCACCGGCGTGTAGACCGCATCAAACGCCCAGTTTTGAGCATCTATGATTTTGTCCGGGAAAGCGCTTTCCTTATTGTCGCCCATGCCCAAAGCTGTTGCGTTCACGAGACCGGTCGCGCGGGAAATCGCGTCTGGTGCATCGGCGGGGTCAATCGCGCGGACCCGCTCGCCGCATTGATCCGCGAGTATGCTCGCCTTACCGGGCTGGAGATCCCAAACGGCGATATCATCTGCGCCCAAAGCTTCAAGCGCGGGCACGATGGCACCGGCGACGCCGCCCGCGCCCGCGACGGCGACTGCGCCGGGGTTGGCCTCGCCCATGATGGATTTCCAGGCCCCGATGAACCCGGAATAATCCGTGTTGAAGGCGCGCAAGGGTGGCTTGAACGTCAAAAGATTTGAGGCGGGCAAATGCTCTAAGCCGGCGATCATTCCATTCCCGGCAAAGTCGCGGGCTTCGATTTTGTGGGGATGGGTGACCGTGACGCCGGTCCATCCGGATTTGATGAGGTTTTGAACGGTGTTTTCGAAGTCAAAGCCGTCGATCTCGGCGGAATCGATGGACGTGAAATCAAGGTCCATGTCATGTTCGCGGCAGAGCAGATCCATCGCTTTGGAAAAGCGGGATCGTCCGATGTGAGCGCCGATGAGCCCGTTTTTTATGATGCGCGGATGGTTCATTTCGTGCGGCTATGCGCAAGTTGGAGCATCTGAACTCCACCGGTGAATGTCGATATGTGGCGACGTCGACAGACGGGCGCGGGCGTCTTCCCACATGGATTTCCAAATGCGCCAATCGTGGAGTTCGTGTGTTGGGTTTGCGCGGCTACGAGCGACAAATTCTGGAAAATGCGAGCGCCCGGATGGCTGGCCAGTGACGTGGTAACGCAAGTCAAATGACCAGCGAATGCCATCCGAAGTGTTGGGCAGCGACGCATGCGGGGTAAGTGGATCAAAGAGAACAACACCGCCTGCGCGCACAGGCAGGGGCACGGCGTCCGCTTCACTCAGGTATCCGTCTGCAATGGCCGTTTGTTGTTTTGGGCAATGGGGAAGGATGTTTTGGTTGCCTGCCTTTGGCACGACTTGAAGGCAGCCGTTTTCGACCGTCGCATCCGTGATTGCGAGCCAGCAGGTGACCATTGAGGTTTCGTCGGCATCTTCGAGCGCGACCGCGCGGTCCTGGTGCCAATCGGTTGATGTGATGTGGGCGCGAATTTCGTCGTGATCCAGTTTTCGCGCGGGCGGCTTGATCCGGACGTGTTGAATTGGGTTGGAAGAAATCTCGGGTCCCAGCAATTGCTCGATGATGTCCAGTATCGCAGGCGCGCGCACCATATCAAAGACGGCCGGGCCAAAGTGCATGGGAGTGTCGGCAAATATGCGATCACCGGGCAAGGAAATATCCATTGGCTGGAACCAGTCGCACCCTGCCTCATAGGCGGTCAGTAACTTTCCCCAGAAGTTGTTTTCACTCGGTTCCGAAACGAGGCCTTCTGCGACCCAGTTGGCATAAAGCTGATCCAGAAGAGTTTCATATTCACGCCGGATATTCGCCCTCAGTTCAGCACTTAGAACGTCTTCAACGACCAGGTAACCCTGATCGTTGAAGGCATTCAGTTGCTCTTTTGACAGCATTTCAAAATCCTATTTTAGAAGGACCTCGATTATTGGCGGCCAGATTAGAAGCACGCTCAGAGCCATAATCTGGATGCAGATAAAGGGCAGGAAGCCTTTGAAGATATCTGTCAGCGAGATGTGGGGCGGTGCCACGGATTTCAGATAGAAGGCGGCTGGTCCGAATGGTGGTGACAGGAAACTGACCTGCATATTCATACAAAACAGCACGCCGAACCAAACGGCGAGGTACTTCGGTTGCAATTCGCCAAAGAGACCAATTTCCTCGATGGGAAGTCGCTGCACGATCGGGAGGAAGACCGGGATGATCAAAAGCACAATCCCGACCCAATCCATGAAGGCGCCCATAAAGAGCAGGATCAGCATCATCATCAAGAGGATGCCCATCGTCGGAAGATCGGAGCCGACGATCACGTTGGCCACGTATGTCGGACCACCGGCAATCGTATAGGCGCCCGCGAGCGCTGCCGCGCCGATTGTGACCCAGATGATTGTGCCGGTTGATTTCAGGGTGCGCATAAGGCTGTCCCAGACAAGTTCCGAGCTTGCTTCGCCGCGCAGCAGCGCGATTACGAACACAGCGAATGCGCCCATGCCCGCGGCTTCGGTGATGCCGGTGATGCCGCCATAGATCGAGCCGAGGACAACGCCGATCACGACAATCGGTGGCACAAGGCCTTTGCCCATCGCCCAACCCGTCGCGGTTTTTTCGCGGCCGAAGTAAAAGAAGATCAGGCCAAGCGCGATTGCGACCAATCCGCCAAACCATGGGACGTAATCCGGTGTGCCCCAGAAAATCGGCTCGACACCTTCAACGATGACGTTCTGACCTGTGACCGTAAAGAAGAGGGCGCGCAGGAATAGCACGGTGGAAAAACCAGCCAGCAATACGCACATGAAAGAGGCGAACAAAGCACCTTTTTCTTTGCCTTTCGGCTGGGCATCAAGCTCGGCTTGTTCCGCTATGAGAGCGGCTTTCTCGCGCTCTTCGGCAGGGCTCAATGTTGCGATTGCGTTCAATTCGCCCATGCGTTCCGCGATGCGTTCTTCGGGGAATGGTGCGTGATGCGGGTTCAGCTTGGTGCGGATGATGATGTAGATGATGATGAAAGACGCAAGCATGAAGCCAGGCACGAAAGCCGCCGTGAACAACGCTTTGATCGATGTTTCGGTGATGAGCCCGTAGATAATCAAAACGATCGACGGTGGGATCATGGTTCCAAGCGAGCCAGACGCACAGATCGTGCCAATGGCGAGGTTTTGATTGTAGCCCAGCCGAAGCATTTGAGGCAGCGCGATCAAGCCCAAGAGAACAACTTCCCCGCCGATGATGCCCGACATTGCGGCCATGATCACAGCCATGATGGAGGTCACAATCGCGATGCCGCCGCGGGTGCGGTTCAGCCAGACGCTCAAGGAGGAATACATGTCTTTGGCGATGCCGGATCGCTCCAGCAAGGCCGCCATGAAGATGAATAAGGGTATCGAGATCAGAACGTAATCGGTCAAAAGCCCGTATATTTTCTGTGCGAGAATATTCAGAGGCCCTGATCCCGGTCGCCCGGTCAAAATCCCTTCTCCGAACGTCCAGGGCGCGGTGAGCAAGGAGGGTTCGAATTTCATCACCATCACAAGCACAGCGAGAACAGCCGAGGCCATCCCGAGCGGCATGCCAATGGCAAGAAGCGCAAGCAGTCCAAGCATCAGGACGAGTGAGATCGTTGAGATATCCATTATTTGACGTCCTTGCCTTGAATGCTTCCACGGGTGACATCGAGGTCCCCGGTGCCGTCGGCGCCCACAGCGGCGCGCAGCCTTTCCAATTCGTCTTCGTCGATGTCGTCGGCGGCGGTGTGAACGACCGGTTCGGCGTTCCAATCCGAGATCAGGTTGATGATGGCCTGGATGGCGACGAGTGTGACAATGACCAGAACGGTCGGTTTGATCGTCGCCGGGATCGGCGGATCAAAGGCGGTGCCAAATGTTTCCCAACGCCACATCTTGTCGAGCGCTTCGCCGTATCCGCCATAGACCAGAGCCGCGGCAAACACACAGATCAGAAGCGTAGAGATACAGTCAAAGGTCCGCTGAAGCCAGCGCGGGCAGACATCATAGAGCAGGAAAATGCGAATATGGCTGCGCTGCTGCATGGCATAGAGGCCAGCACCGAGAAAGACGTAACCCGCGAGCCAAAGTGAAAGTTCATTTGCCCAAAGCGTTGGGGCTTCGAGAACGTAGCGCACAAAGACTTCGTAAAGCATGACGCTCATCAAAAGGACGATCAGCATCATCGTGATGCGACCGAAGAATACGGCGATCTTGTCGATGGGGCGCCAGCTTTCGAATTCCATTCCCGCGCGGCGCACGGTCTTAACGCCGATATAGAAGAGGACGGGCAAAAGAAGCGCTGCGATCAGATCGACAATGTCGATGAAGCGGCCAACCACCGGCGTCAGATTGGGAGTGATGTCCCGACGGTTGAACAGGGCAGAGGTTTGATCGAACTGCGATCCCTGCTCAAACGGAAATAGCGATAACGTGAAAGCGGGAAAGTGCCAGACGATCCACGCTGAAACGATGACAAATGCCAAGGGCACGATCCATTCAACAAATCCGCCGTTGCTTTTTACTACCGTTTCGGTCGCCATCTTTGCTCCCCTCCCTCATTGAGCCATTTGTACCAAGGCTTGGCACAAAAACGGCGGGCCCTGCGTTTTGGCAAGGCCCGCCGCGAGTTCGTCACGCGGTCAGGCGTTTATTTAGATACGAGACCGAGCTGTGAAAGATAGGACAGGTGGCTTTCAACCAGTGCTTTTGCTTCTGGTGTGTCAGCGAACTCAGGCCATACAGACTGAGCAACATCGCGGAACTTCTGCAGCTCTTCCGGAGCCCACTGCGACAGTGTCACGCCTTCAGCACGAAGCTGAGCCGCTGCTTCTGCGTTCTTCTTTTCGAACGTCAGAGCTGTACGCAGTGCAAGCGCTTCCATGGTCACCTTCATAATCTTCTTGTGATGCTCTGGCATCGCGTCGAAGACGGCTTTGTTACAAGCAAGGTGATCCGAAGGCATCGAGTGGAAGCCTGGGAAGTTGGCGAACTTAACGATGTCATAGAGGCCAAGACCAACGTTGTTGGCGAGACCTGATGCATCCGCACCGTCAATGATACCGGTTTCAAGCGCGGTAAAGATTTCGGTGAAGTCCATCACGATTGGCGATGCGCCAAGCTTTTCGAAGATCTTTGTTTCCATGCCCGGAGGCGAACGGAACTTCCAGTTCTTGAAGTCTTCGACTTTTTCGATTGGCTTGGAAGAGGCAAAGCTTTCCTGACCATAAACCCACCAACCGATCAGCTCCATGCCGAACTGGTTGTATAGAGGCTCAGCAGCTTCAAAGCCGCCACCGAAATACAGCCAAGAGAGCTGCTGGTATGGTGTGTCGTAGCCGCCCATGATGTCTGCGACAAACTGGAACGCAGAGTTCTTACCCACGGCATAACCCGAACCGGTCATGTCGCAGTCAAGAATGCCTGTTGCGGCAGCGTCAAAAGTTTCGACCGACTTCACAACGGAAGACGAGTAGAACATTTCGACCTGAATCTCGCCGTTGGACATCGCAACGATGTCGTCGACATACTGCTGAGCCAATTTGCCGGACACCGTTTCAGGTGCGTAGTGAGTTTGGATGCGCAGCGTCGTCGTCTGTGCGTAGGCGGCCGATCCTGCAAGGATAGCGGCGGTGCCCGCAGCAGCGGCTGCAAGTTTCATGAATTTCATGGAGTCCTCCCTGGTTATTCCATTGCGACCTTGAGGCCGTCTTTCGCGATAATGCCCATGGAGCGTAACAACGGGAATGTGATCTGCCAAACAAAAAGTTGAAAATCGCAAAAATTTTGAAATTTCTTGGAAGAATTGAAATTTCAACATAACGTGAGTCGAATCGCCAAGAGGGCCAGAATCGCCAATGCGGGTCGAAACACCTGAAATATATGCAGATTTGCAGAGGAAGTTGGTGACAGCCACCTTTGGGCCTGGGGAAAAGTTAAAACCGGCGGAGCTTCAGGGCGAGTACGGTTGTTCGGCAAATACGATTCGCGATGTTCTGCTGAGGCTGGCAAAAGTGGGTCTTGTCGAGTTCGAGATGCAGCGAGGGTTTCGCGCGAAGCACTCCACGCCAGAGCATCGCCACGACGTCGCACAGTTTAGAATAATGTTGGAGCAAGAAGGCGCGCGGCTTTCCATCCTTCAGGGCGGCCTGGATTGGGAGGCACGTCTGAGTGCGTCGCATCACAAGCTACGGCATATAGAGACGCAAATCATTCGGGATCAGCAACACGACACCTATGTCACGCTCTGGTCGGATGCTGAATACGAGTTCCATGATACCTTAATTTCTGCCTGCAAGTCCTCGGTGCTTCGAGAGACTTTTGAGAGCATCTACGTTCAGTTCCGCCAACAGATGGTGAATTTGGAGCGTGACTTCGGGACCGACTATTTCAAGGCGATCATCGTTGAGCATCAGAGCATTTTGGATGCCGCACTTGCCCGAAATATCGCCGGGTGTCAGGCGGCAATCTATGATCACCTGAAGCGGAATTTATCAAGTAACCACGTTGGCCCAACGCTGCAACGAACCGCTGAAATCACCGCTTAGGAAGGCAATCCAAAGCCACGTAACCAAACGAAACAAAATTGGCGTAATACACCGGCGCCATTTCAACAGGAGAAGAATAAGTGTCCAACAACAGACTTGCCGGGAAGCGTGCGCTTATAACGGCAGCAGGCCAAGGCATCGGTCGATCCACGGCTTTGGCAATGGCGAATGAAGGGGCGTTGGTTTTTGCAACCGATGTGAACAAAGAGGCGATTGCGGCACTTGCGGCCGAAGGTCACGAGCGCGTTGAAGTGTTTGAACTGGATGCGCGAGATGATGACAGCGTGCGTGCAGGCGTTGAAAAGGCGATGCCAGATGTCCTGTTCAACTGCGCTGGCTTCGTGCACCACGGCACAATTCTTGACGCGACTGACGAGGAATGGGAGTTCGCTTTCGACCTCAACGTTCGCTCGATGTTTCGCACAATCCGCGCAGCACTGCCGGGCATGGTAGAGAGAGGCGGCGGTTCGATCATCAATATGTCGTCGGTGTTGTCGTCAATTATCGGGGCGCCGAACCGCTTTATTTATACAGCTTCAAAATCTGCTGTTATTGGCCTCACCAAAGCCGTTGCGACCGACTTTGTCGCGAAAAACGTTCGATGTAATTGCATTTGCCCCGGAACGGTCCAAAGTCCGTCGCTTGAGGATCGTCTTCATGCGCTGGGCGAAGAAGTTGGTGGTTATGATGCGGCGCGCGCGCAGTTCATTGCGCGCCAACCAATGGGTCGCATTGCGACACCCGAGGAGATCGCGGCATTGGTCGTTTATCTCGCTTCAGACGAAAGCGCTTTTACCACCGGGCAACCCCACGTCATTGACGGCGGATGGTCTGTTTCCTGAACAAATTAACATTCTGAGGACATTATGAAACTTGTAAGATACGGCGCACCGGGAGCCGAAAAACCCGGTCTGATGGATGGCGAAACGCTGCGCGATCTGAGTGCGCATATCAATGATGTGAACGGGGCAATGCTCTCTGACGCGGACTTGCAGAAGTTGCGGGAAATCGACCCCGCATCGCTCCCTGCTGTTGAGGGCGCGCCGCGTCTGGGGCCTTGCGTGGGCAATATCGGCAAGTTTCTATGTATCGGTTTGAATTACTCCGATCACGCGGCTGAAACGGGCGCGGCGATCCCCGACCATCCGATTTTGTTCCACAAGGCTACATCGGCCGTTGTCGGACCAAATGATGATGTGATGATGCCACGCGGCTCGACCGATTCAGACTGGGAAGTCGAACTGGGCGTGGTCATTGGCAAGACCGCAAAATACGTCTCCAAGGCCGATGCTTTGGATCATGTCGCAGGGTATTGCATCGTCAATGATGTGTCTGAACGGCATTATCAGACACAGCTTTCCGGCCAATGGACCAAAGGCAAAAGCTGCGACACCTTTGGCCCGACCGGCCCGTGGCTGGTTACGCGTGACGAGGTGGCAGATCCGCAGAATTTGGCGATGTCTTTGGACGTGAATGGTGCGCGCATGCAAACCGGAAATACCGCAACGATGATCTTCTCGGTCGCTGAGATCATAGAGCATTTGAGTGGTCTGTTTACGCTGCACCCTGGAGACGTCATTTCAACGGGCACACCGCCGGGTGTGGGGATGGGCATGAAACCGCCCGTGTTCCTTAAGGTAGGCGACGTCATGGAGCTTGAGATTGAAGGGCTTGGTCGCCAAACACAGAAAGTGGGCCAGGATGCCTGATCTTCTTTTGATCGGTGGGGCAACCGATGAAATGCTCGGGCGTATGTCGGCTGAGTTCACTGTTCATGCGTTGAGCGAGATCGGTGATCTGGATGCGTGGCTGTCAGCCAACGGCGCGTCGGTCACCCATGTTGCAACCAATGGGCATGATGGGGTTTCGCCGCAGATCATGGCGGGATTGCCCAACCTGAAAATGGTGTCGTGCTATGGCGTGGGCTACGATGCCATCGATACGGCTGAATGCGTTCGCCGTGGGATTGTCGTGACCCATACGCCGAATGTTCTGAACGAAGAAGTTGCGTCCACTGCCGTGCTTTTGACTCTTGCCTGCTATCGCGAACTTTTGCGCGACGATGCATGGGTCAGGAGTGGCGAGTGGGAGGCTAAGGGCAACGCGCCGCTGACGCGGTCTGTCGATAATCGCACAATCGGTATTCTTGGAATGGGGAGGATCGGGCAGGCGATTGCAGAGAAATTCGCGCCGTGGTCGCCGACGATCCTTTATCACACGCGTTCTGAAAAAGATGTTCCGTATCAATACGTTGATAACTTGCGAGACATGGCGGAACGGTCGGACATCTTGATCTGCATCACGCCGGGTGGGGACGCGACCCGGCATCTTGTGAATGCGGATGTGATTGCGGCACTGGGGCCAAACGGAACGCTGATTAACGTGAGCCGTGGCAGTGTGGTGGACGAAACGGCGATGATATCGGCGCTTCAGAATGGCGGTCTTGGTTGGGCCGGTCTGGATGTTTTCGAGGCCGAGCCCCACGTTCCCGAGGCGCTGCGCGCGCTGAAGAACGTCGTGCTTCTTCCACATGTTGGGAGCGGCACGGTTGAAACGCGTGCGGCAATGGGCGCTTTGACGGTCGACAATTTGCTTCAGCATTTGTCGGATGGAAGTGTGATTTCCCCTGTGCCGGAGTGCCAATGAGCCAGATAAGGTCAGTCGACGCGCGGCTGTTCGAAATCCCGCTGGATGAGGTCCTCGTGGACGCAAAACACGGGGATCATTTCCATTTTCATTTGATCACCGCGACGGTGACGCTTGAGGATGGTCGAAGCGGCACGGGTTATACCTATAACGGCGGTCGTGGCGGGCACGCGACAAAGGCAATGATCAAACACGACCTAGCCCCCTTCCTCGTTGGCAAAGACGCCAATGACGTTGAGGGGCTATGCGATGAGATGGATTGGCATATGCATTATGTCGGGCGCGGCGGCATCCTGTCGTTTGCCATATCTGCCGTAGATATCGCGCTTTGGGACTTGCGGTGCCGGGCGCTTGAGCAGCCGCTTTGGAAGGTCGCCGGTGGCGCTGGCAAGACGTGTCTCGCATATGGAGGGGGCATTGATCTGGCATTTCCGCTGCCAAAGCTGCTCAAGAACATCCAAGGCTATCTGGACGCCGGGCTTGAGGCTGTAAAGATCAAGGTCGGTCAGCCGAGCGAAGCCGAAGACGTCGCGCGCATTCGTGCGGTGCGTGAACTGATCGGGCCTGAACGCGCGTTTATGATCGACGCGAACTATTCGATGTCCCGCGAACAGGCGATTTCACTTGCGCGCGCCGTTGGCGACCAAAACCTTCTGTGGTTCGAAGAGCCGATCATTCCTGATGATTACGAGGGGTTCGCCATTGTGGGCGAGGAAGGAGGCATCCCGACGGCGCAGGGTGAAAACCTTCATACGATTCACGAATTCAAAATGGCTCTTGCGCACGGGAATCTGGGCTTTCTTCAGCCCGACGCTTCGAATTGTTTAGGGATAACCGGATGGCTTCGGGCGTCTGAGCTTGCCAAAGCCCATGGCGTGCCTGTTTGCAGTCACGGGATGCAAGAGCTTCAGGTGTCGTTGGTTTCCGCGCAGCAGCATGGTGGATGGCTGGAAGTCCACAGCTTCCCGATTGATCGCTACACGACGCGACCGCTGGTTATTGAAGACGGTCGTGCCGTTGCGCCGGACGCGCCGGGCACGGGCGTCACGTTTGATTGGGACGCGATTGAAGAGTTCGAGGTGAGAGGCGATTAGTCTTGCCTCAATCGCCCAGCTTCACGGCGATATTTTTGGTCTGAACATAGTTCCAAAGCGCCTCCCGCCCTTTTTCGCGCCCGTATCCTGATTTTCCGAACCCGCCAAACGGAGTCTCGACACCGCCGGCGAACCATTCGTTGACGAACACCTGACCCGCTCTGATTTTTCGGGCGACCCGGGTTGCGCGGTTGAGGTCTTTTGTGAAGACGCCGCCAACCAGTCCGAAGTCTGTGGAATTGGCAATCTCGATTGCGTCGTTGTCGTTTTCGAAGGAAAGCACCGAGAGGACGGGGCCAAAAACTTCTTGTTGCGCGATCTCCATATCCGGAGTCACGTTGTCGAGGACCGTCGGTTCCAGAAACGCGCCGGGTCGATTGAGAGGTCGACCACCAGTTACGATACGCGCCCCCGCCTGTTCGGCAGTGCGCACCATGCCGGCCGCACGGTCACGTTGCGCTTCGGACACCATTGAGCCCATATTCAATCCGGACTCCGTACGCTCAATGCCGGGGCCCACGGACAGCGATTTTGCGACCTTTTCTGCGCGCTCGATCAATTCGTCTTTCCGGCTTTTGTGGACAACGATGCGCGACATTGCCGAGCAAACCTGACCGGCGTTGAAATAAATGCCCCAGCGGATGTCGTCTTCGAATGCCTCCAGATCGGCATCTTCGTGAACGATAGCTGCGGATTTTCCGCCAAGTTCAAGAACGCACGGAACGAGGTTTTGGGCGGCGGCTGTCGCAATTGCGATGCCGGTCGGCACCGAGCCAGTGAACACGATCTGGCGAACGTCCGGGTGCGCGGACAGCGCGGCGCCAGCTTCGTGCCCGTAACCGCAAAGGACGTTCACGGTGCCGTTTGGAAGGCCCACCGCCTCTGCCGCGCGGGCATAATATGTGTTCGTGAGCGGCGTCAGTTCGGGCGATTTGATCACGCAGGCGTTGCCGGTCGTCAAAGCGGCGGCGAGGCCGCGCGCGGTCATCTCAACCGGGTAATTCCAGGGTATGATCTGAGCGGAGACCCCGAAAGGCTCGTTCTCGGTCCAATCGAAGTAACCTGATCCAAGTGGGATTGAGCGCCCTTCAACCGTTGAGGCCTGATTGCCGTAATATTCGAAATAGAGTGCCGCACCCCTGACTTCTTTTTCAGCTTCCCAGAGCGGCTTTCCCTGTTCCAATGAAAGATCGCGCGCAATCTCGTCAAGATGATCCAGAAGCCAACGCCCAATCGCCTGCACGATCCGGCCGCGTTCAATGGGGCGCATGTCGGTCAAAGCGCCGCTTTGATGCACGCGTTTGGCCGCCTGAACCGCGCGGTCAACGTCGGCGGCATTTGCGAGCGCTTGCTGGGCAAGGACTTCGCTTGTCGCGGGATCGAGGACATCAATCCGCCCGGCTCCGCCGTCAACAAATGCGCCATCAATGTAGTTTTGCCAGTAGTCTTGCATTGTAAGCGCCTCCCGAAATTCCTTGCTGCATCAGGAGTGTCATGCGTGGCGCAGACACACTAGTGCGAGGCCGACATTTTATTGTTCGCCTCAGACATCGGTGAATGTTGGCGCGCATTGGTGCTTTGCCAACGAAGTGGAATTGCTTTGCCAAGAACACCGATATTGGGCAAAGAGATCTTCAGGCGTTGAAATGAATTGTCGGTCCAAAAAACGTATCGGCTTGCCGCAGGAGAACACGCATGGACCTTCCGACGACGATGCCCGCGATGGTGACCATGGGGCATGGCGACATGGACCAAATGGTGTTCCAACAGGACTGGCCGCGACCAGAGCCCGGGCCGGGCGATGTATTGGTCAAAGTCGGGGCTTGTGGGTTGAACAATACCGACGTGAATACGCGGTCGGGCTGGTATTCGAAAACCGTGACGGACGCGACCACAGGGTCAGGATTTGAAGAGATCGGCGAGACCGATCCGGCTTGGGGCGGCACGCCGATTTCATTTCCACGCATCCAAGGGGCCGATGTATGCGGGCATATCGTGGCGGTCGGCCAAGGCGTTGATGAAGCGCGGATCGGCGAGCGGATCATCACGGACAACTGGTTGCGCGATCCGACCGACCCAACCAACAAGAACAAGACCGGATATTACGGTTCAGAACGCGACGGTGGTTTTGCCGCGTACACGACAATGCCATCAGCAAACGCGCTTGCGATCGTTTCGGATTTTTCGGACGCAGAGCTCGCGACGTTTTCGTGTTCGTATTCAACTGCCGAGGGGATGCTGACGCGCGCGCAGGTCAATGAGCGTGACACCGTGCTTGTTCCAGGCGCTTCGGGCGGTGTGGGTGGCGCATTGGTGCAGCTTTCAAAACACCGGGGCGCGCGGGTTATCGCGCTTGCATCCGAAGCGAAACATCCTGACGTGATTGCGCTTGGTGCGGACAGCGTGCTTGCAAGAGCGCCGGAGAACTTGCGCGCCGCACTTGGCGCGGAAAAGATCAGCGTTATCGCGGATGTGGTTGGTGGCCCGTACTGGTCTCAACTTCTTGACGTTCTGGAGCGCGGCGGGCGCTATACATGCTCAGGTGCAATCGCGGGACCGATGGTCGAATTGGATCTCCGCACTTTGTATCTTCGTGATCTGACGTTCACTGGCTCAACCGTGATCGACCGCGAAGTCATGACGCGTTTGGTGACGCTCATTGAAACCAAGGCGATAAAACCCGCACTGGCGGCGACCTATGATCTGCGTGACCTGCATGCCGCGCAGCAAGCGTTTATTGATAAAAAGCACACAGGGAATATTGTCGTCGTACCATGAAAGATTTGCGCCCCGCATTTGATCGGCTGCTTGACGTCGCGAAGGCCTTCCATGAGGCAACACCGGGTGTGACCGATTTTGCGCCTTGGCCGAGTGCGCTCGTTTGGGCGGATAAGCCGGCCGGGACGCTGCCTGTCGCAAAGCTGGTCAGAGATTGGTACGATGATCGACCGGATGAAGCGGGCGCATTTCATCGGGCCATTAAAGTGGTTTCGCCCCATGCGGGTTGGCAACAGACCTATACCGAAGAGGAAGTCGGTGCCGAGTATCTGGCGAACTACGGGTACTTCGAACTCTATGGGCCGAACGGACATTACAAGACCGACGAACTGCGTGGCTTTATCGGCTACTGGGGTTCGGGCCTGACGTATGATTGGCATTACCATCAGGCAGAAGAACTTTATGCAGTGATTAGTGGTGGCGCGAAGTTCTTGTCTGAAGGGCAGGATGAAGCGCGGTTGGGACCGGGCGAGACGCATTTTCACGCAGCCAATCAGCAGCACGCAATCGAAATCCGCGGGAGCGCGGTTATTGTCTATTCAATCTGGCGGGGCGAAGGCATGAATGGGCGGGCACAGCTTACCAATTCGCCTAGAGCGTGATTTTCCGACCCTCGCTTGCTGAGCGATACACGGCTTCCTCAACTTCAATGACACTCAGATAATCGGCTGCCAAGTTTTCAAAAGCGGTTCCGTCGAGAAGGCCATTCACCACGTGCACATTGAGGTTGTGCACGCAATCTCCGGCAAATCCGATCGTTGGATCCGCTTCATAAATCTGGGCGCGATCCATGCTGTCTTTTGCGCGGAACCAAACGGCGCCGTCGCCCGTGATATCGAGAACGCCGTCTGAGCCTTCAAAATGGGCTTCCCCCATGGTGAAGCGGTGATTTTCGGCCAGATGATCAACCAGCCGATTGCCGTCAAGAAGTGAAGTGACGTTGCCCGGATGGTCGAACAGCATATAGCCGGAATCTTCGCCTGCGATCACAGGATTCAGTTTGCGAAGGTCGGCATAGACCGCGATCGGATCTCCGGCCAGGTAGCGATAGGTGTCGATCCAATGCACGCCTGTTTCATGGATCAACAGGCGCTCCATTTTCTGAAAATAGGGCTGTCGATCAAGATAGGCGCGTGGGCCCTGACCATCGCCGGGACGCAAGCGCATCGACATATTCATCAAAGTGCCGATCCGTCCGTCGTCGAGTTCGGACTTGATGACGCGATGCCAGGGTTGGAACCGAAAATTCTCATGCACAATCAACGTGACGCCCGCCGCTTCGGCTTCGCTGACGATAACACGCGCTTCCTCAAGGTTCTGGCAAAACGGTTTCTGACAGATGACAGTTTTGATGCCAGAGGCGAACGCGATCCGAAGGACATCCGTTTGC
>CALLWO010000233.1 GCA_938016355.1 uncultured Boseongicola sp. | reverse complement strand
GCCGCCCCTGATTTCACGGCCATCAAAACCAAACAGAACGCGGCTTGGGCCTCCGGCGACTACGCCGTTGTTGGCACCACTTTGCAGATCGTCGGCGAGATGCTGGCGGAAAGCCTCGATCTTGCACCGGGTTCCAGCGTGCTTGATGTCGCGGCCGGCAATGGCAACGCAACGCTCGCTTTTGCACGCCGCTGGCATGACGTCACTTCGACGGATTATGTCGCCGACCTTCTTGCAAAGGGCGAGGCTCGTGCTAAAGCCGAGAACCTTTCAGTGAACTTTCAGGTGGCCGACGCCGAAGCGCTTCCGTTTCAGGACGATTGTTTTGATGGTGTCGTTTCCACGTTTGGTGTGATGTTCGCCCCAAACCAATTCGCCGCAGCCGCCGAGCTATTCCGCGTCTGTAAGCCGGGCGGGTCCATCGGCATGGCGAACTGGACGCCCGAAAGTTTTATCGGCGCCTTGTTCAAAACACTTGGCCGCTATGTGCCACCACCGGCTGGCGTCAATTCACCGGCACGTTGGGGCGATGAAGCTTGGATCACTCAGACGTTTGCATCGGCTTCGTCGGTGGAGATCATCCAGAAAGATTTCACGTTCCGCTACCGCGATGCCGCGCATTTTGTATCCGTGTTCCGTACTCTTTATGGTCCCGTTCACAAGGCGTTTTTGGCGCTGAGCGAAGAAGATGGCGCTGCCTTGGAAGCTGATATCCTGGCGCTGATTGACCATTTCAATACGTCAACAGATGGCACAATGACGGTGCCAGGCGCCTACGCCGAGATCGTCATTCGGAAGTAAAAGAAAATGGCGCGCCTTGATTGAGGCGCGCCATTCGAGAATGTAGACCGATCTTTTATTCGGCGGGCATTGTGGCTGTATCAGGGTCGATCGTTGTTGCGACACCGGCGGCCTCGCGACGCCCATCGTTCCAGATTGCCTTGATCAATGCGATGCACATTAGTGCCATCACGATCGAGAAAGGCAAAGCACCGATCACCATCGCGGTTTGGATTGCGCCGGTTCCTCCAGAGATTAGCAAGCCGCCAACGACCAGGGCCAACGCGGCCCCCCAGAACACGATATGAGGACGTGCTTTTGGCCCCTCGTCACCCGCGGCATTGATCGTATTCACGATGAGCACGGCAGAGTCAGCTGATGTCACCAGGAAGGTCATCAACAAGACAACGATCACAACCGCCATGCCCCAAGCCAGAGCCTGTGCGATTGGCGCCAGCATGAACTCGGTCATTGCGAAGATCTTGTCGCCGTTAGCCGCATCAAGAATGACGCCGTTGGCCTCGCCATTCAACTCAAGGTCAATGGCGGTGCCGCCGGCCCAGGCGAACCAGACAAAGCACATCAACGATGGCACGATCATCGCGCCAAGAACGAATTCCCGGATCGACCGGCCACGTGAAATGCGTGCCAGGAACAAACCAACGAACGGGGCAAATGCGATCCACCAGGCCCAATAGAATACCGGCCACCAGCCTTGCCATTGCGTCAAAAGGAACGCTTCCGATCCTTCGACACCATCCGAGCTATAGACATTGAAGCTCAGCCAAGGCAGCGCGACGAGATAGTCCCAGATGCCAACAAAGAACGCTGCTGCACCAAAGAACGTCGCGCCGAAAATGATGAAGAAGCTCAGGAGGAAGATCGAAAGCACCATGTTAATATTGGACAGCCATTTGATACCTTTGCCGACGCCTGAAAGCGCGGACACGGTTGAAGCCCCCATGATGACAAGCAACGCCACGACAATTCCGAGCGTGGTTGCCGAACCGTCTTCCATCGCAAGCCCGCCAATTCCAATTCTCGTCAGACCGGCTACAAATTGTTCAACGCCGAACCCGAGTGTTTGGGCCACACCAAGAATGGTCGCGACTACGGCAACGATGTCGATGATATGACCTGTGGTGCCGGACAGAGACTTTCCAAATAAAGGTGTGAGTGATGATCGGATTGTAAGCGGCAATCCCCGGCGATAGCTGAAAAACGCCAGTGACAAACCCGCGATAGCATAACAGGCCCATGCGCCGAGGCCCCAGTGAAGGTACGACCAGACATACGCGGTACGCACGTTGTCCGCATCGAGTGAAGTGGTGATGCCTTGGATAACGGACGGGTTATTGTTGAAGTGTGCGACCGGCTCGGCCACAGCCCAAGTCAACATTCCAACGCCGATACCCGCGCCGAACATCATCGAGAACCACGAAAAATTCGAAAACTCAGGCTTTTCACCATCGGCACCAAGGTTCAGTCGCCCTGCTGTTGGCCAGATCGCCAGCCCAATGCAGACGATCACAAATGCCGTAACAACCCAAATGTACCAGGCGGCAAACTGAGCCAGAATCGCGGTGTTCCAATTGCCAAGTATTGTTCCTGCTTGGGTTGGCCAAACGATGCACCATACCACGAGCATGCTGATAATGACCTTACTGACCACGGTCACGTTTACGCTGAACCCCCGGTAAAATCCGCTGTTTGCGGTCTTGATCGGAAGTTCTGATAGAGGAGGCTTAAGCGCCATTATTATTCTCCCTGTTGTAAAGGTCGCGCGTGACGCAGGACCCAGATTTGTCAAATCATAGCAAGGAGAACTGGTTTGATAACAGGCAACATAGCCGTGTATAGTTTCATAAAATGGAAACTTTAGATGGCCAAACGCGCACTTATCCACTCTCTCAGCGACGTCGACATCAGGCTTGTTCGCGTGTTTATTACAGTGACCGAATGCGGTGGCTTTGCAGCGTCTGAACTTGAGCTCAATATCGGACGCTCAACGATTTCCAAACACATCTCGGACCTTGAAATGCGGATTGGACTGAAGCTCTGCAACCGAGGTCCGTCGGGGTTTTCTCTGACGCAAGAAGGCTCTCAAGTCCTTCAATTTGCTCGGAAATTACTGGCTTCAATCGATGGATTTCAATCTGAAATCGACAATATCCACACTCATCTCACAGGAACTTTGCGGCTTGGTGTATTCGACCAATCCAGCACCAACCCAA
The DNA here is from genome assembly GCA_938016355.1 of uncultured Boseongicola sp. Classification (GTDB taxonomy): domain Bacteria; phylum Pseudomonadota; class Alphaproteobacteria; order Rhodobacterales; family Rhodobacteraceae; genus CALLWO01. Next base: position 14,209 of record CALLWO010000233.1, on the reverse strand, counting down.
ACGCAAGAATTCATGCGGCTATTGGCGCTTTTGACGAACTTGCACCCGATGTCGCTTTGGAAATCGCGCTAGACCCGCCCAGCGTGTTGGAATCGAGAGTGACCGACGGATCAATGGATATCGCAATCGTTCCTGTTCATCGGCAATCGTCGCTCTTGAACTACACGCCACTCTATTCAGAGCAAATGACGCTCTATTGCGGGGTCGGCCATGCGCTATTTGGCATGGATCAAGAAGCTATCCGCGAAAGGTTGGATTTGGGAGCGCACAAGTATGCTGGCTATGGATTTAATTCGCCGAACATGAAGGCCGGACAATCTCTTGGCGCAACTCGTACTGCTCGGGTTCAGGAAGAAGAAGCCCTGGCCCTACTGGTGAAGTCCGGAAAATATCTTGGGTATCTTGCTGATCATGTCGCCGAGACACATTTGCGAAGTGGGAGCGTTTGGCCGGTGGCGCCAAATGAAACGCGCTATAGCAGCACATTTGCGGCAATCACCCGTCGAAAGCCAGAACCGGACCGAAAGACAGTCGTTTTCCTTGAATGTTTGAGCGACAGTCACGCTGATCAGGAGCATGCCATTTCCCCGCATTCACGCACGTGATGCATTGGGGGGTTGCCAAAAGTTCAGTCGCGCCCGGCCACTGTGTTTTGCTTGATAAAGTGCGCCATCGGCACGCCGATAAAGCTCGGTGATGTCAGGTGACATTGCCGAATAAGCCGTTCCAATGGACATCGTAATTTTGATCGGGGAGGGCACGTCATCATTGTAGAGTACGAACCCCTTGCAGATCCGTTCCCCAAGAAGGTCGACCTGCATGCTGTCGGCCCCAAAAAGATAGACGCCAAACTCTTCCCCGCCAATGCGCCCCAAAAGATCACCACTTCGAAGGTTGCGTTGCAGGTGATCCGCAATGGCCACCAAAACCGCGTCACCCACGGCATGCCCATATCGATCATTCACCAATTTGAAATGGTCGATGTCGATAATGAGAAGCGCCCCTTCGTCGGAGGCTTCGATTGCCTCAAATAACGCACGGCGGTTCATTAGACCGGTCAGCGCATCCGTATCGGCAATCTTCGCAAGGTCCTTTTGCGATTTGTCCCAATGGCGGGCAAAAATCATCGCGCAGAGGAAAAGCGGTGCCGAGGTCAAGAACATCACCGCAAGATCGATGCGCAGTTCAACGTCAAGGCCAAGAACGGATTTGACAGACAAGAAAAGAACAGAAGTAATTGAGCACCAGATTGTTAACCGCGCGACCCAATCAATGGGACCGTGCGGCAGCAACAGCACATGAAGCGCATTAATGACACCCGATTTGGTCATGCCGCACACGCTAATCTCAAACACCTAAGTTTACGTGAAGATCCAAGGCGCCCGCGACAGACTTCAATGGCGAAGCAACGCCGAAACTCGCTTGTGAAGTGATCCTTGAACGGGTTTGATCCGCTGGAGACAGCCGACGACCATTCCCGCCCCGTATTGTGGAAAATATGCCTTACGCCGCCCAATCGCCGCCGCACCGGATCACGTTGATTTTGCTGACATCTTTGTCAGTACTTTCTCTCAACATGCTTCTTCCTTCGTTGCCCGCCATCGCCGCCGATCTGAATGCGAGCTATGCAACGGCGAGTCTTGCGGTTTCGGGCTATCTTGCGATTACCGCAGTGGTGCATCTGGTTCTGGGCCGGTTTGCGGATGCTTATGGGCGACGCCGCATTTTGCTCGTTACGCTCACTGCGTTTGCGGGTGCATCGCTCGTTTGCGCAATTGCTCAGGATATTACGGTCTTTCTTGTGTTCCGCATGCTGCAGGCCGGTATTGCGGCGGGGGGATCATTGGCGATGGTGATTGTGCGCGACACCCACGAGAAGGAACAGTCTGCGAGCGTGATCGGCTACATCGGAATGGCAATGGCTATCGCCCCGATGCTGGCGCCGATGCTGGGTGGCACATTGGAAAGCCTTTTCGGCTGGCGTTCCATTTTCCAGCTTTATGCGATTTTGGGTATTGTGATGTTGATCGCGACCTACCTTGATGTTGGAGAAACGCTTGACCCTTCGTCGCAAAGCAAAGTGCACTTTAAAGGGGCGCGATGGACGATCCTAAAGATGCCGCGTTTTTGGGCATATGCGCTTTGCACCGCATTTTCGACGTCTTCGTTTTTCATCTTTCTAGCAGGGGCGCCATTGGTGGCACGGTCGGTGTTCGCATTACCGGCAACATGGGTCGGTCTGCTGATCGGGAGCATTACAGGAGGCTTTATGCTTGGGTCGTTCATCGCTGGACGCTATAGCGCGCGACACGGTTTACCAAAAATGATGATTACGGGGCGTTCCGTCGCGACGGCAGGCATTGGCTTAGCTTTAAGCATCTATCTGGTCGGCCTTATGACACCGTTTTTGTTCTTTGCATGTACAGCATTTGTTGGAATAGGAAACGGCATTACAATCCCGAGCAGCAACACCGGTGCGATATCAGTTGAACCAAACCTTGTGGGCACGGCGTCAGGCCTAAACCTCGCAATAAACACAGGCTTTGGGGCGGCATTTACTGGCCTGACAGGCGCAATTGCGACGCCTGAGAATGCGGTTCCGGCTGTTTTGGCTTTGATGTTCCTGACGGCCGCCGCCGGTTTGATGAGTGCACTTCTTGTGCGAAGGATTGAGGCCGGAGACCTGTCTGGCGTTTCGAGCTGAATTGGTGCCTGGAAACAAAAAATTCGTCGGTTCATAAAGCGCTAGGACCATTTCCAGCGGATGTTTGGTTGCATCGCGTGGCCCATTTCGGTCAGTGTGATCTGCAACAACCAATATAGGGCCTGTCGCATGGAAATATCCGTTTCAGAAATCAAATCGATGTCATTTCAAGCCCTTCGTAGCCATGGCGCAGGGGAACCTCAGGCGGAGGCCGTGGCGCGCGCAGTGGCCCGTGCCGAAGAGACCGGCAACATCATTTGCGGGCTCTATTATCTGGAAAGCTATTGCCGCCAATTGGTTTCTGGGCGGGTGAACGGGACGGTTGAACCAGTTGTCTCCGCGCCTCGGCCGGGTGCGGTGACGGTCGACGCGCAACTTGGCTTTGCGCAACCAGCCTTTACGGCCGGGTTGCCGGCTGCGGTTGCGGCGGCGCGCGCGAACGGTATCGCGAGCTTGGCCATTGCCCATTCCCACACCTGTACATCGCTTGGGTTCTTCACCGAGCAGATCGCTGCAGAAGGCCTGATCGGGATTGGGGTCACCAACGCGTCAGCCATTGTTGCGGGACCGGGCGGAAAATCCCCGATCTTGGGCACCAACCCGATGGCAATCACGATCCCAGGCGGCGGGTCTCCAGCAATGCATGCAGATTTCTCCACTGCTGCTGTCGCGCTTGGGAAGATCACAATGGCGAAAGCCGCAGGTGAAACTATTCCGTTGGGCTGGGCCGTCGATGCGGAAGGCAACCCGACGACAGACCCGAGTGCTGCCTTGGGTGGGGCACTGGTGAGTGCAGCAAATTATAAAGGCTGGGCGCTGGGTCTTTTAGTGGAGTGTCTTGCCGCTGGTTTGACCGGGTCCGTGAATTCGCTGGATGTGAAAGGGCTCAAACTCGAAAGCGGACCACCTCATGATCTGGGCCAGTTTTATATCCTGATCGACCCCACAACGCATGCGGATGCGTTGGCAGAGCGATTTGCGCGAGTGATTGACGCGGTAGAAAGTGATGAAGGTGTGCGCATTCCGGGACGAACCCGTCGCCACTTGGACCCGGTTCCCGTTCCTGATGCGCTTTGGGGTTTGGTTAAAAACCTCGCAAAAGGGCCATGAAAAAACACTCCCTCCCAGATTTAGAAAGATGCATTGCAGCCGGGCGTGGTGATGTCCCGGCAGATCTGGTGCTGCGCGGAGGGCAGGTTTTTGACCTTATGACAGGTGCGATGATTGATGGTGACGTCGCAATTGTCAGCGACACGATTGTCGGGATTGCCGAGCAATACCAGGCGGCTGAAGTCATTGACGTGAACGGGCTCATTTTGGTGCCTGGGTTTATCGATACGCATCTTCACATCGAAAGTTCGTTGATAACGCCGTTTGAGTTCGACCGTTGCGTGGCACCGCGCGGCATCACAACGGCAATTTGCGATCCTCACGAGATCGCAAATGTCATCGGAGCAGCCGGGATTCGCTATTTTCAGGATGCGTCCGAGCACACATTGATGGATATCCGCGTTCAATTGTCTTCCTGCGTGCCTTCGACGGATATGGAGACGGCGGGCGCCGAATTAAACGCAAGCGATATCGGCGATCTAATGGGGCATCCATCGTCCATCGGGCTTGCGGAGTTCATGAATTACCCCGGTGTGATCCAACGGGATCCGGGGGCGATGGCGAAGATCAGGCTGTTTGAAGACGGACATATCGATGGCCATTGCCCGCTTTTGTCAGGGCGCGATCTGAACGCCTATATTGCCGCGGGAATTCGCACGGAACACGAAGCCACCACGACCGAAGAGGCGCTGGAAAAGCTGCAAAAAGGGATGCGCGTTTTGATACGCGAAGGGTCCGTCTCAAAGGATCTAGAGGCGCTCCAACCGCTGTTGAACGATGTGACTTCTCCCTACATGTGCCTTTGTACGGATGACCGAAACCCGCTTGATATCGCTGAGCACGGGCATCTCGATTTCATGATCCGTACTCTGATCGCGCGGGGCACGTCACCGCTCGCGGCATATCGCGCGGCTTCGCTTTCTGCCGCCGAGGCCTTTGGACTTAAAGATCGCGGTCAGATTGCGCCCGGAAAACGCGCCGATATTGTTGCGTTGGACAGTCTTGAAGGATGTCATGCGCAACTTGTGCTCTGCGGCGGGCAGGCCGCAACACACGCCGCTTTCGAAAAACGTGGATCAGTGCCCATCGTTGGGCTTTCATCGGTTAATGCGCCGCGTGTTGCGGCATCGGATTTCCGCACTGGCGGCAATCAAGAAGAGACACCGGTCATCGGCATCCTTGAAGGCAAGATCCTGACCGAGCATGTGACGGAAATAATCGCAATAGAAGACGGCGACAAACGCCCAGACCCAGGCCGGGACCTTGTGCGCATTGCGGTGGTCGAACGCCACGGCAAGAATGGCAACATCGCCTCGGGGTTCGTTAAGGGGTTTGGCTTGAAGTCGGGAGCGATCGCCTCGACCGTCTGTCATGACCACCACAATATCGTTTGCGTCGGCGTTGATTACGGCGACATTGCATTTGCAGCGAACCGGCTGTCCGAGATTGACGGCGGTTTTGTCGTCGTGCGCGAAGGAGAGGTTCTGGCCGAGCTTGCTTTGCCGGTGGCTGGGCTTATGAGCTTAGAACCCTTCGAGGTCGTGCGCGATCACCTTGTGGCACTTCGCGACGCTGCGCAATCTCTTGGCGTGACTTTGGAAGAGCCATTTTTGCAACTGGCGTTTCTAGCGTTGCCCGTCATACCAGCTTTGAAAATCACAGATCGCGGGATGGTGGACGTCACGAAGTTCGAAATTATCTCTGGTTAATTTTCCGGAGTTTCGAAAGCTTTTCTTAACCAAGATTGCCGAAGTATGGCCCTTGCGCACGGAGCGGGGGCAGTCAATGCCCCATTTTTGGGGAGTTTTCGGTGACAGAGATGTCTGTCAATCAAGTGCTGACGGGCCCGCAACTTGGTTTGGCGTGGGGTCCAAGCGACTTGCTGATTGTCGAGATCGGCGGGCGCACGGTGCTTTATGCGCTTTCGCGCACCGACAGCGCGTTGGCCGAAGTGACAATCAATGCCGACGGTTCGCTGACCGCTGTTGACGTGCTAAGCTTGAACGGAGCATTCGCCGCCGGATCTGAACCGCTGCTTGGGACATATGTCCACGGCGCGAATATTCATCTCACGCTCTCGGGGCTGGATCCAAGCGCAGGAGCCTTTGTGGCACTTGGAAGTGACGGGTCCCTTGTCGGTCAGACTGTTCAATCTGGCGTCGCGCAGATGGCGGCGCCGCAAACACTTGAAATCAATGGTGACCCCTCGCTGGTTTCCGGGCGTGCAAGCGGCGGGATCGAATTGTTCCGCGAAGGTGGCTCAGGCCTTATTTGGGCAGCAACGCTGGACGATAGTTCGACAACCTACCTCGGTGATGTCAGTGCAAGCGCGCATGTTCAGATCAGTGGCGCAGACTATTATGTGAGTGCGTCGGCGTCTGAAAACGGAATTCAGATAACGCAGGTTACCGGCGCGGGTGAATTGGAAGCAAAATCGGCGCTTGGGGCCGCCGAAGGCCTTCCTATCAGCGTTCCAAGCGACTTGGATGTGATTTCACGGCTGGGCGAGACACTTGTTGTTTTAGGAAGTGCAGGAAGCTCTTCGCTTTCCACAATGACGCTGGATGCAGCTGCCATCCCCAGCCTCACCGATCACATTCTCGATTCCGGCGCGACGCGAATTCAGTCCGTCACCACACTTGATGCGATAACGACAGGCGACTTCGCCTTTGTCGCTGCCGGGGGTGGCGACGGGGGCGTGTCACTTTTCACCGTATTGCCGGGTGGTCGTTTGGTGCATTTGAGCACAGTCGCGGACGATGGCACCAACACGTTGCTACGGCCGTCATCGGTGACGTTGACGGTTGAAGGGGGCGCACTCCAAATCTTAGTCGCCTCCGCATGGGAGCCTGGGTTGACGCGCCTTTCTTACGACATCGGATCACTTGGAGCGGTTTTGGTAGGCAGCGGATCCAATCTGGATGGAAGCACATTTCAAGATCAATTGATCGGATCGGATCAATCTGAAACGATGAATGGTGGTGCTGGTGACGACATTTTGGTCGACGGCCACGGTTCGGACGTGATGACCGGAGGCAGTGGGGAAGACCTTTTTATCTTCGTCGCTGACGGCGTTTCCGACAGCGTGGTTGATTTCGAAAAGGGCGTAGATCGGCTGGATCTTTCGAGTTTCGATTTTCTCTATGACATATCGCAACTTGAAATATCGCCGACATCAGGCGGGGCAACGCTATCATTTGGGGGCGAGACGATCCTTCTGAGCACATCGGATGGTAGCTCTCTTTCGGCTTCTGATTTGACGAACGCCGATATTCTGAACGTGGATCGACCACCGCTTTTGCCCGTCGAAAATGTGATTACGGGCGGGCCTCTCGCCGATACGCTGAACGGGAGCGCTGGCGACGACACAATAGAAGGCGGCGGCGGAGACGACGCGTTGTCCGGGTTTGGGGGTCAGGACGTCCTGATCGGCGGCGACGGGTTCGATGACCTTGATGGCGGATCGGGCGACGATAGTCTGGATGGTGGTGCGGCGCCTGATACGTTGATTGGCGGAGAAGGCGACGACTATATCGATGGGGGCGCAGGCGGCGATTTGATCTATGGTGATGACATCGTCTGATTGCCGTTATGCGATTGCGTAGACGTCAAACAGAATGTCGTCCCAAAGCGCAAGCAGTTCACCGTCATCGAGATAGTTTTGAGCATCTGCGGGAGGTGTCCATGTTGGAAAAAGATCAGTGAGTTCGAGTAAAGTGATGTCGTCGCCGAAGATCAGGTCGCCGTCGTCTCCCCCGTCCAAGGAATCATTCCCGGTTCCTCCTGCAACAAGATCGCGACCTTCGTCGCCCGAGACGTCATCTCTACCTGAACCGCCAGCGATGGCGTCGTGCCCGCCACCACCTGCAGCGGTGTCATCGCCACCACCGGCCGTTAACCCATTGTCGGCACTGTTCCCGGTCAGTGTATCGTCACCATCGCCGGTCTTTCCGCTTTCAATTACGGTGCCGCGCGCGATGCCGATGTTTCCGGTCAATCCGCCTAAGCTGGAATATGCTTCTTGCCGAAGATCTAGCACCTGATCATTTCCATAGTCGCCGAAATCAAATGTGTCGGCGCCACCGCTATCAAATACAGTAAAGCTCACCGGATTTGACAGATCGAGTGCACTGTCAAGATAGGTCTCGGTGGTGGCATTGTTGCCGTAGGTGTCGTCCCCGGTTCGCGTCGTTGTAGGCGTGCCGTAAAGGTTTTGAATGGCAAGGATATCTGCGACTTGCGGTGTGATCACGTAGGCGAAGCTTGCGTCGATACTGGGGTTTTCGGTTTGATGAAAATACGACATCACAGTCGCTTGCCAGCTGTCGTTCTGATAGTCGTTGTCAACGCCGTATGTGGCCGATCCGTTGTAGTTTCCGGCATGTCCAAGACCCAAAGCGTGGCCAATTTCGTGCAAATAGGTCTGGAAGAAGTAGCCATCTGTACGGTCCGCGCCGCCGGCCCATCCGTCATCAATATTGATCGTCGAACGCGTGATGTTGCCGCCGGACGTCCAAAATTGCGCATAGGCACCCGAACTTTCATCGTCGAAGCGGATATCGGGGCTGGAAATCTTTTCGCGCACTTCAATGCGGTAATCGCCCGCAAATGCGTCGCCGTAGGATCCGACCTGTAAGTAATAGGTGCCCGAGATCGGTGCCTCAAAGGAAATGAAACTGTCGTCGCCGTTCAGATCATCGTTTTCCAAGATAACGATGCCGGCGCTGTCGCGAAGCCGTAAATACGGATCAGCAAGCGCGTTGCCACTGCTGTCATCGCCCGAAAGCGCAATCGTAATAGCTTCGCCAGCCGAAAGTGATATTGCGATGGAATCGCGATCCGCCCCCGCAGACAGGTTGCCCGTGAAGTCTTCTCCGACGTCCATGGTGTAGGCCGTTAATGTACCCGATGAGGCGTCTGGTCCCTCAGTTATGGTCGCGCTTGCGCTTCCTTGAGACGGATCTGTTTCCGAAAAATTGATCCCGGTGACATCGGTCCAGGCATCGAGGGCCTGGCGGGCCATGTTTTGACCGTCCACAGTCAATCCGGTGAGGTCCACAGTAAGCGTGCCACCCGGCGCGACATCAAAAGCGTAGGATGTGCCGCCCCAATACCCTTCGGTCAGTTGCAGAGCAATTTGATCCATCGTGTAGACGGGCGTGTCGTTGCTAGATGTTCCAGTGCGGTCATCGACCGAAGGGCGCGTTGTGTCAAAGCCGCACTCCGGGAGCCAAGGTTCAAATTCCGCGCAGATCAGACACATGATGTGTCCTTCCAAACAGGGATCAGCTTAGGTGTATATTTTGGAAGGAGCGTGTCCAAGAATAGACAAAACGCTTGAAGACTCCAAAGCAATCGCCAAATGGCACAAAGAAACATAACCACCTCTCTCACATTAGGTTCATTGCGAACCACGTCAGAGCAAGCCCCTCTGCTTTGACGCGCTCAATGAGATGCAGGCTAAGAATAAATACGACGTTACTGCGCTCGCTAAGAGCGCGCTAATTTTCGTGCGAATACGAGTAAGTTTTTAGCGTTTCCAGCGCCGCAACGTGTCACCTGGCTCTAATTTGGGCGTGAGTTCGACAGTTTGGCTTTCTGTCTCGATGGAGCCGTCAATGCGCCCTGCGATGATCTCGGCAGCTTTGCGCCCGATTTCCAAACGACCGGAGTCCATCGTTGCTAGCTTTCGGGGCAAACCCTGCAGCAGTTCGACACCATTAAAGCCTGCGAGTCCGAGGTCACCGGGAACGTCGATTCCATTATCGAGGCAATACAGCAATCCACCGGCGCCAATCATGTCGTTGGAATAATAGAGGAAATCTATATCAGGAGATCGTTCGAGGATCGTTTGAGTCATCTCGCGACCCTTGGCCAGGGCGGATCCACCGGAGTAAAATTCCTGATCCATGACTTCCAAGCCTTCTTTGGCAAGCGCCTCGGTGAAGCCTTCGAAGCGCTTGCGGGCGCGATGGTCGAGCGGCATTTTCGTTCCGAGAAACCCGATGTTTTCGTAGCCGGATTTTACGATGGCGCGGGCCATTTCACGCCCAGCACGACGATGGCTTATCCCAACCATCGCATCCACCGGTTGACCGTCGACATCCATAATTTCAACAACCGGGACACTTGCTGCCGCGAGCATCGCACGGCTCGCGTCGGAATGTTCGAGTCCGGCGATAATGACACCTGACGGGCGCCACGACAGCATTTCGAACAGCACTTCTTCCTCTTTCTCAGGAAGGTAATTGGTGACGCCGACGACCGGTTGCAGAGGCGTGTCGTCCAAAACTTCACTGATGCCGGTCATAACTTCCGGAAACACCATGTTGGAAAGGCTCGGGATAATTACCGCCACGAGATTCACCCGACTTGAGGCCAACGATCCGGCGATTTTGTTCGGGACGTAACCAAGGGTTTTGGCCGCCTTGAGCACTTTCTCTCGGGTTGCCGCCGAAACGTCCCCGCGATTTCGCAACACTCGACTGACAGTCATCTCGCTTACACCGGATGCCTCAGAGACATCTCGTAACGTCAACGGGCGGCGCGGTGGTATTTCGATATCATCAGTCATGGGAATAATCTTCTTGTCGGTCATGATACAGGTCTACACAGGCTGCCGCATTGGTGTTCTGATATATATCAACCATTTATCTGCCTGCGTCGAGAACTCTGCTCTATGAAAATCGGTGTGTTCTCCGATATCGACTTGCCAGCGCAATGCGAAACCGGGACAAAAGGCCAGCGGCCTCGTAGCTCAGAGGATAGAGCAACCGCCTCCTAAGCGGTAGGTCATAGGTTCGACTCCTATCGGGGCCGCCAAGTCACCGCAATCGCACCCATAACTTCTAGATAGGCAAAGCCAAATGTTTCAATTATGGAAGACTCACGGCAATGGGGATGGCCGAAAAGGGAAATAACATGACGACGCAACCTGATGATCGCGCCGCCTATGGAGAATATCTGAAACGCCACACAGATGCGTTGATCAAAGATATCGGATTTGCAAAGGCGTGTGAAACGTCCGGAAAGTCGAAAGCGACTTTGGGGCGATATGCATCTTTGGCACCCGAGAACTCGGATCGCTACATCCCGGTAAACGTGCTTTTGGAATTGGAACGTGTGGCGACGATTCCGTTTGTGACAAAAGCTCTTGCCGAACTTCAGCAACTACAGTTGGAGTACGACAAAGAACGCACCGATCCGACAGGTCAATTGAACAGCGACGTGATCAAACTGTCCCAGCGATTTGCGACGCTGATGGGCGAATACAATCACTCGATGGAAGACGGTGTTATTTCGCTCAACGAGACCAAACGGCTTTTGGACGAAACAAACGCTCTTCAGCAGATCCTGATGGATATGAAACTTCACCTTCAGGGTAAGTGATCTTCGGGTAACTGAAAGGGCTATTTCAAAAAAATGGGGACCGAACGAACATCGCTCGGTCCCCGGAACTACGGCCATGTAACTGACCAACCTCAGCACCTTGCCAGTGCTTCCCCCACTCATAAAAGGTCGCGTTCTTACACACGGAATTTTCCGCCCCAATCGCGAGACAACGGTGTCTCACGATTAGGGGGGCCGGGCCATGGGACAACGGGGATGATCGATGCCGACCCGACATGTATGAATTTAGGGGCTATTCACCTGGGCCATAATGGGAAAAAACTGGTTGGTGCGTCATATTTGGATGCGGGAACGCCAATAGAAACAAGGGTTTCAGCTTATGATTGAAACGTTGGAACGCTACGCGCTTCAAACTCAGACAATTGCGCTTGAGTGGATCACTTCGCCTGCAGCGTATGCGCAATTCGGCCTTTTGGTGGGCGCGTATCTACTGGCCGTTGTGGTATCAGCCTGGGCACGGCCACGCGTGGACCGTTTCGTGCGACCCGAGGTCGAGAACCACACTAGTTTTGCTAACGTCCGCCGCTTTACGCTTTTGTTTCTGCCTTTGCTGCTTCCGCTTCTGGCCTATGCATTTACCGCTGTCGGCGAACAGGTCACGCGGTCGATTTTCGGGTCGGGCGCGGTGATTGCGTTGGGAAAGCGGATATTTGTCTTTTTGGCGGTCCGACGTGTGGTCAACGACATAATCACTGATCCGTTTCTTAAGACGCTTGGCCGTTATGTGGCGCTTCCTATTGCGGGCATCTACGTTCTTGGACTTCTCGATCCGGTTCTTGCCATTCTTGCTACTAATGGCATCGCGATGGGCAAGATCAACTTTTCATTCCTCGCAATCGCGCGGGCCTTGGTTGCGGGCTCTGTGTTGTTTTGGCTTGGGCGATGGTCGGCGGATCACGGAACGAATTATATCCGCGCGCAGGAGACCATCCGGGTTCCGACACGGGAACTGGCGGCGAAAGCGTTTGAGCTAGGGATCTTTGCCGTCGTCGGATTGGTGCTTCTGAACATTATGGGGCTCGATCTGTCCGCGCTTGCTCTGCTGGGTGGTGCAGTCGGCGTTGGCTTGGGTTTTGGCCTGCAAAAGATCGCGTCCAACTTTATCTCGGGAATCATCTTGCTGCTTGAAGGGCAAGCTACGGTTGGGGATTTTGTCGAACTCGATGGCGGGGAAAGCGGTACGATCATCAAGATGGGCGCGCGCGCGACGATCCTTGAGACATTTGACGGGAAATGGATTGTGGTTCCGAACGAAGACTTCATCATCTCAAGGATCACCAATTGGTCGGATGCTGGGTCTGGCAATCGTTATGAAGTGGAGTTTTCGGTCAGTTACGATACCGACATAAATCTGATCCCGAAATTGATCACCGAAGCCGTGAAAAAGCACCCAGCCGTATTGTTGGACCCTGAAGAGCCTGATTGTGAACTGCGCGGTTTTGGCGACAGCGGTGTCGATTTCGGCGTTGAATTTTGGGTCGAAGGAATTGATGACGGTAAGAACAAATACACGTCCGAAGTGCGTTTCCTGATTTGGAATGCACTGAAGGCGGCTGACATCGAAATTCCGTTCCCGCAGCGCGAGGTTCGATATCGGGACGGGCACAAGCCGGTTTAGGTCATGCGAATCGCGTTTTGGTCTATCGATAGGATGTAGCCCTGCCGCGCAACAGTTTTGATCAGCAACTCGGCCACCATTTGGTTGCCCAATGCATCGCGAAGCCGTTTGATCCGCGTGGCGCCTGCCGCTTCTTCGCATTCCGAGGGGTCGCGCCCTGATATCATGCCTTCGATCGCCGCGCCTGAAAGTACATCACCGTCCATCCGCGCTTCGGCCAGAACCGAGAGTGTTTCAATTGCCGCGCCGGTGAGTTTGAATTCCATATCATTTAGAACAACGACGTTTTCATCGCGCGCAATGACCAGAGATGAAACCTGAATTCCCTGCTTTTCAATGGTGCCAATGCGACGGTTCAGCAAAAGAATGGTCACAACAAAGACAAGGCAAGCAATAAGCAAGCCCGTGGCAAACAGCAAAAGAACGAAAATCACCACGCGATAGCTGCCAAGAACTTCTGAGAAGGCGGTGCCGGATTGAGCGAGGATTTCCAGTAGTTTTATTTCGGCGGCTGACGTCAGATCGGCATTCTCGATGAAGAGCCGTTCAACTTTCTCGTTGAACGCATTCGCGTCAGGCAATCGCCACAGCAGAAAACCGGCCGCCGCTGCCAGAATGAGGACAACCGCGCCAATACCGAGAGCTACAACGCGAGCCCCCGCCGCGCGTGCTTCAGAAACGGAGGAAATAGGCTCCCGCATCCTTTTTCCGTGCCTCCAGACCGCTGTCTTCAAAAACCGACTGAACTTGCAAGAGTGTCCAGCCACCCGCGGCGACTCGGGATTTGACTGTTTGTTCTACCTTGTTGGACATCGCGCACGGGCTGACGTCAACCTGAATGACGCCATAGTGAAGCTTTAGCGGGTTTTCGGTCTTGGCCTTATAGTCTGCAAAACAGGCCGCTGATGCGATCTGTGTCGATGCGAGAAGGGCGAATACGGCCAAGATTATAGATGATCGTGTCTTCATGAGACTGACCCTGTGCGCTGAGCATGTGAAAATCAATAACAACGACGGTATCTGTGTCTGTTATCGCATAACAGCGCCACGATATTGTTTGTCTCGCCCCTCTGACCCCAAATCAATTCCAACACCGGCGCACTCTTCTTGAGACACGCCGCAACGCAACCAACGCCTTTTTTGGGGGGTGCCACATGAAACGAGTTACCGCGATCATTACCAGCCTAGCACTTGCCGGAAGCCTGGCTATTCCGACGACCGCTCAAGCCGACGAGAATGATCTTGCCAAGATCATCGCGGGCGCCGTGGCCATTGGGATCATCGCAAAAGCTGTCGACAACAAGCAGAAACGCAAATCGAGCAGCAGTACGACCAGCGCCGCGCGCGCTGGGCAACTTGGATCACTG
>CALLWO010000232.1 GCA_938016355.1 uncultured Boseongicola sp. | reverse complement strand
GGTTACAGACACTGGGCGCGTCCCGACCGCAGATGCCCCGTCTGGCGCTTTGCGCGTTGGAAACCCCGGCAAAGGAGCGTGACACGATGGATGTGATGCCAAAATGGGCTGACGCCCTTCTGATCCCGCTTATTTCGATTCTTATCGCGTTCGTATTGTCAGCGGGTGTCATCATCGCGATCGGTGAAGACCCGATGGCAGCGCTAAATACCATGGTTACTGGCGCGCTCGGATCCTCATACGGTTGGGGGTATACTCTTTATTACGCAACCAATTTCATCTTCACAGGGCTCGCTGTGGCGGTCGCTTTTCACGCCCGGATGTTCAATATCGGCGGCGAAGGCCAGGCAATGCTCGGGGGACTTGGGGTCGCGCTTGTTTGCCTCTACGTTCCCTGGCCTCATTGGACGATAGCATTGCCGTTTGCCTTGCTCGGCGGCGCTGTGTTTGGCGCAGCTTGGGCTGCGATTCCGGCATATCTGCAGGCCAAACGGGGGAGCCATATCGTCATCACGACGATCATGTTCAACTTCATCGCCGGTTCATTGTTGGTCTATTTGCTTGTCGAGGTACTGAAACCGGCGGGCGCGATGGATCCTGCGACAGCCAAGTTCCCAATCGGAACACATCTGCCCACATTCCAGGACATGTTCTCGTTTGGCGACAAGCCCGCTTTCCGCGGCGCACCTGCCAATGTGACCTTTTTTCTTGCACTTCTGGCCTGTGTCGGAGTTTGGATTTTGATTTGGCGCACGCGTCTGGGCTATGAAATCCGAGCCTATGGCAACAGTGAGCCCGCGGCAGTTTATGCCGGCATTTCGCCCACCAAAATCATAATGATTGCGATGCTCATCTCAGGCGGGCTTTCCGGTATGATGGCTATTAATACTGCGATGGGCGAAGCCGAGCGGTTGGTTTTGAACTCTGTAGAGGGTGCGGGCTTCATAGGCATTGCCGTCGCTTTGATGGGTCGATCTCATCCCTTTGGCGTTCTTTTGGCAGCGTTGCTCTTTGGCTTTCTTTATCAGGGCGGCGCCGAATTGAGTCTTTGGACCAACGTCCCGCGTGAATTGATCGTTGTGATTCAGGCCTTGGTTATTTTGTTCACAGGCGCGTTGGACAATATGGTGAGGATGCCATTGGAACGTTTTTTCCTTCTGTTTCGCAAAAAGCAGGCGGAGTAACAGACAATGGATTTTCTGACCGTCATTCAAATTTCGGACACAGCGGTTCGCTTTGCTATCCCGCTTTTGTTCGCGTGCCTTGCGGGGCTTTTCTCCGAGCGCGCCGGTATTTTTGATATCGGCCTTGAGGGCAAAATGCTTGCGGCCGCTTTCTTTTCGGCAGCAATCGCTGCGCTGACCGCGAACGTCTGGATCGGGCTTGCCGCTGGGATCGGGGCATCTGTCGCGCTCAGCGTCATTCACGGACTCGCATCGATCACATTTCGCGGAAACCAGCTTATCTCTGGTGTCGCAATAAATTTTCTGGCCGCGGGCCTGACTGTTCTGATTGCTCAGGATTGGTTTAGCCAAGGTGGGCGCACGCCATCTTTGAGTGAGTTTGGTCCAAACGCGCGCTTCAACCAGATCACGTTGCCATTTGCCGATCAGATGGGTGACGACAAGCTGGGCATTATTTACCGAGAGCTCATCTCTGGTCATTCGATCCTGGTTTACGTCGGTTTCCTGACTGTGCCTCTCACTTGGTACGTGCTGTTCCGAACGCGGTTTGGTTTGCGGCTTCGTGCCGTGGGCGAAAACCCCGCTGCTGTGGACACCGCTGGCGTAAGCGTCGTTGGATTGCGTTACGTAGCTGTGGGGATTTGTGGCATTCTTTGCGGATTGGCAGGCGCTTATTTGGCCACTGGCCTACAAGCTGGTTTCGTCAAAGACATGTCATCGGGACGTGGATTTATCGCGCTGGCAGCTCTGATTTTTGCCAAATGGCGGCCATGGTACGCGCTTTGGGCCTGTCTTCTGTTTGGATTTCTGCAAGCCCTTTCGCTACGCCCAGATGCCGTCGAAGCATTGGTGCAGGTCAACGTCCCAGGGCAATTGCTGGACGCCCTGCCCTATATCCTGACCGTCGTCATTCTCGCCGGCTTTGTCGGAAAAGCGATCCCACCCCGCGCGGGCGGCGAACCCTATGTCAAAGAACGCTAAACCTGTTTGGACTTGATCGCTCCGATTTGTCGCAGCTGGACTTACTGCGGCGCAGCATTTGGCCGTTGAAGCCAAGGGCATGACGGGCGTAAGGGAAGGTCATGCAGATTTACCTTCCCATTGCCGAAGTATCGGTCAACGCATTCTTGCTGTTGGGCCTTGGCGGCATGGTGGGCGTGCTTTCTGGCATGTTCGGCGTTGGCGGCGGCTTCCTCATGACACCGCTTTTGTTCTTCATTGGGATCCCGCCAGCCGTAGCGGTTGCGACTGAAGCAAACCAAATCGTTGCATCTTCTTTCTCGGGCGTTCTTGCGCATCTCAGGCGCAAGACGGTCGATCTCCGAATGGGCACCGTGCTTTTGGTTGGTGGATTGATTGGCGCTGCTTTCGGCGTCCAACTTTTCAATGCGCTCAAAGCGCTGGGGCAAGTCGATCTGTTGGTGCGACTTTGCTATGTTGTATTCTTGGGCATCATTGGCTCATTAATGTTCGTCGAGAGCCTGAACGCTCTACGAAAGACACGAAACGGCGGCGGTGTTCCAGCACGCAAAAAACACGGCTTCGTTCACGCATTGCCATTCAAAATGAAGTTCCGGACATCCGGTCTTTATATCTCGGTCATTCCACCATTGGTCGTGGGGCTTTTCGTAGGCATCCTTGCTGCGATTATGGGCGTTGGCGGCGGCTTCATTATGGTGCCGGCGATGATCTACATCCTTGGGATGCCGACGAAGGTTGTGATTGGAACGTCGCTTTTCCAGATTATCTTTGTCACAGGTTTTACAACGCTCTTACATGCGACGACCAACTTTACCGTTGATGTCATGCTTGCGGTTTTGCTTTTGGTTGGCGGTGTGATCGGCGCGCAAATTGGCACCCGAATTGGCGCACGTATGAAGGCAGAACAGTTGCGCATTCTTCTGGCACTGATGGTGCTCGTCGTTTGCGGAAAGTTGGCGCTTGATTTGTTGATTATGCCGTCTGAGCTATACTCGCTCGGCGCTGCAGGGGCACACTGATGGTACGCCTTCTGGCCCTCTTATTTGCTTTGGCACTCCCGGCGCATGCCGAAGAAGTTGTCGCGGGTCTGAGCCAAGACAGCATCCAGATCACAACGAACTTTGACGGATCAGAGATATTGATCTTTGGTGCGGTTAAGCGCGAAGCAGCCTTGCCAGAAGGCCCACCGTTAGAAGTTATCGTGACCGTTGAAGGCCCAAAGTCACCGCTGACAATCCGACGCAAAGACAAGCGTTTTGGAATCTGGATCAACACCGCTGCCGTGGAAATTGATGAAGCACCGTCGTTCTATGCCGTGGCGACATCATCTGATTGGCACAGCGCGATATCCGAGGTCGAGGATCTTCGCCACCACGTCTCGATAGATAAGGCAATTCGTGCGGTCGGTCTTGAGCGGACGGACGGCACCGACTTTGTAGATGCTCTGATCCGCATTCGCGGGAAGGCTGATGCATATTTCACGAATATTGGCGGCGTCGAAGTCACTGAAGACACACTGTTCAAGACAACAATAACTCTTCCTGCGAACCTAACAGAAGGAGATTACACCACGCGTTTCTTTCTTACGCGAGGTGGCAATGTGATCGACGTTCATGAAGGCTCTATTGATGTCCGGAAGGTCGGGCTTGAGCAGTTTCTGTTCAATCTTTCTCGCCAACAGCCATTGCTTTACGGCTTGATGTCTTTGGCAATCGCAATTGCAGCAGGCTGGTTGGCTTCGGCGGTTTTCAGGCTCATACGCATCTAAGTACTTACTCGGGCTCTTCGGAAGTGAGCTTAAACGGTACTGCAGGTGCTACGAGGTCGCTCGTCGTAAGGGGCGCTTGCGGCCGCGCTAGACGATACCTTGTTACCCAATGCAACCGACTTTCTGCCCGCGTAATCGCGACGTAAGCGAGCCGTTTCCAAAGCGGTAATCCAGCCTCAATGCGCCCCGCACGGCTGGCCGCGTAAAGGTCGGGCGCGAACACTTGCACTTCTGGCCATTGGGA
>CALLWO010000231.1 GCA_938016355.1 uncultured Boseongicola sp. | reverse complement strand
GTCTTTCAGCGCAGCAATCGCCAGATCGATGGCTTCGATTGTTGTCGGATCGACTTTCTCTTTGTGCTCTTCCATGGACTTTTCAGTCGAATGGATCAGGCTTTCCGCTTGGTTCTTGGCGTCGACGAGTTCGCGGCGTGCCTTATCGGCATCTGCGTTCTCTTCGGCGTCGCGTACCATTTGTTCGATATCGTCGTCAGACAGACCACCGGACGCTTGGATCGTGATGTTCTGTTCTTTGCCGGTGCCTTTGTCTTTGGCCCCAACAGACACGATGCCGTTGGCATCGATGTCGAACGTCACTTCGATCTGTGGCATACCGCGTGGTGCTGGCGGGATGTCTTCAAGGTTGAACTGACCGAGGATTTTGTTGTCCGCAGCCATCTCGCGTTCACCCTGAAACACGCGCAGTGTCACGGCGTTCTGGTTGTCTTCAGCAGTCGAGAAAACCTGAGATTTCTTCGTCGGGATCGTTGTGTTCCGGTCGATCAGGCGTGTGAACACACCACCAAGGGTTTCGATACCCAAGGAAAGCGGTGTCACGTCGAGAAGAACAACGTCCTTCACGTCACCTTGCAGAACACCAGCCTGAATGGCCGCACCCATCGCAACAACCTCATCAGGGTTCACGCCCTGGTGTGGTTCTTTGCCGAAGAACTTTGTCACTTCCTCGACCACGCGCGGCATACGCGTCATACCGCCAACCAATACGATTTCATCGATGTCGCCCGTGGACAGGCCTGCGTCTTTCAACGCCGCCTGACATGGCTTGATCGAGTTCTTGATCAGATCAGAGACCAGCGATTCCAGCTTCGCACGGGTCAGTTTCATAACCATGTGCAACGGCTGACCGGAATTGGCGTCCATCGAGATGAACGGCTGGTTGATTTCGGTTTGTGTCGACGATGAAAGTTCGATCTTCGCTTTCTCGGCAGCTTCTTTCAGACGCTGAAGCGCCATCTTGTCTTTGGTCAGATCCGCGCCATGCTCTTTTTTGAACTCAGCAGCCAGATAGTTGACGATGCGCATGTCAAAGTCTTCACCACCAAGGAACGTGTCACCATTGGTAGATTTCACCTCGAAAAGGCCGTCGTCGATCTCAAGGATCGTGATGTCGAACGTACCACCACCAAGGTCATAGACCGCGATGGTTTTCGTTTCTTTCTTGTCGAGACCATAGGCAAGCGCAGCCGCAGTCGGCTCGTTGATGATCCGAAGCACTTCAAGACCGGCGATCTTACCGGCATCTTTCGTGGCTTGACGCTGTGCGTCGTTGAAATACGCAGGCACCGTGATGACGGCCTGTGTGACGTCTTCGCCAAGATAGCTCTCGGCGGTTTCTTTCATCTTCTGCAGCGTGAAGGCCGAAATCTGCGACGGTGAATACTTCTCACCACCGGCTTCGACCCATGCGTCGCCATTGCCGCCGTCTACGATGTTGTAAGGAACAATGTCCTTGTCTTTCGTGACTTCGGCATCGTCAACACGACGACCGATCAGACGCTTCACCGCGAAAACAGTGTTTTCGGGGTTTGTGACGGCCTGACGTTTTGCGGGCTGACCAACAAGGCGCTCGCTGTCTGTGAAGGCGACGATCGACGGTGTCGTGCGCGCGCCTTCGGCGTTCTCGATTACTCGGGGCTGTGAACCATCCATGATGGCAACGCAGCTGTTCGTTGTCCCAAGGTCGATACCAATAACTTTACCCATGCTCTAATCCTCTAGTTCGGCGATGTTCGGGACGCAGGCCCGTTTTGGCACCTGATGGTCCCATCCCAAGGAAAATGTGAAACCCGCTAAGGTGTTCACGGCTTCGTGGGGTATATAGGGAGGTGAATATGACGCTGCAAGCGGTCGGATGCCTGCTTTTGAGGCTTATATAGAGGATTCTTTTCAATGACTGACCTGTTTGCAGGAACAGATCAGCCAAGTGTCGATCTTTTGGGGGCGACGCTCTGGCCGGGTTGGCTCGCCGCTTCTGCCCAAAAAGCGCTTGTCGCAGACCTCAGGGACGTCGCCAAAAGGGCCCCTTTTCAACGTTACGAGACGCCCAGCGGTGCCAGAATGAGCGTTCAGATGACGGCCGCCGGTGACGTGGGCTGGATGACGGATCGATCGGGGTACCGTTACGCCGAGAGGCACATAAGCGGCGCGTCCTGGCCCGACATACCCGAAGCCATTCTGAATATCTGGAGAGCCACTTCCGGCGCAGCGCGCGATCCCGATTCCTGCCTTGTGAACTTCTATGGCGAAGGCGCGCGGATGGGCCTGCATCAGGACCGGGACGAGGCGAACACAACGTGGCCGGTTGTCTCAATCTCGCTTGGCGATGACGGTTTGTTTCGGATTGGCGGGCAAAACCGGGGCGACCCGACGGTAAGCCACTGGCTCAAATCCGGTGATGTTCTCGTGCTCAGTGGTGCGGCGCGCCTCGCCTATCATGGCATTGACCGCATTCGCTTTGGCTCGTCCGGTTTGCTGCCCGATGGCGGGCGGCTCAATATCACTTTGCGAGTGGCGCAATAGTACAGCAGCCCGAATACAATCCATTTGCCTCCGGATCGTCAGAACCCGACAGAAACATATCGACCGAAATGCCATAGGCGCGATCCGACATTCCGTCGCTACAGGCTTCGGTGCGCAGGCTCAGCAAAACGTCGCGCTCTCCTGCATCGCTTGGAAAGAATGACCCCTGAAAGGCAAACCGGTCGACCCGTGTCTGCGACCGAAACCGCCCTGATATCAGCCCGGACCGTGTGGCCTCCGACGGCGTCGAAAGCGCGATTGTTGCCCCGTCCTGCTTCAAAGACCAAAAAGGTTCGGTGCCAAAACACTGGGTGACGTTCGGCATCTGACCGTGCCATTGACCGCCCTGGCGCGCCATGAATGCAAGCGACACCCAGCCAGAGCCCTCGCCAGAATTCACCAAACCCCACGTTCCTGCATCATTCGGGCGAACAACTTCGACGTCGGTCGTATCTGCAGACAGCGTTCCGATAATGTCCTCTGAAACGGATGGCCCGGCGCGAAGGTTCAAAACGTCATCCGCCGCCACGCCGCTCACGTCATAGAGCGCTGGCCAGCCGTCTTGTGTGGCCATGGCTGGCGTTGCGAGCACAAGAATCACAGCAATCGTCCGGATCATCTGCCCGCGCTCCAGCTTACCGAGACATGCCGGGAGGTATAGGCCACAGCAATCGCGCCGATCACCAGAAACACCACCGTCATCGCAATCGGATACATCAGCGACGATTTCATCGGGTTGTAATTCACAAAGATATAGCCGCGCCCCTGATCGATGATGTGAAACAAAGGGTTCCACGCGAACATCGCTATCAGATGCGCGGGCATCTGGTTGGCAACGAACATCTTACCGGACGCGATCATATTAAAGCGGGTGTAGATCTGCTGAATGATGCTCGTGGCTTGCGGAAACCATGGCTTAAGCGCTAACAGAACAAGCCCGCCCGCACAGCCTGAAAGCCAAGCCAGTAACAGCATCATCGCAGCACCAAAGGGCTGATCGATCTCAATCGGGGTCCAAAGCAGGTGATAGGCCAGCAAGATCGCCAACATCGACGTCGTTTGAATGTAAAGCGCGCTCAACGCTGCGGCGCAAACCGCAATCGGCTGGCTCATCGGCATGTGCATCATCATTGGCGAGGTCGGCCCTTCGGCGCCCGCAACCGCCCCAAGTGACTTCACATGGGTGATAAAGACGAAAATGCCCGACATCACGTACAACAGAAAATCGCCACGTATTGCCAGACCGCGTAATCCAAGCACATCAAACATGAAAAGGAACGCGCCGACCATGACAACGGTTTGCACGATGTTGATCACAATCGCCAAAACAGCGTTTCGATGCGACTTGCGCGTCGCGCGAACCGCGTTGTGAAACGTGAGCATGCAAAAGGTGAACGCACCTTCTGTCAGCGTCATGCGGCGCTCTGCCTGGAACATCTTAGTTCGCCCATATTTCCGGTGGCTTGTGCCCCGGACTTGTTTTGCCCCCGCAAATCAGCATAAGCGTCTGAGCGTGTTAATCCTAGATGGAACATTGAATTGATGGCGGAATTTGACCGACAGGACCTCGTTGCAACATGTCGCGCGCTCGCGATTGAAGCCGGCGCCGTAATAATGAAGGTCTATGCCCGGGACGATTTCGACGTCCGCGCCAAATCCGACGACAGCCCTGTGACCGAAGCCGACGAGGCGGCGGATGCTGTCATTTCCGCAGGATTGCGCGCGCGCTTCCCAGACATTGCTTTGGTCACCGAAGAACAAGCCGCGACCCACGATCTTTCCGCATCGACCTTCCTGATCGTCGATCCGCTCGACGGCACCAAGGAATTCGTCCAGCGGCGCGGTGATTTTACCGTCAATATCGCGCTCGTGGAAAACGGCATCCCGACATTCGGCGTCGTCTACGCGCCCGCGCGCAATCGCATGTTCTTCACCACCGCCGACGGCGGCGCAGTCGAAGAGCAAGGCGCCTTTGCCGCCGATGAAATGGGCGACCTATCCTCGATCTCTGTCAGCAACGCCGACAATTCTGCATTGCGTGTCGTCGCATCAAAATCGCACCGCAGCCCGGAACTTGAAGACTACATCGGCCGATACGACGTGTCTGACTCGGTCGCCGCCGGCTCATCGCTCAAATTTTGCCTTGTGGCAGCAGGCGAGGCTGACTTTTACCCCCGCCTTGGCCCGACGATGGAATGGGATACAGCCGCCGGGGACGCCGTTTTGCGTGGGGCCGGAGGTCACGTTGTGACAGCCGATGATCACAAACCGCTCGCCTATGGAAAGCCCGGATTTCGCAATCCCTATTTCCTCGCCTATGCGCCCAGCGTCACATTGAAGTCAGGCTGACGCGTGACAGGGCGGGTGGCAGATGACGCGACGATCAGCGTCGTGGTTGTCAGCCAGAACCGTCCCGCATGGCTCAGCCGATGCCTCACCGCCCTCTCACAGCTCGATTATCCCGCGTTCGAAGTCATCGTCGTCACCGACGGCCCCGGCCATGCTGCCGCAAGCGCGCATCCGACCGCGCCGGACACCACGCTTCTGATCGTGAACGAAGCCAACGTCGCAACGCTTCGAAATCGTGGCATCGAAATAGCAAAGGGCGAGTGGGTCGCCTTCATCGATGATGACGCGGTTCCCGAACCCCTCTGGCTTCAGCGCCATATCGAGGCGCTCGCGGCAACGTCCGCTGATGCCTCCGTCGGTTATGTGAGGGGTCGCAATGGCATTAGCTTTCAAAGCCGCGCGGCCTCCGTCGACAACGAGGCCGAAACCCATAGCGAACCGTCCCCGAACTCAGCGCCCTGTGCGCCCGACTTAGCCACTGGTCGCGCGCTAAAACTGATCGGAACCAATTGCGTTATCCGTCGCAATGCGCTCCTCGCTTTGAACGGGTTCGACCCGGCATTTCGGTTTTATCTTGACGACACGGACATCTCGATGCGCCTGATGAACGCCGGGTATCGCGCATGTGTCGCGCCGCATGCAGAGGTTCATCACACGTTTGCACCCTCGCCGCGTCGCACCGCCGCGCGCCGCCCAAAGCAGCTCTTTGACATAGGCCGCAGCACCGCGATTTTCCTGCGTCGTCACCCGGGTGCGGACAATTCCGAGATTTGGGACCGTTTGTTTCTGAGAGAGAAAGGCCGCCTTGAACGACATTTGATTCAAGGCACATGCGAACCCCGAGATGTTTCGAATCTACTCACTGATTTGGCGAATGGCTGGGATCAGGGCGCATCAGAGCCGCTTGCCCCGCTCGCCGCTCTGAATGACCTCGCGGAAGGGGCATTTGTGCCGTTTCCCGTCCTTCAGCCCGGCTGTGACGTGATTTCCTCAAGACTTCTGCGACGCAAAGCAAAATTAGCAACAGCATCGCTGCGGGCAAAAAGCGGCAAAAGAGTTAGTTTCTTCAGCTTTTCTTTAACTCCCGTGCGCCATCATGTGCGATATTCCGAGTGCGGCGTCTGGGTCCAGACGGGTGGCCAGTTCGGAAGAAGCGACCGGGAAAATCGCCTGTTCAGGTGGTGCAGATTTGCAAAGCGCATGAAAGAAGAGATCCGCCGAGTTGAAATGCAACGAGGGATAGACCAAAATTAACCGGCTCGGGGAGTGGGTGGGCAGTCATGTTTGACCCGAAGCGTGGAAATTGTGTGTTGGTTGGATTGGGGATGGTCCGGCCATTTCATCTGTGAGAGGTAAAGGTGCCTAAATTGAAGAGACGAGTAACCAAAGCTGTTTTCCCAGTAGCCGGGTTGGGCACGCGGTTCCTACCCGCGACAAAATCAGTCCCCAAAGAAATCATGACGCTGGTCGATCGACCGCTCATTCAATACGCCATCGATGAAGCCCGCGAAGCCGGGATCAAGGAATTCATCTTTGTGACGTCGCGGGGGAAATCCGCGCTTGAAGACTATTTCGACCATGCGCCAGAGCTTGAAAATGCCCTACGCAAAAAGGGCAATGACGAGCTTCTGAAAACGCTCAAGTCCACCAACATGGACAGCGGCGCCATCGCCTATATTCGCCAACACAAGCCAATGGGTCTGGGTCACGCCGTCTGGTGTGCGCGCCGTCTGATCGGAAACGAGCCATTTGCCGTTATGTTGCCCGATGACGTGATCGCGGCCGAAACGCCGTGCCTCAAGCAAATGACAGACGCCTATCAGGAAACCGGCGGCTCCATGGTTGCCACGATGGAAGTGCCGCGCGACATGACGTCGTCTTACGGTATTCTCGATGTCGAAGACGCCAACCGCGAACTTGCCACCGTCAAAGGCATGGTTGAAAAGCCAGCTGTTGCTGATGCGCCTTCCAATCTCGCCGTCATCGGTCGCTACATCATCACACCCGACGTTTTGAACACACTTCACCGGCAAAAATCCGGTGCCGGGGGCGAAGTTCAGTTGACAGACGCAATCGCGGCTGAAATCGGTGAGGGGCGTCCGGTGCACGCACTGCGCTTCAAAGGCCAGCGCTTCGATTGCGGTTCGAAAGCTGGGTTTTTGCAGGCGACAGTCAGTTTTGCACTTGCGCGCGCAGAGTTACAGGACGAGTTTTCTTCATATCTACGCGACATGGCCCCGCTCATCCGCGTTGCTGAATAACAGAAACTGAAACGCGAACTCACAGGCGTCAATCGTGGTCACTCCTGTCCTTGATCTCAGCAGATCGTTCACACGCCTTGGGCGTGGTGCTCCGACAGGAATTGACCGGGTTGAACGCGCTTACCTCGAAGAAGTAATCCGTCGCGGCGGCTGGGCATTGATCCGCACGCCGCGCGGCTTTCTTATGTTCGAACCTGATCGGCTCAAGCGTCTCCCGGAATATCTCGACCGCGAAGATCTGGATGGTGCGGACCTGGCCTCCACCATCCGTGCGATTGCCTCCTCACGTGCGTCCAGCCTTTCAATCCGCAAAATCATGTGGCGCATGCCCAATGGGCTTGCCTACATCAACGTGGGGCACACCAACCTGAACCCGCAGACCATGCGCGCGATGATGGAAATGCCGGACCATCGCAAGATCGTCATGATCCACGACACGATCCCGCTTGATAACCCGGAATATCAAACCGAAGCCGCGCGCGCGAAATTCATCGAGCGGCTGACAACGGTCATCAACTTTGCAAACCACATTATCGTGCCCTCTGATCAGGTCGCGGAAAACGTTGAACGCCGGATGGTCGGCACCGGCCATCGTGTGCCGGTCATCGTTGCGCCGCTAGGGATCGACATCGGGGCATTGCCGCTGAACACTGAACGCGCGGAAAAGCCATACTTCGTCGTGATCGGCACGATCGAACCGCGCAAAAACCACAAGCTATTGCTCGACATCTGGGAACGGATGCACCGCAAAATGGATGAAAGCCGCATCCCCGAACTGCGCATCATCGGTGCGCGCGGCTGGCGCAATGACGAGGTGTTCAACCGCCTCGACAATTCCACGATGATGGGGCGTACCGTGTTTGAACTTGGCCCGCTCGACGACAAGGCCATGAAAGCGCAGCTTGCTGGCGCGACCGGCCTCCTGTTCCCAAGCTTTGCCGAAGGGTTCGGATTGCCGCCGTTCGAAGCCACGTCGCTCGGCGTTCCCACGATTACGTCGCCATTGCGCTCCATCGAGGTCTACTTGGGCGACAACGCCATTTACGCGGATCCCGGCGACATGTATCAGTGGTTTCAGGCCATCAGAGAGTTGGCCAGCCAAGATCCGGCCGAACAAACGCGCCGTCGCGCCGAGCTAAGAGCCTATCGGTTACCGACGTGGGAAAAGCACTTTGACCGGGTTTTCGAAGTAATCTGATCGCGCGGCTTCTGAACCGTGTGACAGCAGGCGGGCAGGTGGTGTGAGCATAGGGTCAGCATTTCGGCTTCGGATGGAACGACGACGCCTTCAGGTGCGCGGCGTTCGCAAGCGGCGTGAGCTGACAGCCGTCGCGGATCGAACCCGGCTGATCCATCCCGATGCGATCCTCGCGTTCTGCACCATCCGAAATGAAAAACCGCGCCTCCCCTATTTTCTCGAATACTACCGCTCGCTGGGCGTCGAACATTTCTTCTTTGTTGACAACGGGTCCGACGATGGTGGCCCTGAATATCTTGCGGGCGAACCCGATGTTTCGCTCTGGCACACGGATGCATGGTATCGCGACAGCCGGTTCGGGACCGACTGGCTCAACTGGCTCAAGTTTCGCTATGCCCACAAACATTGGACGCTCACGCTCGATCCTGACGAATTCCTAGTCTATCCGTTCTGCGATACGCGGCCCTTACCAGCCCTCTGCCATTGGCTCGACCAATCCGGCATCCGCTCTTTCGGCACCTTGTTGCTCGATATGTATCCGCGCGGACCGCTCAGCGATCTGAAGTATTGCGAGGGTCAGGACCCGTTCGAAATCGCCCCCTGGTTCGATGCGGGCAACTACACGATCGACACAAACCCCAAATACGGCAACCTCTGGATACAAGGCGGCCCACGGGCGCGCGTCTATTTCGAGGACGAGCCCGAAGAAGCACCGTCGCTGAACAAAATTCCACTGGTTCGCTGGG
Source organism: uncultured Boseongicola sp. (assembly GCA_938016355.1). Taxonomy (GTDB): domain Bacteria; phylum Pseudomonadota; class Alphaproteobacteria; order Rhodobacterales; family Rhodobacteraceae; genus CALLWO01. Next base: position 6,592 of record CALLWO010000231.1, on the reverse strand, counting down.
ACCGGAAATATACCTACGTCAGTTCCACGCATATGCTGCTGCCGCGCGGCCTCAATCAGGTTTACGACAGAGCAGGCGGCGAAAAAGCGAGCGGTTGCCTTTTGCACGCGAAATTCCTCGACAGCCTGATCGACAAAGCCGCCGAAGAGGTCGAACGACGCCAGCACTTTGCCCGCGGTCGCGAATACGACGCCTATTACAAGCGTGGGCAAACCGGCGACGGGCTTTGGTGCAATTGGTCCGAACGACTGACCGGATGGCGACAACTGGAAACGCTCGGGTTGATGTCCAAAGGAAACTGGGCATGAGCGTTGGTTTCGTGATGATGGCGCATAATGCGCTTCACCGCGCCGGGCAGGTCGCGCGCCATCTGGCCGACCATGATTGCCCCGTTGTCATTCATGTCGACCGCCGCACGCCAGAAGCCGATTTTTTCGCGCTTGTCGAGCTGGTGCGTGACAAGAAGAACATCCATTTCGCGCCGCGTATCGCGTGCGACTGGGGAACGTGGTCCCTTGTCGAAGCAAGCCGTGGCGCCGCGCAAATGCTTCTCGATCTCGCGCCTGATCTGAACCACATCAGCCTGATTTCCGGGGCCTGTTTGCCAATTAAACCGGTGGATCAGATCGTCGAATACCTCCACGCGCACCCGACGACGGACTTCATCGAAAGCGTGACCATCAGCGAAGTTCCATGGATTCAGGACGGGCTGGGCGAAGAGCGGTTCTCGATGACATTTCCATTTGCATGGAAGCGTCAGAAACGTCTCTTTGATCTGTGGGTCGACCTCCAAAGACGGACAGGCATCAAACGCAGAATACCTGCGGTGATCGCTCCGCACATGGGAAGCCAATGGTGGTGCCTCACGCGAAAGACGCTGGAAAATATCTTCAATGATCCCGAGCGCGCGACCTTTGATCAATATTTCCGCAAGGCCTGGATCCCGGATGAAAGCTATTACGCGACCCTTGCCCGTCGTCATTCGGACACCATCGAAAGCCGGTCTCTAACGCTCACTAAATTCGATTTTCAAGGCAAGCCGCATCTCTTTTATGACGACCATCTCACGCAGCTTCGCCACGCCTCTCACTTCTTTGCCCGTAAGGTTTGGCCGGGTGCGCGCAAGCTTTATGGCGCGTTTCTGGGGCCCAAAGCCCGCCTGACAGACGATGGCCGCGCGCCGCAGATTGGTTTGGATCGGGTCTTTTCCGAAGCTGTCGCGCGTCGTACCCGGGGTCGCCCGGGCCTGTTGATGGCCGGTCGCTTCCCGAACGAGGGTTTTGAAAACCACGTCACAGCCGCTCCCTACGCGGTGTTTCACGGTTTTGACGATCTCTACGCCGACTTCCAAATCTGGCTCTCTGAAACCATCGGTACGCGCGCGCACGGGCACCTGTTTGCACCCGAAAACGTTGAATTTGCCCATGGTCAGGCCGGGTTCTCGGGATGTCTCACCACCTCCGCCGCGCTGCGCGATTACAACCCCGAAAGCTTTCTGACAAACCTGATCTGGAACACGCGGGGCGAACATCAATCGTTTTTGTTCTCACCGCGCGACAGTCAGGGGATCAGCAAACTTCTTGCGCGCGACCCCAACGCGGTCATTGCCGCCATCAGCGGCGCCTGGGCGCTGCCGTTGTTCCGCTCGGGCCTACCGATTGAAAAACTGCGGGCAAAAGCCGCAAGGCTCCAGCGCCGTGAGGCCGCGCATTTGACGCGCCTGCGCGAGCGTCGCACCCGCGCGCGCGTGCGCATCTGGACCCTTGCCGAGGTGCTGGAAAACCCAACCGAACCGCTGAACATTATCCAAGAGGATCTTTCCGTGCCCGGGGCCGCGCACGCGCAAACTTTGCCGGAAAACCTTCCCATGGAAGGGATCGACCTCTTTTTGCAAGAGCTGCGCAATGCCGGGATGAACCCTTACACCGCCGGTTCCTTTGGCGAACGCAACGCGCCGATTGTCGACGCGAACACACAAACGCAGGCCCCCGAAGTGCTCGTAAATCAGGACAAACGCTAAGATGCCCGCGCAGGATTTCGATTATTTCGTCGTGCTTGCCGGGATGCGAACCGGTTCCAATCTGCTCGAAGAACATCTCGCCGCGTTTCCCGGTGTCGACAGCTATGGCGAGGTCTTCAATCCGCACTTCTTTGGCAAGCCCGAGACGCAAAGCCTCTTTGGCCTCTCAATGGCTGCCCGGGAAAGTGACCCGGTGCGCGTGATCGGTGCGATGCGCAGCAACGCACGTGGGTTGCCGGGGTTTCGCTTGTTCTATGACCACGATCCGCGCGCCATCGATCACGTCCTGAAAGACCCCAAAGCCGCGAAGATCGTGCTCACGCGCCGCCCGATCGACAGTTACGTCTCGTTGAAAATAGCCCGCAAAACCGGGCAATGGTGGTTGGGCGATCTGAAAACCGCCCGCGCCGCCAAAGTGCCGTTCGATCCCGAAGGCTACGCCGAGTTTCTGACGACGCTTTCCGCCTTTCAATCCAACATCGCGCTCACTTTGCAACGCACCGGCCAAACCGCGTTTCATATTTCCTATGATGATCTTGGTGATAGCGATGTCATCGCAGGTCTGGGTCGGTTCCTGGGTCTAGAGCACCCGCAAGACGCGGATAAAATTCGCGCCAAAGTCCAGAACCCGACCTCGCTTGCCGACCGTTTGACCAATCCGCAACTTGCCGAGGACACGCTTCGGTCCATCGCGATGCCGGATATCGGACAGGTCCCGCACCACGAACCCGACCGCGGCCCGGGCCTCAAGTTCTTTCGCGCCTGCGAAACCGCGCCGCTTCTTTACATGCCGATCCGGGGCGCTGGGCTTGACCCGATCCCGGACTGGCTCGAGGCCTGCGATCCGGGACAAGAGGTCATCAGCGGGATGACCCAGCGCGATTTGCGCCGTTGGAAACGTCAGCATCCCGGACACCGCTCTTTTACCGTTGTGCGCCATCCGCTCGCGCGTGCGCATGATGCGTTCTGCCGGTTTATTCTGCCAACCGACGAGGCAAATTACGCAGACATTCGCACTGAGCTGGCTCAGCGGTACGACGTCCCGCTGCCCGGCGAATGGCCGTCGCAGAGCTGGTCGCTCGAAGACCATCGCGCCGCATTCCTCGCATTTCTGACCTTCCTAAAGGGCAGCCTTGGCGGTCAGACATCGCTTAGGGTCGACAACACATGGGCCACGCAAGGCACGCTCTTGGGGGCAATCGCGGCGTTCGCAATCCCGGACCGCGTGGTGCGCGAAAGCGCCTTGAACGAAACCATCTCAGCGCTCGCCTCCGAAGCCGGTCTGACCAATATCCCCCAGTGCGAAGGCTTCACCGCGCCCGGGCCATATGCGCTCGCCGATGTGCACAACGACGACATAGAAAAGGCGGCCGAAGCCGCCTATCGTCGTGATTACATGATGTTTGGGTTCTCGCGTTGGCGCGACCCTCAGGCCGCCTGAACCTTCGGCGTTTCCGTCAACAACGTGTGCAAGGTTCCCGGCTCGGAATTCGCCCGAAGCTTGGAACAAAGCCCGCCGTCCCGCATGGTGCGCGACACAAGCGCCAGCGCTTTCAAATGCTCAACGCCGGCGTCCTGCGGCGCCAAAAGCGCAAAGATCAGATCGACGGGCTGGCGATCGACAGCGTCAAACTCAAGCGGCTTTTCCAGGCGGATAAACACACCCAGAACGCGCTCAATCGTTTCCATCCGCGCGTGGGGAAGTGCGATGCCCTTGCCAACACCGGTGGGCCCAAGGCTTTCGCGTTCTTGAAGCGCAGACGCGACTTCTGCGGCATCCAGCCCGTGCGCCGCCGCGGCCATATCACCAAGTTCCAGAAAAAGCCGCTTCTTGCTGCCAGCGGCACCAACGGCTTTTACCGCGTCTGCGCGCAAAATCTGTGTCAGTTCCATCTGTATCCGTTTCCAGCCAAACAGCCTCCCCCCGAAGCTGCCTGATCCCCATTAACCGTTCGGGTCAATCCACCCGATATTTCCGTCTTCGCGGCGATACACAATATTCACGCCCGCGTCTTGTTTCTCGTTTCGGAAAACCAGCACCGGTGCGCCCGCCAACTCCATTTGCATCACGGCTTCACCAACAGAGAGCGACGGTATTTTCGTCTCCATTTCAGCAATGATCATTGGCTGAAGGGTCTCGGGCTCCGATTCTTCCGGTTCGTCCGTTGAGGCGAGGATATAAGAGGACGCGCCAAGAAGTTCAACCGGGTCGGTTCGATCCTTGTGATGGTCCTTCAGGCGTCGTTTATAGCGCCGCAACTGCTTGTCCATTTTCTCCGCACAGCCATCAAAAGACGCATAGATTTCAGTGGCATGAGCCTTGGCTTGCGCGGTTAGGCCGGTCGACAGATGCACCGTCGCTTCGCAGACATACTCATGCGCGCTTTTGGAGAAAACGATATTCGCGTCAGTGGGACGACCGGCGTATTTGGAAACAACTTCGGATAGGCTGTCCTTGACATGGGTTTGCAGGGCTTCGCCGATATCAATCTGTTTGCCGGTAATCTGATAACGCATATGTGGCTCCTTATTTGCCTTGATATAAACGGAGAATCCGCAGTCTTGCCTCGGGCAATAGCGATGTTTTTTGTGATTGTGTGCAACCCCACACCACGCGGCTGTGCCGAGGTATCTTCAGGGGGTTAAGCTTAGACAGTTGATCCGTCATTGTCCCTATTTGGCGCGATTTTGGGGGTGTCTGTCAATGAGTCGTTGAGACGCGTCACATAATCCGAAAGCTGTCGCCAAGGTAAACGCGCTTCACTTTCTCGTCCGCCACGACCTCGTCCGCCGTCCCGCTCATCAGCACGCCACCGTCGTGCAAAATATAGGCCCGATCCACAATTTCGAGCGTCTCGCGCACATTGTGATCGGTGATCAAAACGCCGATTCCGCGTTCTTTCAGATCGGTAACCAGATCGCGGATATCCCCCACAGCAATCGGGTCAACACCGGGAAAAGGCTCGTCCAAAAGCAGGTACTTCGGGTTGGCAGCCAGCGATCTTGCGATCTCGCAGCGCCGCCGCTCCCCACCGGATAACGCGACCGATGGCGTTCGTCTCAGGTGCGAAATTGAAAACTCGTTCAGCAATTCATCCAGCCGTTCCCGGCGCTTTGTGCGATCTTTCTCGACGATCTCAAGGATGGCCAGAATGTTGTCTTCAACGTTCAGTCCCTGAAAAATCGACCGCTCCTGCGGCAGATACCCAATGCCCAGCTTTGCGCGCCGATACATCGGGAAGGTCGTCACATCCTGACCGTCGATGGTCACTTGTCCGCCGTCAGGCATCACCAATCCGGCAATCGAATAGAAACATGTGGTCTTGCCCGACCCATTCGGCCCAAGCAACGCAACGACTTCGCCGCGGTTCAAATCCAGCGACACATCCCGAATGACCGGGCGCTTGCGATAAGCTTTTCGCAGATTGCGGATTTTCAGACCCTGACTGCCCTCTGCAACTCTAAGCTCCGGGGGCATCAGTTGGCGCTCCCGCCAATAATTGTGCGCACGCGGCCTTCCATGCGGCCGCTTCCCGCCTTCAGATCAACGACCAGCTTTTCACCTGCAATTGCCGTCGCACCTTGGGTCAAAATAACATCGCCCGAAAGCGTCACGCTGCTGTTGGCAATCGAATAGACCGCCTCGCGCGCCTCTGCGGCGTCGGTTGCGGTCACGAATGTCACGCCGCCGGTCGCCTTCAGTTGCGCGATCCCGTTTGCAGCCCCTGACTCTGTCGTTGCGTACTCGATCTCGACCCGACCCGCAGACATGCGGACGTCGCCCTGAACGACCAGAACGTTGCCATCAAACACCGCTTGCCCGCCCGCCTGATCGACGCTCAAGGCATCGGCAGACACTTCGACCGGCTGCGACGCGTCAAAGGCGGCTGATCCCAAGGCGATCTGAGTCCCTTGTGCAAAGGCACCAACCGGGGCCGCAAGCAGGACAGACACAAGCATCAAGGTACGGGCAATTTTCACAAGCAAACTCCAATCGACTAGGGATCGTATACCAGTCGGACACCGTCTTTGAAAACAAGAACATAGCCTTGTGTCTCAGCGTCCTGTTCCAAAAGCATTCCGCCCGCCGTCAGCGCGCCAATGGGTCCGGTGCCGCGCACCTCTCCGGTGGCCTCGCTTCTAACGATATCGAAGCGGCTGATCAGCTCTTCTGTCTCAAGCCGATACCCCAGTGACGACGTAAGCGCGGCGCCCCCCTGCAAGGTCACCTCACGAGTCGCTCCATCAACGATCCCGGTCGGGCTCATCACGTCAATGCGCGCGCCATCGGGGATGAGTATCTGCCCGGATAACTCGCGCCCGATCAACCGTGTCGTGTTGCCCGCATCGGGGCGCACTGATGCCGCGCCAATGGTCACGCTCGCGCCGCCATCTGTCACGCCTCCAAAGCGGGGTCGCGTGATGCCCTGTTCGCGCAATATCTTCTCAACATCCACGTCGGCATAAGGGATCGCCTTTTCCGGGTCCAACGTTTCGGCCACCAGAAAGAGCGTCGAAAGAATGCCCAGTGCCGCCACAGGCAGCAGGACTTTCAGCCAGAAAACCAGACGG
>CALLWO010000230.1 GCA_938016355.1 uncultured Boseongicola sp. | reverse complement strand
CGTGGATGGAGTTCCCGGGACGTGCGTTACTGATTGCTGCCGTTGTCGGTTTGCTGGTTGTTCCGCTTCAACTTGCGCTCATTCCACTTTTGAAGCTGCATTTGGGCATTGGCATTGGGAAGGGGTATCTGGGCGTTTGGTTGGCGCATACCGGCTTTGGGCTGCCGCTCGCGATCTATTTGCTGCGAAATTATATGGTCAGCCTTCCGCGCGATATTATCGAGAATGCGCGGGTTGATGGGGCGACGGATTTCCAGATTTTCACCAAGATCATCCTGCCGTTGTCGTTCCCTGCGCTCGCATCATTCGCGATCTTCCAATTCCTTTGGACATGGAATGATCTTTTGGTGGCGCTCGTGTTCCTGATTGATGCGACGGGTGAAACGACTGTGATGACAAAACAGATCGTCGAATTGCTTGGCACACGGGGTGGCAACTGGGAGATCCTGGCGACAGCAGCCTTCGTTTCGATTGCAGTGCCGCTTGGCGTGTTCTTTGCGATGCAAAGATACCTTGTCCGTGGCCTTCTGGCTGGCTCGGTTAAGTAAGAGGTTGAACTGATGGCATTTCTTGACCCCTACGTTCAGGACAAAGCAGAGACGGCGACCGATCCGGATTGGTGGCGTGGCGCTGTTATCTATCAGATTTATCCGCGCTCCTATCAGGACAGCAACGGCGATGGTATCGGTGACCTGTCAGGCATCATTCATCGGCTGCCGCATGTGGCGTCGCTTGGGGTGGATGCGATTTGGATTTCGCCGTTCTTTACGTCGCCGATGCTGGATTTTGGGTATGACGTAAGCGATTATCGCGATGTTGATCCGATGTTTGGCTCGCTCGGGGATTTCGACGCACTAGTCAATCGCGCCCATCAGCTTGGACTCAAAGTGATGATCGATCTGGTTTTGAGCCACACGTCTGATCAGCACCCTTGGTTCAAGGAAAGTCGGTCAAGCCGGGACAATCCAAAAGCGGATTGGTTCGTCTGGGCGGATGCCAAGCCCGATGGAACGCCGCCCAACAACTGGCTGTCGATCTTTGGCGGTTCCGCGTGGGAGTGGGATGGTCAAAGAATGCAGTACTTCCTGCATAACTTCTTAAAAGAGCAGCCAGATCTCAACTTCCACAACATGGATGTGCAGCAGGAACTGCTTGATGTTGCGCGGTTCTGGCTGGAGCGCGGTGTGGATGGTTTCCGGCTTGATACGGTGAATTTCTATGTCCACGACAAAGAGCTTCGCGACAATCCTCCGGTTGATGCGGGCAGCGCTGAATCCGAGATTGCGCCGAGTGTGAACCCCTACACGTTCCAAAATCATAAGTACGACAAGTCGCAACCCGAGAACCTCAAGTTCCTCGAGCGTCTGCGCAGTGTGATGAACGAATTTGACGCGATTACATCGGTTGGTGAGGTCGGAGACGACCAGCAGGGGTTGGCGATTCAGGCGGCGTATACGCAAGGCACTGAGCGGCTTCACATGTGCTATGGGTTCGAGTTTCTGTCGAACGCGTTCCCGACGGGCACGCGCATTGCAGCCGTTTTGGAGAACTTTGATCGCGTGGCATCGGACAGTTGGGCGTGTTGGGCTTTTTCCAACCACGACGTGACGCGGCATGCTTCGCGATGGAACCTCAGCGCTGAAGCGCAGCGGGTTTATACGGCGCTTCTTTTGTCGTTGCGGGGCACAACGTGTCTGTATCAGGGCGAAGAACTCGGGCTGACCGAGGCTTACGTGGCCTACGAAGACCTGCAAGATCCCTATGGCAAGCGGTTCTGGCCAAAATTCAAAGGCCGCGATGGATGTCGCACGCCGATGCCGTGGAGCAGTGATCAGACCAACAGCGGGTTTTCGGAGGGAAAGCCGTGGTTGCCGGTTGCGATGGAGCACGTGCAGGACGCAGCGGACGCCCAAGAGGCTGATACAAACTCAATGCTGAATTTCTATCGCGAGATGATCGCGTTTCGGTCGGGTTTCCCAGCGCTTCTCAAAGGCGACTTTGTTTTGGTGGAAGCGGACGAAACTTACATCGCGTTTGAGAGAACCCACGGGAATGTAAGATTGTTTTGCGCCTTCAATCTGTCTGACGAGTCGCGCGAAGTCGCGCTGCCCGAAGGGGCTTGGGCAATCGAAACGGCCGCGCCGTTCAAGGCCGTTCAAGAGAATGAAACATCAACTTTACCGGCGTGGCAGGCACTTTTTGCTACGGCGACAGGATAATAGAGGGAGGGTACCATGGCTGATCTTCTGCTGACGGGAATCGACAAGTCGTATGGAAGCGTCGATGTCCTCAAAGACATCAATCTGGATATCAAAAAAGGTGAGTTGATTGTGTTCGTTGGCCCGTCAGGGTGCGGCAAGTCGACCTTGCTGCGCATGATTGCGGGCCTTGAGAAAATCACTGGTGGGGAATTGCAGATCGACGGGCAGGTGGTGAACGATATTCCGCCAAGTCAGCGCGGCATCGCGATGGTGTTCCAATCCTATGCGCTTTATCCGCATATGACTGTGCGCGAGAACATGCAGTTCGCGCTTAAAATCGCGAAGATGACACCGCAGGAGATCGAAGAGCGAGTAGAGCGCGCGGCGAAAATTCTGCAACTTCACAACCTGTTAGACCGTCTTCCTAAAGCGCTTTCCGGTGGTCAGCGGCAGCGGGTGGCCATTGGCCGGTCGATTGTCCGCGACCCCAAGGTTTACCTTTTTGATGAACCACTTTCGAACCTTGATGCGGCGCTGCGTGTTGCCACGCGGATCGAGATTGCGCAGCTGAAAGAGGCGATGCCGAATTCAACCATGATCTACGTGACGCACGATCAAGTCGAAGCGATGACTTTGGCGAGCCGGATTGTCGTTTTGGCTGGTGGCGGAGTGGCGCAGGTGGGCAGCCCGCTTGATCTTTATGAGCGCCCCGAAAACGAATTCGTGGCTCAGTTTATCGGTTCGCCCGCCATGAACCTGATCCCCGGTGAAATTACGGGAACCGGTGAACAGACCACCATCGCTGTCGAAAGTGGCGGAACGGCCGTTTCGAACTACCCATCGCAACCCGACGACATGGGTAAGAAGGTGAATATCGGTGTGCGCCCGGAAGATTTCGTGTCCTCAGACGCGGAGAACCGCATATATACCGGCAACGTAAACATTACCGAGGCCCTGGGCGAAGTGACACTTTTGTATTTCGAGCCCCAGGGCGATCGCGATCCGGTGATTGGCAAGCTTCAGGGCATCCACAAGGATTTGCGCGGTAAAGAAGTTCATCTGACGGCTGATCCGTCGAAAGTGCACGTTTTCCATGAGACGCAATCGCTTTTGTATCGCGACCGTCCCGTTAAGCAGATCGCGACCAAGGCGCACTGACGCGCGATCCGCTTCCTCCCGAAGAACCCCGCTTGATTAGGCGGGGTTTTTCTTTTCGGGTGTGCTTCTTCCATTGCAAAAGTGACGGTCTTGGGATGGCATAGCGGAAATCTAAATCGGAGAATGACATGCCAGTTACGCCAAACCCAGTGAAAGCCGCATTGCGTGAAGGGCGTCGCCAGATGGGACTTTGGATCGCGCTGGCAAATGCGACGTCCGCTGAAATCGCTGGTCGCGCCGGGTTTGATTTCTGTCTGGTTGATGGCGAGCATGGTCCGAACGATATTCCGCTCATTTTGGATCAGGTTCGGGCGATTTCAATTGGTTCGGCCACCCCGGCTGTGCGTGTCCCCGTTGGCGAAGCGCGGTTGATCAAGCAAGTGCTTGATCTGGGTGTACAGACGCTTGTCGTGCCGATGATTGATACGCCGGAACAAGCCGCGGAAATTGTGCGCGCCACGCGTTATGCGCCCGCGGGCATTCGCGGTGTTGGGGCTGCCATGGCGCGCGCCAGCAACTATGGCGAGATCAAAGATATGGTCACCACGGCAAACGATCAGATTTGTCTGTTCGTCCAGACCGAAAGCGCGAAGTCCGTCGAAAATATCGACGCGATTGCAGCCGTGGACGGGGTTGATGGCGTGTTTATCGGACCCGCCGATCTTTCGGCCGATATGGGCTTTCCGGGGCAGCCGGGTGCGCCTGAGGTCAAAGCCGCAATTCGACATTGCTTTGAGCGCATTCAGGCGGCAGGCAAGGCGGTTGGAATTATCGCGTTCGATAAAGCGCTTGTTTCCGAATACGTCGATATGGGCGCCCGCTTCGTGGCGGTTGGCGGTGACACGGCGCTTTTATCCACCGCCATTCGTGATGCGGCTGCGTT
>CALLWO010000229.1 GCA_938016355.1 uncultured Boseongicola sp. | reverse complement strand
TTTGCGCGTTGTTATGGAGCACATCACAACATCCAACGCCGTCGATTACCTGACGGAGGGCGACGACAGCCTTGGCGCAACGATCACCGTCCAGCACCTGATGCTTGATCGAAACGACATGCTCGTTGGTGGCATTCGCCCGCACTATTACTGCCTTCCCATCCTGAAACGCAGCAGCCACAAAGACGCGCTTCGTAACCTTGCAACCAGCGGACACAGCCGCGTCTTTCTTGGCACCGACAGCGCGCCCCACGCCACGGACACCAAAGAGAACGCCTGTGGGTGTGCCGGTTGCTTCACCGCGCCCATCGCATTGTCCTGCCTTGCCCATGTGTTCGAAGAAGAAAACGCGCTTGATAAACTGGAAGCCTTCACATCGCTGAATGGCCCGGCCTTTTACGGCCTCAAGCCCAACAGCGAAACGATCACCCTGACAAAAGGCGACCCCGTCACTCGGCCAGACCACGTCGACACGGGCGCAGGCCCTGTCACAGTCTTTGACCCCGGCCACGCCTTACACTGGCACGTCACACCCTAACAAAGAGGAGCTTCTTGCGCATGATCCCTTCCAGCTTCCCCGACAAAGCCGAAATCGCGCGGCTCACTGCCAATATGCTTCTGGAGATCGAGGCCGTTCACTTCAACGCGCGCGAGCCCTTTACGCTGGCATCTGGCCTCCCATCGCCCACGTATATCGACTGTCGCAAGCTGATCTCCTTTCCCCGCATCCGCTCTACGCTGATGGATTTTCTTGCCGTCACCGTCATGCGCGACGCCGGGTTCGAGGCTTTTGACAATGTCGCAGGCGGCGAAACCGCCGGCATTCCCTTTGGCGCCCTGATGGCCGAACGTCTCGCCCTTCCGATGACGTATGTACGCAAGAAACCCAAAGGGTACGGCCGCAACGCACGCATCGAAGGCGTGATGAGCGAAGGCCAGCGCGTGCTCCTCGTCGAAGACCTCACAACCGACGGCGGCTCCAAACTCTCCTTCGTCGATGCGATCCGCGAGACTGGCGCAAACTGTGGGCATACGGCCGTGATTTTCTATTACGGCATCTTCCCCGAAACGATCGAAACGCTCGACAATCACGGCGTCCAGCTCCACCATCTATGCACTTGGTGGGACGTTCTGGAAGCCGCGCGACAGGGCGAAAAATTCGACGAAGAAACCCTCAAAGACGTCGAAGCCTTCTTGCGTGCACCCCGCGCATGGCAAGACGCCCGCAAGAAATAAATTTCGACTAATCACACTTGATGTTGACTGATCGGGTGATGTCGCCGCAATATGCGGTACTCCGATGTCTATCCACAGAATGTCCACAGGATATCCAGATGGACCTAAACCCACCCTTGGGCGTATGACTGACGCCAAGGCGAAGAACCGGGGCACACGAGGGCAGTAATGAACGAGATCGCACAGATCCGCGACGGCGACACAGGTGAAAAACCGACAGAAGCACTGCCGCATAATATTGAGGCGGAACAGCAGCTTCTGGGTGCGATCCTAACCAACAATGACGTCTATGACCGCGTCGCGAGCATCATCAACGACTCGCATTTTTATGATCCGGTGCATGCGCGAATCTATGAGATCGCTGCGGCCCGTATCGCCAAGAACGCACTTGCCTCGCCAGTCACGCTCAAAGCTTTCATGGAAGACGACCCCGGGCTGCAAGAGCTTGGCGGACCGGCATATCTCGTCCGCCTTGCCGGGGCTGCGATCTCGTCCTTTGCGGCGCGGGACTATGCGCAAATGATCTATGACCTAGCAATCCGTCGGAACCTTATGGATCTAGGTCGCGACATCACTGCCAAAGCGCGCAATGTCGATGTCGCCAGCGAGCCGAAAGAACAAATCGTCGAGGCCGAGCAAGCGCTCTATAAACTCGGCGAAGCCGGTCAAACGTCGCAAGGATTTCAATCGTTCCTGCGTGCCGTCACCGATGCCGTGAACGTGGCCAACGCCGCCTATCAGCGCGACGGCGGGCTTGCCGGCATCTCAACCGGCCTCAACGACATGGACAAAAAACTCGGAGGCCTTCACAAATCCGACCTTCTGATCCTTGCCGGCCGCCCTTCCATGGGGAAAACTTCGCTGGCCACCAACATCGCCTTCAACATCGCCAAAGCCTATAAACGCGGACGCCTTACCGATGGCAGCGAAGGCGCGGTCGATGGCGGTGTCGTCGGGTTTTACTCGCTTGAAATGTCGGCCGAACAGCTCGCGGCGCGTATCCTTTCGGAAGCGTCAGAAGTCCCGTCCGAGCAAATTCGGCGTGGCGACATGACCGAAAGCGAATTCCGGCGCTTCGTCGAGGCGGCCAAATCGCTCGAAGCCTGCCCGCTCTATATCGACGACACGCCCGCCCTTCCGATCAGCCAACTCGCCGCCCGCGCCCGACGCCTCAAACGCGAGCACGGACTCGATGTACTGATCGTCGACTACCTACAACTTGTCCGCCCCGCCACCGCCAAAGACAGCCGCGTGAACGAGGTGTCCGAAATCACCCAAGGCCTTAAAGCAATTGCCAAGGAACTCGACATCCCCGTCGTGGCTCTTTCGCAGCTCAGCCGTCAGGTGGAAAACCGGGAAGACAAGCGACCCCAGCTTTCTGACCTTCGGGAATCGGGCTCTATCGAGCAAGACGCCGATGTCGTGATGTTCGTGTTTCGCGAAGAATATTACAAAGAACGCGAAAAGCCCGGAGATCACGATCTGGAGGCCATGGCCAAGTGGCAAGAGGAGATGGAAAAGCTCCACGGCCGCGCCGAGGTTGTCATCGGCAAACAGCGTCATGGTCCCATCGGCACCGTGGAACTCAGCTTCGAAGGCCGTTTCACACGCTTCGGCAATCTTGTGAAGCCCTGGCAGCAGGACGGTGGCTCCGAAGGGTTTTGATCGAAATCCAATGACGTCGAAGGGATGCGACGCACAATGAAAATTGGTTACGTTGGCACCGGCGCGATGGGCGCACCGATGATTGCCCGCCTCGCGGCCGCCTATCCCGGTGATGTTCTGCTCTTTGACGCAAATCCCGATCTTGCAGCAACGGTTGCTGAAAAAACCGGCGCAACGTCGACCTCCAGCCTCCACGCAATAGCCGCTGACTGCGACATTCTTTTTTCGTGCGTGCCAAACAACGCCATCGTGCGCGAAATATATCTTGGTGAAAACGGGATCGCCGCATCCATAAAGGAAAACGCGATCAGCATTGACTGCTCGACCGTCGGCCCGGACGCAACGCGCGACGTCTATGCGGGCATGAAAGCCCGCGGGGCCAGCCATCTTGACGCGTCTATGCTGGGTTCTGTCACCCAAGCCAACGAAGGCACGATCAGCTTTGTCGTCGGCGGCGATGCGGACGCGTTCGAGCGCGCCAAGCCCGTCCTTTCCACCTGTGGTCAAATGATCCGGCATTGCGGCCCGTCGGGCGCTGGCAATCACATGAAACTCATTCACCAGACCCTCGTGGCTGGCCACGCGGTCGCCGTATCCGAGGCGATGGGCCTGTGTCTTGAGACCGGCGCGGACGTTGAAACTTTCTATGATATCGTCACCCAAGGCACCGGCTTTGCCTATTCGCGCTATTTTGAAAACCGAGTGCCACGGATGCGCGGCGGCGACTATTCCGCGCTTTTCATGCTGAAATTTATGCTGAAAGACGCCCGCCTCGCCCGCGATATGTCAAAAGATCCAACCGCGTTCCCCATGCTCGACAGTGTCATCGCAACGCTCGAAGACGCCACTGAACAAGGCCACGGTGACGACGATTTCTCTGCTGCAATGAAAGCGGTCGAGGCGCGATTGGGCAAACGTCTCAGCTAGGCGGCGCGCGGTGCGACCCAACGCTTTGCGCCCAACCAGCAAATCACAGCGATCAACCCGCCTGCATATCCGTCGGCCGCGTAATGCCACCCCAAATGCACCGAACCGACCATGATCATGGCTGCGAATATCCACATGACCCACCCGGCCCAGCGCGCATAAGAACCTGCAAAACAGGCCATCAGCACCGATGTCGCCACATGCATACTCGGCATCGCGGATATCCCCGCCAACACGCCGTCATTCACATAGGCGTCCCAAAGCCCCTCTTGCACATCAAGCGCCCAAACAGGGGACACCTCGGCGTTCCGGTAAAGCAATTCCATCAATGGAACGAAGTCGCCCCCCAGGCCCAAACGCTCGAAATAGACCGGGCCTGCGGACGAAAACACCATCGCCATCACATTGCCGCCGATTGCAAATGTCAGAACAAAAGCAATCAGATAGGCTCGCGATGCCACATGGCCGCGCGGCGCAAAACACGCCACAAACGTCACGAAATAGATCAGGAAAAACCACGCATGATAGGCCCCGTTCAAAACCGTCGTAACCAACGGCGAACCCGTCAACGGCAATAGCCACACATAAGGGTCGCGCCCAAAATGCAAAATCCGGTCAAGCTCGGCAAAGGCCGCGTCCCAGCCGAAAGTCTGAAAAACCGCCACCAGTTCTTTCTGAAACCCGAAACTGCCGATGAAGAACGCCACCAGCAACAGGTTGTATGTTCCCGTGAATAGCCGATCGCGTTCCGCAAACAGTGCCATCAAAACACCCGCCATGTCGGCCAGAGGCGCCTCAGATCGATCAACAATGGCCATCAACACAACCCGCCGGATCAAAAGAACCAACAGGAACCATGGGATCAGATACACCAAAACCGTACCCAAAAGCGTCGCCATGCCCGGATCAAACCGATAGCCCGCCACCTGGCTTAAGACGACCGACAAGACGCCATGCAACACCACCAGCACCGCAAACGGTGTGGCCAGTTTTGCCCAGATCGCCAAGCCCGCCTTTGGCGGCTCCACTGTCTCGCGAAAGCTCATCGCACTCCTCATACTTCATTGTCGCTTAACGAAGTATGATGGCAGAATTGAGGCTTGGATTGTCTCCAAAACCGAACCACACAGCCCCCGAAATGCGCCCAGCTGAAACCGGCCCTGCACCAGCGCTTGCTTAAACGGCTTGACCCTCCCGCTCCATTGGCGGAAACCCGATCCATGGGTGCCGCAGAACTGATCATTGACCTGGACGCTATCGCCGCCAATTGGGCCGCACTCGACGCGATGTCAGAAGCACATGTCGAAACCGCGGCGGTTGTCAAAGCCAACGGATATGGCCTTGATGCAGGCCGCGTTGCGCGCAAACTGCACCACGTAGGCGTCCGCTCTTTCTTTGTCGCGCTTCCGGAAGAAGGCCGCGCCGTGCGCGCCACAATTGGCCAAGACGCTGATATTTATGTCTTTTCCGGCCATATGGCTGGCGACACTGAAACCCTTCGCGCCGCCAATCTGATCCCGCTACTGAACTCGCCCGAGCAAGTCGCGCGTCATTTCAAAGACGCGCCCGGCACCGCCTTTGGTATCCAGCTTGATAGCGGCATGAACCGCCTTGGCATGGAGCCCGCCGATTGGGACGCGCTCAAAGACCAAATCATGAGCATCGGGCCCCGCCTCGTTATGAGCCATCTCGCCTGTGCGGATGAGCCTGACCATGTCATGAATGCCAAACAATTGCGCGCCTTCCGCGGCATGACCGATGGCATCGCCCACCGCCGCTCGCTTGGCGCGACGGGCGGCATTCTCTTGGGGCCGGATTATCACTTCGATCTCGTGCGCCCCGGCGTCGGCCTCTATGGCGGATCGCCTTTCAAGGACGCAAAGCCGGTCGTTCAATTGTCGGTTCCCGTCATCCAAACCCGCAGCGTCACACCATTTGAGACCGTGGGATATGCCAACGCCTTTACCGCTGATATCGAACGCCAGATTGCAACGATTGCAAGTGGTTACGCCGATGGCCTCATCCGCGCGATGGGTCCGAACGCACAGGTTTTCGCGAATGACACGCCGTGTGACGTCGTTGGGCGCGTCTCAATGGATCTGATCACCGTGGATGTAACCCACCTCGACGAGGTCCCCGACAGCCTCGACATTCTATGTAAACACCAAAGCGTCGATGACCTCGCCGATGCCGCAGGCACCATTGGCTATGAAATCCTCACATCACTCGGCCATCGTTATGCACGCCGATACAAAGGTGCCCCATGAGATTTCTGGCCACCATCGGCGCTGCGATCCTTGGAATGCTGGCCGCGATTGGCCGCGTCGCGCTCTTTGCCGCCGACACGATCAGCCATATCCTGCGCCCGCCGTGGTATCCGCGCGAGTTTGTCACTCAGATCATGCAGATCGGATATTTCTCGCTACCCGTCGTCGGCCTCACGACCATTTTCACCGGCGGCGCGCTGGCCTTGCAGATCTATGCAGGCGGCGCGCGGTTTTCGGCCGAAGCCGTGGTGCCTCAGATCGTTGCCATCGGGATGGTGCGCGAGCTGGGCCCCGTGCTTGTGGGCTTGATGATCGCGGCACGCGTGACCTCCTCGATTGCCGCTGAAATCGCGACGATGAAGGTGACCGAGCAAATCGACGCTCTCGTCACGTTGTCGACCAATCCAATGAAATACCTCACACTGCCCCGCGTTCTGGCCGCCACTTTGGTCATGCCGGTTCTCGTCGCCGTCGGGGACATCATTGGCATTATGGGTGGGTATCTCGTCGGCGTGAACCGGCTTGGCTTCAACGCCGCAACCTACCTCAAAAACACGCTCGATTTCCTCGAACCGCTCGACATCGTCTCGTCTCTCTCAAAAGGCGCGGTGTTCGGTTTCGTCGCAGCCCTCATGGGCTGCTACTTCGGCATGCGTTCGGGGCGCGGCGCGCAAGGGGTCGGGGCCGCAACCAAAGGCGCAGTTGTCGCCGCAAGCGTCCTGATCCTCGCCGCCAACTTCATTCTCACAGAACTGTTCTTTGCCGCATGATCAATCTCATTGGCGTTCATAAATCCTTCGGTCCAAAGGACGTGCTACGCGGCGTCGACCTGTCGATCCCCAAAGGCGAAAGCATGGTAATCATCGGTGGCTCCGGCACCGGAAAATCAGTGCTTTTGAAAAGCGTGCTTGGCCTCATCGCCCCCGATAAAGGCGAAATCACCGTCGAAGGCCTCGACGTCACCCGACTGCGCCAGGGATCTTCAGAACGCGACGCCTTCCTCGCGCAGTTCGGTATGCTGTTCCAGGGCGGCGCTTTGTTTGATTCGCTGCACGTCTGGGAAAACGTCGCCTTCCGGCTTCTGCGCGGCTCGCTCAAACGCCCAAAAGAAGAAGCGCGCGCCATCGCGATTGAAAAACTTCGTCGCGTTGGCCTGACCCCCGACGTTGCCGACCTTTTTCCTGCCGAACTTTCAGGGGGCATGCAAAAGCGCGTCGGCCTCGCCCGCGCCATCGCCGCTGAACCGCAAATCATTTTCTTCGACGAACCGACCACCGGGCTTGATCCGATCATGTCCGGCGTCATCAACGATCTGATCCGCGAGATTGTTGTCGAAATGGGCGCCACCGCGATGACGATCACCCACGACATGACGAGCGTACGCGCAATTGCCGACAAGGTTGCGATGCTCCACGGCGGGAAGATCCGCTGGACCGGACCTGTTGCCGACATGGACGACAGCGGCGATCCTTACCTCACCCAATTCATCACCGGCAGCGCCGAAGGGCCCATCGAAGCCGTGCGCTAATCCCAAAGGAGCCAGCCAATGTACGAAGACCCGCCTCTCCTCCGGATTAAACGCAATCGTCGCCGCCCTAGCGAGGCCCAAATCGCTTCGCTTCAAAACGTCCCCTCAGCCGTTGCATCAGATGCCATGGATGGCGCAGGTGCGATGTCCTCTGCAATTTCCGCGCTCCACCCGCTGCCGCCTGAGACGCCTGTGATCGTCGGGCCCGCATTGACCGCATGGACCGGCGCGGCTGATCTCCTTGCGCTTCACGCCTGCAAACGCTTCGTGACCAAAGGTGACATCGTTCTGACGGCGTTTGACGGTCATCAGGGATGCGCCGCCTTTGGCGACAGCCTTGGCGGCATGGTCAAAAATGCAGGCGCCGCTGCCATCATCACCGACGGGCCTGTGCGCGATGTCGACGGACTTGGCGCGCTTGGCCTGCCCGTTTGGTGCACTGGCTCGATCTCGTCCACCCCATACGAAAACGGCCCCGGCACCGTCGGACTGCCCATTCAGCTTGGCGGTCAACAAATCGATTGCGGCGATATGATCCTTGCCGACCGCGATGGCGTTGTTGTTGTGCCTTTCGATCTGATCGACAAAGTTGCCGAACGCTCCGCCCGTATCCTTGCGATGGAAAAGGATGGCGAACAAGCCGTCAAAGACGGTCTCATCATGCCCGAGGTCTATGACCAGATGCTCGACAGCGACCGCATCGCCTGGGTCGACTGACAGGACTTTTGCATACCGGCAACAGTTCGGTTCCATTTTGGAAACAATGCGAGACTCGCAACACTTTCTTTACCAAGATTGGGTCTTGTGCCGTTGGGGTGGCACTTGGAGATCCGAATGGACGCTTTATCGCTGCTGATCGAGCTGCTTGCTAAGACCGCCTTTCTTGCGATGCCAACCGGTGTCGCATGGCTCGCGTTTCGTCGCCTGTCGCTGTCACAAACCACAAACGCATGGATTTATGCGGCCATGGGCCTATTCGCGGCCTTTTCGGCCACCGGGCTGGCCCCATGGGCGCTTGGATTTGGATCGGCGAGCTGGGCATTTTACGTCATTGCCCTCCTCTGTGTACCGCTATGGGTCGCAATCGTGGTGATCCTCGGAATAGAGCGTCCGGGCGATTACGAACATTTCGCAGATGACGATTCATTTGAACCCGAAGACCGCGTCGTTCCTTTTCGTCAAAGACCCGATTACTCCGAACCGCTGCTTTTGCAAAAGCCGTATTGGCCCGACACGCCCAATCCGCTCTTTCGGCATCGCTCACGCGTCCAAAACGCGCCCGCCAATTCCAACGCGCTTGTACCGGTCAAAATGGGCACACGTCCGATCCTTCAAATCGCGCGGGACATGCGCGGCAATACCAGCACGGACGAACGCAGGCTTCCCGTCCTTCTCCCACCGCCGGAGAAAATGAGCGCGCTGCCTGACCTGCCGTTCCTCAGACGCAGCTCATAGTCACTTGTGACCCTTCCTCCCTCGGGATAACCCGGGGGCCATGACGCTGAAACTCGCAAACCTCGCTCTCTTTATCCTGTTCCCAGTGGCTTGGTTCGCGCCGCTCTTACACGCAGGGCTTCTGCCACTTTTCGGGCTGAAAGAGATCTCGGTCATCTCCGGTCTGCAATCGCTTTGGGGCAGTGATGTGATCCTTGCGCTTTTGGTGACCTTTTTCGCGATCTTCGCGCCCTACCTCAAAGTCATTGGCACCGCCCTCATCCAATTCCGCCTCGCCAGCCCCCGCATTCTGCCCGCGCTCCATATCCTTGGAAAACTCGCCATGGCAGACGTGTTTTTGATCGCTCTTTATATAGTGGTGGTAAAAGGGGTCGGTCTGGGCCGCGTCGAAACTGGCTGGGGTCTTTATCTTTTCAGCGCTTGCGTCCTTGCTCAGATCGCCATCGGCTTCCTATATGATCGCCAGCGCAAACAGACCAAGGCAAGCTAAGACATGGCCAAATCCGCCTCTTTCAGCTGCTCCGAATGCGGCGGCATCCATTCAAAATGGTCCGGGCGATGCGAAGACTGCGGCGCGTGGAACACGATCAGCGAAGACACGCCCCTGACAGCAGGGCCAAAATCCAAAGGCCTCGGCGCGACGCGGGGCTTGAAGATTGAGCTTTCTGATCTTGCGAGCGAAGACACTCCTCCTCCGCGCACCAATTCAGGCATGGCCGAATTTGATCGCGTGTTAGGCGGCGGGCTTGTCCCCGCCTCAGCCATTCTTGTCGGCGGCGATCCCGGCATCGGCAAATCCACGGTTCTTTTGCAGGCCGCCGCCTCTTTCGCGCGTTCCGGATTGAAATGCATCTATGTCTCTGGCGAGGAAGCAGCAGCCCAAGTGCGGATGCGCGCCCAGCGCCTCGGCCTTGGCGACGCGCCGGTGCAACTCGCCGCCGAAACCAACCTGCGCAACATCCTTACGACGCTTGAAGCCGAAGCCCCCGACCTCGCAATCATCGATTCGATCCAAACAATGTGGCTCGACTCCGTCCAAAGCGCGCCAGGCTCTGTCTCTCAGGTCCGCGCGGCGGCCCACGAACTCACCTCATTCGCGAAGCGCAAAGGCATCAGCGTCATTCTTGTCGGCCACGTCACCAAAGACGGCCAGATCGCAGGCCCCCGCGTCGTCGAACATATGGTCGACACCGTGCTTTATTTCGAAGGCGAGCGCGGCCACCAGTTCCGCATCCTGCGCGCGGTCAAAAACCGCTTCGGTCCGGCCGACGAAATTGGCGTCTTCGAGATGACCGGCGCAGGCCTGCAAGAGGTCGCGAACCCATCCGCGCTGTTTTTGTCCGACCGCGACACCCCTACTGCCGGATCGGTGGTTTTCGCCGGGATCGAAGGCACGCGCCCCGTCTTATGCGAGTTTCAGGCCCTCGTGGCCCCTGCACCCGCAGGTCAGGCCCGACGCTCGGTCGTCGGCTGGGATGGCGGTCGCCTCGCCATGATCCTTGCCGTCCTCGAAGCGCGCTGCGGCATCCCTTTTGCGGGCCTTGATGTCTATCTCAACGTCGCCGGCGGCCTCAGAATCAGCGAACCAGCCGCCGATCTCGCTGTGGCAGCCGCGCTACTTTCTGCACGCGAAGACGTGGCCCTTCCGGCGAACACTGTCGTTTTTGGCGAAATCAGCCTATCAGGAAGCCTGCGACCGGTTGGTCAGTCCGAGACACGCCTCAAAGAGGCGCAAAAACTCGGCTTCGCCAATGCGATCCTGCCGGAGCGGAGCAAGACGGGTGCAATTGATGGGGTTACGGCGCGACAGATGCCAGATCTCACCGCACTTGTGGGTGATGTATTTGGTGCGGGCTGACGCCCCTTTTTGAGTGAAGAAAGCAGTACGAGGCAGATATGGAAAATTTCACCGTTCTAGACGGCATCGTCGCCGTTGTGATCATCCTTTCGGCCGTTCTGGCCTATTCACGTGGCCTTGTGCGCGAAGCACTGGCCATTGGCGGCTGGATCCTTGCCGCCATCGTTGCATATGTTTTTGCGCCAAGTGCCGAACCGCTGATGAAAGAAGTGCCTGTGTTGCGCGACTTTATCGGTGGATCGTGCGATCTCGCCATGATCGCCGCCTTTGCGGCTGTGTTCGCGGTTGCGCTCATACTTGTGTCGATCTTCACACCGCTTTTCGCAGGCGCCGTCCAGCGCTCGGCCCTTGGCGGCATTGATCAGGGCATGGGCTTCCTCTTTGGCGTTGCACGTGGCCTGCTGCTCGTCGTGATCGCAATGATCATCTATGAACAGGTCATCGTCTCCGATCCCATCCCGATCGTTGATGAAAGCCGCACGTGGGTGATCTACACACAAGTCTCCGACACCGTCATGAACATGATCCCCGAGGACCCACAGTCCTGGATCGTGGGCCGCTATGACGAGCTGATGGGCAAATGCACGGTCCCCTCCGAGACCTGATTCTCTCACGACCCCGAAAAACCCGAAAAAACGGCCCGAATCGCGGCCGTTTTTTTGTGCGCCTAATCCGATTTTTTCCGTTCTGGCAAAGAAAATCGCCAATTCAGGATGGAAACAAACTGTTCCCCCAGTTTTCTTAGGGGAATTACGGCGAAATTTGTCCAAATTGGACGCAAGCCAAATCCCCCTCATTGTGCGCAGTCCCGCGACAGTCCCAATCGATACCCGGCCTTTGATCACGTCTCGCGCGAAAGATGGGCGAATCTGGACCCGTTTCACGCCCCCTGTCCAATTCCTGCCCAAGTGTGAGGCCCCAACGTGGTTAGCAGCTTCTTAAAGATGCCCTGAATCAGATCATCTTGGCCCAACTCATGCCAATCCTGTCCTGCATAAATGATCCTGTAAGCGGAGCAGAGGACGTTCCAATGAGCCGCGTAAAGAGTGAGTGAGTTCGGCGTCGGTGGGGTCGCAAGGCCTCCCCGTCGCCACGTTATCGGGCGATCTATGGTGTTTTGAGTATTGAGTTCCCGCCCAGGTATGAGTGTCACCAGTCTGGTGCAACAGGACCGCCCGAGAAGGCTCGCACCCCACCAGGTGCGGGCCTTCATTAATTTGTGCAAAATATCACGAATGGCCGCGTGACAGTTTCATACCAACGCTCTATGTAACCCTTAGCTGCACAATACGGACCCTATCGACCAAATGGCCGATCTTCCGCTGACGACGAACCCGCTCGACGATGACAAGCTCCGCGAAGAATGCGGTATCTTTGGCGTAACCGGCGTCCAGAGCGCGGCCAACTTTGTCGCCCTAGGCCTCCACGCCCTCCAACATCGCGGTCAGGAAGCCGGTGGCATTGTCACCCACGACCCCGAAGCTGGTTTCCAATCCGCCCGTCGTTTCGGCCTCGTGCGCGATTGCTTCACCAGCCAAGCTGTAATGGACACGCTCCCCGGTCCTATCGGGATCGGCCACGTGCGCTATTCCACAGCTGGCTCCAAAGGCAACACGCAAATCCGCGACGTTCAGCCGTTCTTTGGCGAATTTTCCATGGGCGGCGCGGCGATTGCCCATAACGGCAACATCACCAACGCCGAAGCCTTGCGCCGCGAATTGATCGAGCGTGGCTCGATCTTCCAGTCCAGTTCTGACAGCGAATGCATCATTCACCTGATGGCCCGTTCGCTCCAGCGCAACATTCCTGAGCGAATGAAAGACGCGCTGCGCCGTGTCGAAGGCGCGTTTTCCATCGTCGCCATGACCCGCACCAAGCTCATCGG
>CALLWO010000228.1 GCA_938016355.1 uncultured Boseongicola sp. | reverse complement strand
ACTGACATCCAGCCTGTGATGCAGGTCAGCCAGGTGAAGGCGTCCAATGTCCCAAGAGTGATCTAGCTTGGGTTTTCCAAGAGCGAGAACCAGCATTCGAATTTCGGGTTGGTGCGGTGCTTCGCAGCTGTGGACCCAAAGGCGGGGTGGTGGCCGGGAGCTGCCAATCGATGTTTGAGCACGGACTTCAACAACGATGGTCTGCTGTGTGGACGAAGCGGACATTCCAAGGGCTAATCAAATTGCTTACAATGCTCCAATATTGTAGATGATGCCCTCCACTGTTCCACGGAATTCATTACCACATGACTGGATCACTTATTCGACTTTGCCCTGACGATGTAGCCTACGATGACCTGTTCGGGAGGATCGAGGGAATCAGCAAAGATGACAAGAATTGCTTAATCGCACTCGCCTCGCCGAACCAAATAAATGATGTGGAGTATCAGCACATTGTCGCAAAAGTACGAAAGTCTTCTGACACGATGAACCACTTGTCGTCCAAAGGCTATGTTACGGTTGGTGCTTTCTGGATTCCGGCTCATAAATTGGAAGACGCGAGGAGGTTTGACGTGAGTTGGTGGCGTGGCGGCAAGGCGTCGCTGGCCACCCTTTTTCAATCGTGCAAAGGACAGTTGCTTTGAATGCCTTGCGTGAATTCAAAGTGAGCACTTTGAGCTCAAACCCGCCCTTCGCAGGGCGCGCTCGGCCACGGAATGGGACGGTTGAGGCTTTGGAAGGAGATACGAATGTTGCCGGGTTTGGATGGCGCGGGCAGGCATCTTGCTGAGATTGCCGGATTTCTCGCATTCCGGCATGAAGTGACCGTCATTCGAATTCCGCCAGACCTGTATCGACACCAAGACCTCACGAAGAAATTGGTTACCGAATGACTTCTGAATGCAGATATCATCTTGGGGTCGGTTGTGCGGTGGCGGTGGGACATCTTTAAGAGAGGGTTTATCGCCCCAATTTGAGGTTAAGCTCTTAATTACTTTATGTTTTCCGTGACTTATCCTGAAAAATTCGCTTGTTTCTCAGTACCATTCATCGGGCATTGAGGACTTGCGGGCTGTGACAAAATCGGTGAGGGCCGCGCGAATTGCGTCGTCCATTGGCGGCTCTTCATAGTCAGAGAGCATTTGTTTCCAGACCGCTGTTGCGCGCTGGTCGGCCCTGAGGCTTCCGGTCTCTTCCCACGCTTCGAACGGGCCAGCTTCCGGGATTTCGGGCTGAAAGTTTGCAGTGGCGAAATGGCGCAACGTATGTTGGGTCGACAAGAAGTTATCGCCCGGTCCTGCCTCAAGATAGGCGTCGCTTCCAAAAGCCTCTGCATCTGTTTCGAACCCCTGCAGCATCGTCATCATGGCACCGCAATGGTCAAGATCCATGACGAATTTTTCGTACGACATGACCAGCCCGCCTTCGAGCCACCCTGCCGCGTGCCACACCTGATGCGCGCCGGACAACACTGTCGCCCACATCGCCCCGGTGCTGTCCTGCATGGCCTGACCATCGGCTGCGTTAGCGCTCGATATCTGCCCGCCGCCCGAGCGGACGGGCACGCCAAGGCGTCGTCCAAGCTGTGACAGCGCCATGGTCACCAGATTGGCTTCGGGAGAGCCAAAAGTGAGCGCGCCGGACTTCAGGTTCATCGTCGAATGAAAACTTCCAAAGACCGCAGGGCAGCCGGGGCGCACAAGTTGCGATAAGGCAATTCCGACCATGCCCTCGGCCAGTGTCTGAGCAGCCACGGCGGCGGGCGACAACGGCCCCATGGCGCCGGCAAAGATCGCCGGAGAGACGCAGACGCATTGGTTGGCGGCGGCGTAGACCCGCAAGGCACCGGACATTGTGTCATCATAGATCAATGGAGAATTCACGTTGATATTGCCCTGCATGACGGCGTGTTCTTCCATGAAATGCGCCCCAAAGACCAACCGTGCCATGTCGATGCTGTCTTGCGCCCGCGACGGGGATGTCACGCCGCCCATGAACGGCTTGGTCGACAGCGTCAGATGCGCCAGCACCATATCCAAATGGCGCTTGTTCACCGGGACATCGGTGGGTTCACAAATGGTTCCGCCGGAATGGTGGAGCCACGGGCTGCTGAAGGTCAGTTTCACGAAATTCCGGAAGTCATCGAGCGTCGCGTATCGGCGACCTTGCTCCAGATCGCTGACGAAAGGAGAGCCATAGCCCGGCATAAGGACAACGTTGTCGCCACCCAAGGTCACCGTGTTCGCCGGGTCGCGCGCGCAGAGTTGAAATTCCGCAGGCGCGGTCGCACAAATCTGCCGTAGGAGCCCCGGTTCAAACGTAACGCGTTCGTCCGTGACGGTCGCGCCTGCTGTCGCGAACAGGTCTCGTGCTGTTTGATCGCCGCGAAACTCAATGCCGATGTTGTGCAAAATCCAATCGGCTTGATTTTCGATGGCGGTCAAAGCGCCATCGCTCAAAAGCGCATAGGCTGGTATCTTTCGCGCCCGCAGGGACGGTCTTGCGGCAACAACGGATTGCCGAGACGCCCGGCCACGCCTGACAGTTTTTCGCAGTTTCGGTTGCACAGATGTGTTTAAATTTTCCAACCTACAATCTCAGTAAGTTCTGACTTCCTGAGATTTGGCGCAAAAACGTAAGGCAACAAGCGAATTTTCCTATACGCTGTGTTCAAATAATTTAGACGGTGAAGGGGGGCGTAGCATTTTCAAGCATCACGATACTTTGCGGCTCTTTGTCGAAGTGGCGCAGCACAGCAGTTTCTCGGTTGCGGCAGAGGCGCTGCATATGACCAAGGGCGCCATAAGCTATCAGATCAAGACACTGGAATCCAATCTTGGTCTTCGTCTGTTTGAGCGATCCGCGCGCGGGGTTACGCTTACGACGGAAGGTCAGACGCTTTGGATGTCCTGCCGCCCGCAGTATCAGGCTATCGAGTCCAGGCTGTTGGCTCTTAAGGCACCCCCGGCGCCCTCGCTCACGGTCGGCATGTCCAGCTACTTCGCGTCGCGATGGTTGTCTCCGAGGCTGATGACTTTCATGCAGGAATACCCCGACATTCAATTGCGAATTCAACCGATGACGCAATTGTTCGACTTGGAGCGCCAAGGCGTCGATATTGCCATTCGCTGGGGCAACGGCCAATGGGACGATGTCGAGGTGACACCTCTTATGCCTATGCCTGCCTGGCCAGTTGGCAATCCGGCGGCGGCCGAAAAAGTACGGCGGGTTGGGTTGGCGCGCGCGTTGAGTGAATTTACGTTGCTACGCGACCATGATGAAAGCAATGCGTGGTCAGACTGGCTGGACGCTGCGGGCTTGCCGGCTCAGGACCGCAAGGACACATTGATCATCCCTGATCCAAACGTAAGGGTGCAGGCCGTCATTGACGGGCAAGGCATTGCGCTGAACGACGCGTTGGTTTCCCGGGAGATGAGTGAAAACCAGCTCGTCCGGATATCGGATGTCGAGCTTGCGAATTATGGTTACTTCCTTGTGATCCCGCATAATTCAAACCGGCCAGACACCGTTGCCGCTTTTGCAAACTGGCTTCAACACCTCTGATGCGGCGCGCGGGCTCTGCCAGACGGCCCGCCAGAGAGGCGGACCCTCGGCGCTGCGCGGCGACGGGCTGAGTTTTGGGCTGGCTATTGGGCCGCGACACCGTCGTAATCGCCGTTGGCAATCTCTTCGGCTTCGATGCTTTCAAAGAGCGCTTTGAAATTGCCTTCGCCAAAGCCGTCGTCGCCTTTTCTTTGGATGAATTCAAAGAAGATCGGGCCGATCACGGTTTTGGAGAAGATCTGCAGCAGGATTTTGGTTTCGCCGCCGTCGACGACCCCTTCCCCGTCGATCAGGATGCCGTGTTTTGCCATGGCGTCGAGCGGCTCTTCGTGGCCAGCGATGCGGGTTTTTGACAATTCGTAATAGCTTTGTGGAGGCGCTGGCATGAAGCGGATGCCGTTTTCGTGGATCGCATCGACCGCGCCATAGATGTCATGCGCACCGACCGCGATGTGCTGGATGCCTTCGCCTTTGTACTTTTTGAGGTAGTTCACGATCTGCCCGGTTTCGCCGCGATCTTCGTTGATCGGGATGCGGATTTTGCCGCAAGGGGACGTGAGCGCGCGGCTGAGGAGGCCGGTGTATTTGCCTTCGATGTCAAAGAAGCGGATTTCGCGGAAATTGAAGAGATCGCCGTAAAAGCCGAACCAGCGGTCCATATTGCCTTTGAACACGTTGTGCGTGAGGTGGTCGAGGTAGTGAAAGCCGACGCCGGTTGGGTGCGCGTTTTCGATCCAGTCGAATTCGGCGTTATAGGGCGAGGCGTCGGCGTAGGTGTCGATGAAATAGATGAGGCTGCCGCCGATCCCGACGATGGCGGGGGCGTCGATGGCTTTGTCGGGTCCTGTGTATTCTTCGGCCCCTTTGGAAATCGCGTGGTTCAGCGCGTGGTCCGCATCAACGACGCGCCAGCCCATAGACGGCGCGCAAGGCCCGTGTTCGTCGATGAAGGCGCTGGCGTGGGTGTCGGGCTCGGCGTTGATCAGGTAGGTGATATCGCCTTGTTGCCAAACCTCGATGGATTTGGATTTGTGGGTGGCCACATGGGCATAGCCCATTTTGGCGAAGAGATCGCGCAAGGTGTCGGGGTCCGGATGGGCAAACTCAACGAATTCAAACCCGTCGGTGCCGGCGGGATTTTCGTCTGAAATTGTGGAACGGGGTGCATCGTGGGGGAACGGGCCCATGTGTGATCTCCTGCTGCGCGTTGATTTAAAGATACGCCCGGGCGGCTGCGGATTCTGCGCGTAGTTGGGTGTTCGCGGATAATTTTTGCGCGCAATTTGCATATATTTTACGATTGGCGCATAATTTCCGCATGATGAAACTTGATGACACAGATATTCGGCTTTTGTCGGCGTTGCAGATGGATTCAGGCGCAACCGCTGATCAGCTGAGCGCGACGCTTGGATTGTCGGCGAGCCAGATCGGGCGACGCAAGCAACGGCTGGAGGCAGATGGGCTGATCGAGGGGTATCGCGCGCGGCTGAATGCGCCTGCGCTGGGCCTGAGCGTGCAGGCCTTTGTGACGGTTCAGATGGCCACGCATGAGCCTGCGAAAGTGCAGACGTTCACACGCATCCTAAAACTGCGCAACGAGGTCACGTCGGCGTGGACATTGACCGGCGAGGCAGATTATCTGTTGCGTGTCTATTGCGAAGATCTTGCCGCGCTTAATACTTTGATACATCAAATTCTGTTACCTCATCCCGCAGTCGCCCGTGTTCAGAGCCAGATCGTCATGGATCAGCTCAAATCAGACGGGCCGTTGCCAATTTAACGGGACCACTAAATGGAAGGCTTCCTGTTTCAGGCCGTTGTCTACCTTCTCGCTGCGGTGATTGCCGTGCCGATAGCGGTGCGATTTGGGCTGGGGTCGGTGCTGGGGTATCTGCTCGCAGGCATCGTGATCGGGCCCATTCTGGGGCTGGTGGCCGAAACCGAAGACTTGCAGCATTTCGCTGAGTTTGGCGTGGTTTTGATGCTGTTTCTCATCGGTCTGGAATTGAGCCCACGCGCGCTTTGGGACATGCGCCACCGGCTGCTTGGGCTTGGCGGGCTTCAGGTGGTGGTCACGCTGGCGGCCGTGATGCTGGGCAGCATTTACTGGTTTGGTCTGCCCTGGCAAACGGCGATGGCCGTGGGCATGATCTTTTCGCTCTCTTCAACGGCGATCGTATTACAGACGCTGAGCGAGAAACGCCTGATGCAGACCGGCGGCGGGCGCGCATCGTTCTCAGTACTTTTGACGCAGGATATCGCGGTGATCCCGATGCTGGCGGTTCTGCCGCTGTTGGCGGTGCCGGGCGCGATGAGTTTTGGCGCGGACGGCTCGATCACACGCCCCGGCGTGGATGCGTCGAAAGATGATCACGGGGCGGATCACGGCGCGACGTTCGCGATGGAATTTATTGAGGCCCTGCCCGCCTGGGGATTGACGCTGGTGACGCTCGGCGCGGTGGTAATGGTGGTGCTTATCGGCGTCTTCGCTACGCGACCGTTGTTCCATTTCGTCCATCTTGCACGGCTGCGCGAGCTTTACACGGCGTTTGCGCTTTTGATCGTGATCGGCATCGCGTTTTTGATGGTTCTGGTCGGGCTTTCGCCAGCGCTGGGCACGTTTTTGGCGGGCGTGGTTTTGGCGAACTCGGAATTTCGCCACGAGCTTGAGAGCGATATTGCGCCGTTCAAGGGGCTGTTGCTTGGGCTTTTCTTCATCACTGTGGGCGCGGGCATCAATTTCGCGGTGCTGTTTCGCGACCCGTTTGAGATCATAGGTTTCACGCTGATCCTGATGTTCGGGAAAGGGGTCGTGCTTTACCTTCTGGCGCTAATTTTCCGCATCAAGGGCCGCGACAAATGGCTGTTTACGTTGGGGCTGGCGCAAGCGGGCGAGTTTGGGTTCGTGCTGATCAGCTTTTCGGCGCAGACGGCTGTTCTTGGCCCCGCGCTTGGGGAGCGGCTGTTGCTGATCGTGGCGTTGTCGATGCTTTTGACGCCGCTCTTTTTCATCCTTTACGAGCGGTTCCAGCACCGGATGTCGGGTGATGTGACCGAGGCGGCGGAGCCGGACGAAATTGATGAACAACAGGCGGTGATTATCGCGGGCATCGGGCGGTTCGGACAGGTTGTGAACCGGCTGATCATGCTGGCGGG
>CALLWO010000227.1 GCA_938016355.1 uncultured Boseongicola sp. | reverse complement strand
GGAACAGACACAACGCCGCGCATTGAAGGACGGACCCGGCCAGCAGGGTCGACAAGCCACCAATGCGGTCCGCGGCCCATCCCGAGATCAGGCGCGAAACAACTCCGCCAAGCAGCATCAGGCTCAGCATCTCCGCGCCTGCCGCCGCGCCGAACCCGCGATCTATGCAAAGCGCGACGATATGCACCTGTGGCATCGACATCGCGACGCAACAGGCAACGCCTGCCAGAGCGAGCAACATCTGCAATGTGCGCGGGCTCAACCCCGTGCGCGCCGCATTGCGCGCCGCGTCCTCGGTGGCCCGCGCCGTCGACGCCTCATCAATCCGTCGCCGCAGCAATAAAGCGCCAAGGATGAGTACAACAAAACAGGTCACTGCGATCACCTGATAGGCCGCGCGCCAATTTCCGTCGCCCGCAATCCAGATGATGATTGGGGGCCAGACCGCGCCCGACATGTAATTCCCGCTCGCCGCCAATGCGACAGCGATTCCGCGCCGCCCCATGAACCATTGCGAAATATCGGCAATCAGCGGGCCAAAACACACCGCCGCCCCAAGCCCGGTCAGGAAATGCAGCGCCATCAAAGGCACCATACTGTTGGCCATCGCCGCCCCGCCAAACCCGATCGCATTGATCAGCGCCGCGGCGATCAGAACCGGCGTGATGCCCCAGCGATCAATCGCGCGCCCCAAAACCAGATTGCCCGACGCAAACCCCACCATGGCCGAAATATACGGGTATGTCGCATCCGCGCGCGCCACCCCAAGCTCGGCCTGCATCCACGGCAACACAACGACCACAGCCCAGATGCCCACACTTCCCACCACGGAAAGTGCAATGCTCAATCCAAGCCGCATCCAGGAATAGCGGCTGTCATGCGCGGTTTCGGTCATATGACGCTTCCCTATTCCTGACGGCCACCTTCATTTTTCCAAAAATACTCACCAAAGGGGGGAGCGCGAGGGGGGCACAAGCCCCTCTCGCTTACCGCGACGCCGAAGGCGGCGCAAAGAAAAAGCCCCGCGCGATACGCCCGGGGCCTCTTCAAGACTTATGCGGTGAGCTTCAGATAAGCTTGCCCATGGCCACAGCCGTGTCGGACATCCGGTTCGAAAAGCCCCATTCGTTGTCATACCACGTCAGGATCCGCAACATATTGCCGTCCATGACCTTGGTCTGATCCATGTGGAAGATCGACGAATGCGGGTCGTGGTTCATGTCAATCGACACAAGCGGCTCATCCGTATAGCCCAAAATACCCTTGAGCGGTCCGTCAGCGGCAGCGCGAATGGCGCTGTTCACCTCTTCCACGCTTGTGGCGCGGCTCGATTCAAACGTCAGATCGACCACCGACACATTCGGGGTCGGAACGCGGATTGCGACACCATCAAGCTTGCCGTTCAACTCGGGCAAGACCAGACCCACGGCCTTGGCCGCTCCGGTCGAGGTCGGGATCATCGAAACGGCCGCCGCGCGACCCCGGTAAAGATCCTTGTGCATCGTATCGAGCGTTGGCTGATCGCCGGTATAGCTGTGGATCGTTGTCATGAATCCTTTGTTGATACCAACTGTATCGTTCAGCACTTTGGCCACAGGCGACAGACAGTTCGTCGTGCAAGACGCGTTGGAAACCACAATGTCGTCTGATGTCAGTTGATCATCGTTCACACCAAAGACGATTGTCTTGTCTGCGTCGGTTCCAGGCGCCGAGATCAACACGCGCGAGGAGCCGTTTTCCAGATGCGCCTGACACTTTTCCTTTGACGTGAAGATGCCCGTACATTCCAGAACGATATCCACATGACCCCAAGGCAGGTCGGCCGGATTGCGGATTGCGGTGACCTCCATCGGACCCCGACCAACATCAATCGTTGTCTCGGTCGTTGTCACTGTCGCCGGGAAGCGGCCATGCACGCTGTCATAGCGCAAAAGATGCGCATTGGTTTCAACCGGCCCCAAATCGTTGATGGCCACAACTTCGATATCGGTGCGACCCGATTCGATGATTGCGCGCAGAACATTGCGCCCAATACGTCCAAAGCCGTTGATTGCTACTTTAACTGCCAAAGGTCTTCTCCTTTTAAGCCGGATGCTAGCGCCAGAAGGCGATCAGCTGGACCAATTCCAAGAACTTGCGCCCCCAAAAGATATGCCATTCAAGGCCGAGAGCGAAATTCAGCGCAAAAAACGCTGCAAGGAACAGGCCAAGCCCAAGTGCGATCCTGTTTGTCATCGCGCGCCTTATGGCAAATGGCGGGCGGGGGCGAAAGCCCTAAGCGCGCAGCGTGCGATCAATTGCTTGCGTTACAGTGTTGCAGGAGAGGATCAGAGGTCTGCCGCCTCGATCCAGTGCCAGTCTTTCATGCGGCTTCGAAACCAACTGCGCTGCCGCTTTGCGTATTGCCGGGTGAGGATCACCGACGCCTCGCGCGCCGCCTCAAGGTCCAGCGTGCCGCGCACATGGGCGATCAGTTCGGCGGCGCCAATCGCCTTGGCCGACGGCAAATCTGCGTGCCATGTGTCCGCGTTGGCGCGCGCCTCGTCCAGAGCGCCGCCTGCGATCATCGCATCAAAGCGCCCGGCGATACGCGGGGTCAGCCACGCCTTTGGCGCGTTCAGAACCAGAGGCGTGACACGATCAAGGGGCAAAAGCCCCGGCTCCGTCGCGTCCTGCCATTCCGCCAAACCGCGCCCGGTGGTCTCAAGAACCTCCCAGGCGCGCTGGATGCGCACAGGGTTTTGTGGATCAATCCGCGCAGCAGTGGCGGCATCCAGCTCGGCCAACATCGCCGCAGGCCCTTTCTCCTGCAGGCGATCATCGGCGCGCGCGCGCACCTCCGGCGGGGTTTGGGGGATATCGGCCAACCCGTCGGTGAGCGCGGTAAAATAAAGTCCGGTGCCGCCCACGATCACCGGTGGATTGTTCGCATCGCGCAAAAGAGGTTTCAAATCGCGCAGCCAGTTGCCAACCGAATAGGGCGTCTCGCCCGACACATGGCCATAAAGCACATGCGGCCAGGCAGCGATGTCTTCCGGGCCGGGCCGGGCGGTCAGTACGCGCCAGTCGCTATAGACCTGCAACGCATCGGCATTGATTATCGGCCCCCCCAAATGGCGCGCCAAATCGAGCGCCAGCGCGGATTTCCCGCTCGCTGTCGGCCCGGCCAAGAGCACGGGCTTTACCCGATCAATGGCCGCAATATCGAATTTATCCGCCGACATGGCTGAAAGACCGTCCTTCCACATTGAACACCGGGACGTTTTGAGACATTTTCCGCGCCAGCGCAAAGTCTTGTCCCAAGACGTCCAAAAGGAGCCGCCCAATGACCGATGCTCAATCTTCCTACAAACGCGTGTTGCTGAAAATTTCGGGCGAGGCGTTGATGGGCGATCAGGGCTATGGGCTGCACCCGCCGACCGTGGAGCGGATCGCACGCGAAGTGCAATCGGTTCACGAACTTGGCGTTGAAATCTGCATGGTGATTGGCGGCGGCAACATCTTTCGCGGGCTTCAGGGGTCTGCACAGGGCATGGAGCGCACAACGGCGGATTACATGGGCATGCTCGCCACTGTGATGAATGCGCTGGCGATGCAATCTTCGCTTGAGGGTCTGGGCATCCACACCCGCGTGATTTCAGCCATCACAATGAACGAGGTTGCCGAACCCTATATTCGCCGCCGCGCGGTGCGCCACCTGGAAAAGAAACGGGTCTGCATTTTCGCCGCCGGCACCGGCAACCCCTATTTCACCACCGACACAGCCGCCACTTTGCGCGCCTCGGAAATGTCGTGCGAGGCAATCTTTAAAGGCACCAAAGTTGACGGCGTCTATGACAAAGACCCCGCTAAACACGACGATGCCAAGCGCTATGACGAGGTTTCTTACGATGATGTTCTGGCCCAGCACCTGGGCGTGATGGACGCCAGCGCGATTGCGCTCGCGCGCGACAACAAGCTTCCGATCATTGTCTTTTCGCTTGATGAGCCGGGCGGGTTTCGCGGGATTCTCGCCGGACAGGGCACCTATACGATTGTGCGCGAACCCAAGCCCTGAAACGGATGTTATCGCCAACATCGCTGCACATGTGATGCACACATGGACAATCGTCCCTCTATACAAAGCAGGAAAGCTGACGGTATAGATGCTTCAAACCCGGCAAAACCGGACTTGAACAGACAAGAGACGCAGGCATGGCAGACGACATCGACATTGACGTAGACGATCTTGAACGGCGTATGGACGGTGCTTTGGCATCGCTGCGGCAGGAATTCTTGACATTGCGCACCGGGCGCGCGTCGGCCTCGATGCTCGAACCCGTCATGGTGGATGCCTATGGCGCGCTAACGCCCGTCAATCAGGTGGCGACCGTCAACGTCCCCGAGCCCCGCCTCATTGCGGTGAATGTTTGGGACAAGGGCATGGTCGGCAAGGTCGAAAAAGCCATCCGTGAAAGCGGGCTTGGCATCAATCCGGTGGTGGACGGGACGATCATCCGCCTTCCGATCCCCGAATTGAACGAAGAACGCCGCCGCGAATTATCCAAAGTTGCCGGCACGTATGCCGAAAACGCGCGGATCGCCGTGCGCAACGTGCGCCGCGACGGGATGGATCAGATCAAAAAGGCGAAAGCCGACGGCATGGGCGAAGACGACCAGAAATTCTGGGAAACGGCCGTGCAGGAATTGACCGACAAAGGCATCGCAAAGGTCGATGCCGCGTTGGAAAGTAAGCAAGAAGAAATAATGCAGGTGTAAAAGCACCGCGGGGTGGGGCCTTTATCGAGGAGACCCATATTGGGTAAGAGTGACAAACCATCGCCAGAGCATGTGGCGATTATTATGGACGGC
>CALLWO010000226.1 GCA_938016355.1 uncultured Boseongicola sp. | reverse complement strand
AATCGGATCGGCAGTAATACGATGTTTGCGTCCGTTGCCCGCACCGATGTCCGCACTCCAGACGCGTGCAAGAGAGCGGTCAAGACTTGGGTGCGTTATCCGATGTTCAGCCGAACCACCCAAATGGGTCCAGTTGGCATTCGTTGACTGAGCCGCGAGCGAGATCGGACGGGTCGATACTGTTTCCTCTTCGACCAAAACTGTGTTGTCCAAAGGCGCATCAAGGCCCGCGCGCAGATCGAGCCGCTCGCCTTCGAGGATCAGTTCGTCTTCACCACACCCAGCAAGAACCAGCGCGGCGGCAAACAAAACAGATCCCGATTTCAGTACGTTCATTAACACACGAAAGCCCCTTAATTCAGCACGCTAAGCAGACTTTAGCCTTCGGTCAACGTCCCGCCCAGAGCCACAATCAACTGCGACGCGCGGCGACGCAAGTCCGGAGTCACGCTCGCATCAAGCGTTATGTCGCGCAGACGATCCAATGCGGCGTTGGTTTCACCCTTTTCAATCTCAGCCAGAGCAATCTGCTCTTCTGCCAGCAAACGAAACGCCCCACCACCAAGTGACAATGTGTTCAGTCGAGCAATCCGATCATCAGGGGAGATTTCATCCGCACCAAGAATAACGCTTTTAAGAGTGGCCAGATCGCGAAATGCGGCTGGCGCTTCCGAGTTGTCCGAAAGGGATTGTAGCGTGGAAACCGCTCCAGCACGATCTCCCGACGCAAGTGCTGCGTCTGCTTGCGACAGCGCGAGAACCGCGGCGCGCGCGGCATTGTCACCAGCATCAAGCTCGGCCAGTGCACTGGCCCGCGCCGTGACATCGTCGTTTTCCAACGCTGAAAGCAAGGCATCACCGGCGGCCTGCGCATCAGCTCGCGCCCCTGCTTTACGCCATTCATTCACCGATGCCCCGCCAACAATCAGGACAACAGCAAGCGCCGGGATCCATCCCCATTTGCGAAAAAGCTTATAGAGGCGGTCGCGGCGCACTTCTTCAGAGACTTCATTGATAAAAGAGTCCGAATTGGACACTGGCTCGCTCCTTTTTCTGCCCGTTTACACGGCTCGCGACCTCTTATCGTGCAGTTTTCAGGAATGCAAAGGCGAACAAATGACGCCAGGGTCTTGCAATCTTGCTAAAAAGGGCAGAAATGACTAATCTGAACTGAACAGTTTAGCGTATTAATCTGTGTTCTCGCGTGGAATTCGTCCACTCGATCACAGGATTAGGACATTTGAACGAGGCATCTCATGCGCGTGTTTCCGATCATTACGGCGATTGTCGTCGTTGGAGTTTTGTATTTTCTGGTTTTTGAACGTGATCGCCTGATCGGCTTTGCTGGCGGGGAGTCGACTGAAATGTCGGCAAGCGCACCAGAAACTGCCGAGGTCGAAGAGACAAATGACGCAGATCAGGTGCAAACCGTTTCTGTTGTTGCCATGCGTTCAGCGGCCAAAACCATTGATGGTGCCGTCATTCTGCGTGGCCGTACAGAAGCCGCGCGTCAGGTCGATGTACGCGCGGAAACTAGTGGTCAGATCATTTCAGAGCCGCTGCGCAAGGGCACGTTCGTCGAAGCAGGCGACCTGATGTGTCAGCTTGATCCCGGCACACGCGAAATCGCGCTCATTGATTCCGAAGCCCGGCTGCGCGAAGCCGCCGCCCGCTACCCGGAGGCCGAAGCCCGCCTTGCCGAAGCGCGCGCGCGACTGGTGGAGGCCGAAATCAACGACAATGCCGCATCACGTTTGGGACAGGACGGATTCGCGTCTGATACCCGCGTCGCACAGGCCACCGCCGCGGTTGAAGCCGCGCGCGCCGGTGTGGAAGCTGCGAAATCGGGCGTTGAAAGCGCGCGGGCTGGCGTCCAATCGGCGGAAGCCGGTGTTGCTGCTGCCAAAAACGAGTTGGGCAAACTCGAAATTCGCGCGCCCTTCCGTGGACTTCTTGAAACGGATTCCGCTGAGCTCGGCGCTTTCATGCAACCCGGCGCGCTCTGCTCTACAATTATTCAGCTCGATCCAATCAAGCTTGTCGGGTTTGTACCCGAAACCATGGTGGACCGCGTCAATGTCGGCGCCACTGCCGGTGCGCGCTTGGCTTCGGGCCGCGAAATCATTGGGAAGGTGACATTCCTTTCGAAATCCGCTGATCCAACCACAAGAACTTTCCGCGTTGATGTCGATGTGCCCAACCCGGATTTCTCGATCCGAGATGGTCAAACGGCCGAAATCGCCGTCCAATCAGACGGCAACACCGCACATCTCTTGCCGCAATCCGCTTTGACTTTGGATGACGACGGAAATCTAGGTGTGCGCATTGTGACCGAAGACGCAGCCGCATTCGCAGAGGTCAGCGTGATCCGTGATACGATCAACGGCATTTGGGTCAGCGGCCTGCAATCAGAAGCAGACGTGATCGTCGTCGGACAAGAATTTGTTACCGATGGCGTGCCTGTCAATGTGACCTATCGGGAGGCCACCCAATGATCGGCATCGTCGATTGGGCCGCAGGCCGTGCCCGCATGGTCATTGCCTTCATCATGCTGTCCATTCTGGCTGGCGCACTGGCGTATGCCTCGCTCCCCAAAGAGGGCGAACCTGACATCGAAATCCCTGCGCTCTTCGTAAGTGTTCCCTTCCCGGGCATCTCCGCTGAAGACAGCGAGAAACTGCTCGTTAAACCGATGGAAACCGAGCTTGCCGATCTCGACGGCTTAAAATCCATCTCTGGCACCGCCGCTGAAAGCTATGCGGGCGTGGCAATGGAGTTTGAGTTCGGCTGGGATAAGACAAAGATCATGGCCGATGTGCGCGACGCCATGAACAGCGCGCAGGCGCAGTTTCCAACTGGCGCGGAGCAATATTCGATCAACGAGATCAACTTCTCGGAATTCCCGATCATTATCGTGAATCTTACCGGCGCGCTCCCCGAACGCACGTTGCTGCGTGTCGCGAAAGATTTGCAGGACCGTCTCGAAGGGTTGGAACCCGTCCTCGAAGCTGCGCTCACCGGTCACCGCGACGAGATGGTCGAAGTTGTGATCGACCCGCTGCGTCTCGAGGCCTACAACGTCACCGCGGGCGAACTGATCAATGTTGTCGTGAACAACAACCAACTGATTGCGGCTGGTGAAGTTGAAACCGAAACCGGCGCTTTCGCCGTTAAAATCCCGTCGTCATTTGACGAACAGCAAGATATTTACAACTTGCCCGTCAAAGTTGCCGGGGATCGCGTCATCACGCTTGGCGACCTTGCTGACATTCGCCTGACATTCGAAGACCGTGCTGGCACCGCGCGTTTCAATGGCGCGAATACTGTTGCTCTGCAGGTCGTGAAACGCAAAGGCTTCAACATCATCGATACCTCGGCGCTTGTAAAAGCCGAGGTTGAGGCTGAAAAAGCCTCATGGCCGCCAGAGCTTCAACAGGCGATCGAAGTCGGTACATCCAATGATCAGTCGCGCACGGTTGGTTCCATGGTCAGCCAGCTCGAAGGTTCGGTCCTGACTGCAATTGCGCTTGTGATGATCGTCGTACTTGCCGCACTCGGTTCGAGGTCCGCCCTTTTGGTCGGCTTCGCGATCCCAACCTCGTTCCTTTTGTGCTTTGCGTTCCTCGCGCTCATGGGCGTCACGGTTTCCAACATTGTCATGTTCGGCCTGATCCTTGCTGTTGGTATGCTCGTGGATGGCGCGATCGTTGTGGTCGAATATGCCGACCGACGCATTCAGGAAGGCGCGGGCCCGATGGCCGCCTACACCGAGGCCGCCAAACGGATGTTCTGGCCAATCGTATCCTCAACGGCGACCACGCTTTGCGCGTTTCTGCCAATGCTCTTCTGGCCTGGCGTTCCCGGGCAATTCATGGGTATGCTGCCGGTCACACTGATCTTCGTTTTGTCCGCGTCTTTGGTCGTCGCGCTGATCTACCTTCCGGTCATGGGCGGCGTCGCAGGCCGTATGAGCCGGACCTTCGAAAGATCGTCAGCCGCGCTCGCACGGTCCACACCCTACTGGGTGCGCCTCCTGCTGGTGCCGCCATCGCTCTATCTGATGTTCCTCGCTGCAATGCAGGTCCTGAACCCAAGCTATCTTTTGGGGGAAGGTACGGGCATGGGCGGCAGCATCTTTGGCGCAGTTCTCTTTGTCGTCGCGGCCATGCTGTCTTCTATTACGCTCGGCGCGGCCAAGATCGAGCGGCGCCAGAAACGCATTGATGCCGGTTACCGTCGTTCCAAATTCGGCCGCATCATCAACTTCATTGCTGGCAACCCTGTCATGCCACTGGTGTCCATCGGCGTCGTGATGTTCTTCGTCTTTTCCGTCTTTGGATATTTCGGCGAGAACAACAACGGCGTTGAATTCTTCGTCGAAAGTGAGCCCGAACAAGCCATCGTCTACGTGCGCGCGCGCGGCAACCTGTCGATCACCGAAAAAGATACGCTGGTCCATCAAGTCGAAGACATCATCCTGGACACCCAAGGCATCGATAGCGCTTTCGCATTTGCCGGTGCGGGCGGATTGAACGCCAATACCGGTGGTGCATCGGGGCCCAATGATACCATCGGTCAGGTGCAAATCGAACTGATCCCGTGGGAACGGCGACAGGAATTCGCAGACGAAAACGGCCTCACATTTGAGGAACTCGACGGCGACATCGTGATCGACACACTCCAGGCCCGCCTGGACCAAATCCCCGGTATCCGCGTTGAAATACTGAACCTCAGCCGTGGTCCGGCGTCCGGCAAACCTGTCCATCTGCGCCTGAAGGGCGACGATTGGAACGAACTGTTAGAAAACGTCAGGATCGCACGCGCAAAGTTTGACGACACACCGGGTCTGGTCGACATCGAAGACACATCGCCCCTGCCCGGCATCGATTGGCAGATCAATGTCGATGTTGAGAAAGCCGGTCGCTATGGCGCGAACGTCGCTACCGTCGGTGGCATGGTCCAGCTTGTGACGCGCGGAATCCTGCTGGATACGATGCGTGTCGACAGTTCGGACGAAGAAGTCGAAATTCGCGTTCGCTTGCCTGAAAAGGATCGCGTTCTATCAACGCTCGACACGCTCAAAGTCCGCACGCAGGATGGTCTGGTTCCACTTTCGAACTTCATAACACGTGAGCCCGTCGCGCAGCTTGCGCAGATCAACCGCATCGAGCAGAAACGCTATTTCGATGTGAAAGCAGCGATCGTCCCCGACATGGTGAACGACGCGGGCCAGCCGGTGACACCGAATGAACGCATTGGCGTCTTGACGGACTGGATCGAAAACGAGCGACCGTTTTCCAACAGTATCGATTGGGAATGGACCGGTGATCAGGAAGATGAGGCCGAAAGTCAGGCTTTCCTCCAGGTTGGCTTTTCCGCAGCATTGGGTCTGATGTTCATCATCCTGCTGGCGCAGTTTAATTCGTTTTACAACGCGATCCTCGTGCTTTTGGCGGTGGTCCTTTCGACGACCGGTGTGCTGATCGGCATGCTTGTTATGGACCAGCCGTTTTCGATCATCATGACAGGCACAGGAATCGTCGCGCTCGCGGGAATTGTGGTGAACAACAACATTGTCTTGATCGATACCTATCAGGAATATTCGCAATATATGCCGCGGATTGAGGCCATCGTGCGCACGACCGAAGCGCGTATTCGTCCCGTCTTGCTGACAACGATCACAACCATGGCCGGACTTGCGCCCATGATGTTCGGCCTCAGTCTCGACTTCATCGGCGGCGGTTATTCCATCGACAGCCCGACAGCGCTCTGGTGGAAGCAACTTGCAACAGCAGTGGTCTTTGGCTTGGGTATCGCAACAGTGCTGACGCTCATTTTCACGCCTTCAATGCTCGCTCTGCGCGTTTGGCTGGGAACCGGCGCATACCGGTCGTTCACAACTTTGCGCGCCCTCAGCCACGGGTCCGGCTCCAAATCTGCGCGTGATCTGGCGCTCAAAAAAGCCGCCAAGAAAGTGAAAAACCCCGAGATCATCTGGGACGTTTCTCTTGATCCATCAGCGCCCCGTTCAGCGGCAACGCCCGACTTGCGGGCAGCTGAGTAACAAGTCTTATCGGCGGCTCCGCCTATGCCGCCGATAAATACTTACAGCATTACTCGCGTTCCCTGCCCAAGATCGGTTGCGAAATTCGAAGTGTCGCAGACGTTCCAAGCAACAGGCAAAGTATCGATTTTGATTATTTCGATCTTCGGAGTGCGTCTCCGCAGGCGCTGCGCTTTCCCTAGCGCATAATCACGGCTATATTCTATCTGCAAACAGGAGTGCCCTGACGGTGATCAAGTAAGCCCAAAGAAACATACGTGCCTCTCACGCGAGGGGCTACTTAGCTTACTTATCTCCGGAGCAATTCATGCAACCGATCATCTACGACGTCGCCGTTTCGGCGGACGGTTTTATCGCGTCGCCCGACGGTGACTTTTCTCTTTTCCCAACGGACGAAGACGTTGTTGCCGACTATATGGCGCGCGTTCAATCTTATGGCACTGTCATCATGGGGCGCGCCACTTACGAGGTCATCTATGCCTATGGCCTTGAACCCGGCACCAATCCGTATCCACACGCAGACACTTATGTCGTGTCCGATCAGATTGAACTTCCCCAGTTGTCCGATGTGACGCGTATCGCCTCACAAGACGCCTCTGCCATCAGAAGCATCGCCGCAAATTCGACAAAACCGGTCTACCTTGCTGGCGGCGGCGTTTTTGCGGGTTGGATGTTGCGGCAAGGTTTGATTGACCTGCTTAGATTGAAACGCGCGCCGCTCATCCTTGGTGCGGGCATCCGTCTCTTTGGCGAGGATCACGAGCCAATCACGACCGCCCCGAAAAGCGCCAAACTTTACCCGGGCGGCGTTCTCTATCAGGAAATTCACCTGAACTAGCACCGATAGGTCCATCCGGGCGCACGTCGTTCGGATGGACCGCTATATCGCTTAAGCGGCCACGTCATCCTCAGAGGCCTGACGATGCCAAAGCCCGGCGTAGCGCCCCTCGCGCGCGAGCAATTCGTCATGGGTGCCTTCTTCGACAATCTCACCTTTTTCCAGTACGACAATCTGATCGGCATGGGCGATGGTCGACAAACGGTGCGCAATGGTGATCACCGTGCGACCTTCGCCCATGGCTTGAAGTTCACCCTGAATTTCGGCTTCGGTCTCTGTGTCGAGCGCGCTTGTCGCCTCATCCAGCAACAGGATTGGCGGGTTCTT
This sequence comes from uncultured Boseongicola sp., assembly GCA_938016355.1. Taxonomy (GTDB): domain Bacteria; phylum Pseudomonadota; class Alphaproteobacteria; order Rhodobacterales; family Rhodobacteraceae; genus CALLWO01. Next base: position 2,459 of record CALLWO010000226.1, on the reverse strand, counting down.
AAGCAAGGTGCGCGCAATGCCGACACGTTGCTTTTCGCCACCCGAAAGCTTCAGCCCACGCTCACCGACAGTGGTGTCATATCCATCGGGAAGCGAGGCGATAAAGTCGTGGATTTTCGCGGCCCGCGCGGCTTCAATCACTTCCTCGCGGCTGGCCTCTGGGCGGCCATAGGCGATGTTGTAATAGACCGTATCGTTAAAGAGCACCGTGTCTTGTGGCACGACGCCGATTTGTGCGTGCAGCGATTCTTGGGTCACATCGCGAATGTCCTGATCATCAATCCGAAGCGCGCCGCCCCCAACGTCATAGAACCGGAACAACAGCCGCCCGATCGTCGATTTCCCAGACCCCGAAGGTCCTACAATTGCAACCGTCTTGCCAGCCGGCACGTTCACCGAAACGCCTTTGAGGATTGCGCGCTCTTCTTCATAGCCAAAGAAGATATTGTCCAACTCGACATGCCCGCCTGTCACCTTGAGCCCCGGCGCATCCGGCTTGTCGTTCACTTCGCGCGGCTGTTCGAGCAGATCGAACATCTCTCCCATATCAACAAGGCTTTGGCGGATCTCGCGATAAACTGAACCGAGGAAATTCAGCGGCATCGTGATCTGGATCATATAGGCGTTCACCATCACGAAATCGCCCACTGTCATTTCTCCCGATTGCACGCCCATTGCTGCCATGACCATCACAATGATCAAACCCGAAGTAATGAGAAACGATTGCCCCGAATTCAAAAATGCCAATGAATACGATGTCTTAAGCGCAGCCGATTCATAGCGTTCCATCGCGCTGTCATACCGCGCAGCCTCACGGCTTTCCGCACCGAAATACTTCACAGTCTCAAAGTTCAGAAGGCTGTCGATCGCCTTTTGATTTGCGTCCGTGTCCTGTTGGTTCATCTCTTTACGGATTTTCACGCGCCATTCGGTGACTTTGAATGTGAACCAGACATAGATCGCAATCGTCACAGCCACGACGCCGACATAAGACACGCTGAACAGGGTCGCGAGGACGATACCAATGAGCAAAAGCTCAAGAATGAGTGGCCCGATAGAAAACAGCATGAAGCGCAACAGGAAGTCGACACCCTTCACCCCACGCTCGATGATCCGGCTCAATCCACCGGTTTTTCGCGTGATGTGATAACGCAGCGAGAGACGGTGAATATGAGTGAAGGTCTCTAACGCAAGTTGACGCAAAGCGCGCTGACCGACAGCTGCAAAAATAGCATCGCGAAGCTGCTGAAACGCAACTGTCATCAGACGGGCAATGCCATAGGCAATCGTCACGCCTATCGCCCCAAGTGCGAGCATCCAAGCACTGTCAACCGCATCCCCGGCCAGCATATCAACCGCGGCCTTATAGAAAAACGGCGTGCCCACGGCGATCAGCTTGGAAACGAACAGCGCAATCAGCGCCCAGACAACGCGATGCTTTACCCAAGGGTGCGCGTCGGGCCATAGATAAGGCGCGACCTTTTGGATCGTCCGCCAGCCGCTTTTACGTTCCGTTTCCGCTGAATACGTGTCGCTCATAGTGCCTCGCAATTCGGACACTCTACCTAAGCTCACGCGCGCGTGAATACCAGCGTTGAACGCAAATTGCGGGACCAGTGTTCAATTATGCGCAATAGCCCTCAGGTGGCTCTATTCAGGCACCGTGAAAATTTGGCCGGGATAGATCAGATCAGGATCGCGGATGCGATCAGCGTTTGCGTCAAACACCCGCACATAGAGCAATCCCTCGCCATATTTCTCGCGTGCGATCCCCCAAAGCGTGTTGCCGGGCTGAACTGTGATCAAAGCCACGGGCGACGTTTGCGTGGCGTTACCCGTGTCGAGCGCCTGAATGGCCTCGACCGGTTCGCGGCGAAACGGCGTCTCGGTGCGCGAGACGACCACGCCCTCTGCGTCAAGCTCATCTACACGTAACGTATAGGTGCCTGTATCGATCTCGGGCAAATCCGCACGCCACTGACCATCTTCGCCAATTTCCGTGTCGAGGATCGGCGCGTTATCAAGATAAACACGTACCGACGACTGACCACTCGAACGGCCCGTCAAAGCCACTTCGCCCGCGGAATCATAACTGATCGCGTCGATTGAAACATTGTCCAGAACCTGCGGCGCGTCACCACCCGATTGCACAACGCGAACGCCCTCGCTGTCAGCCAATAGAACCGTCGGTGCCGCGGGTGCTGCCGGAGTTTCCGGCGCAGGTGCGGGCGCTGTGGCTTCAATTGACTCAACCACCGGGGCTTGCGTTTCAGCAACTTCGACAGTCGCGTCGTCGCTTGCCTCGTCCGTGTTCGCGGTGGCATCCGCCTCAACGACAACCACCGTTTCCTGAGCGGTCTCATTCTCATCAGATTGCGCAACGTCGGCTTCGGCCACTTCGGTGACATCGGCCGCCTCTTCCTCCATCGTCTCGGCAACCGGCGTCTCAACGGCTTCCG
>CALLWO010000225.1 GCA_938016355.1 uncultured Boseongicola sp. | reverse complement strand
TGGCTCTGGCTCTGGCTCTGGCTCTGGCTCTGGCTCTGGCTCTGGCTCTGGCTCTGGCTCTGGCTCTGGCTCTGGCTCTGGCTCTGGCTCTGGCTCTGGCTCTGGCTCTGAATGTCTCTCAGCTCGAGGCTCGTCAACATCTGAATGGGCAATATCCGAAGCCTCAGCCAAGTCGGCTTCAGCCGACGGCACTTCAGCAATCGGCGCCTCAATTTCGCGCTCGCCACCCAGTGCCATCTCGGCGTGCTCTTGCGCAAGGTCTCCCTGATCAGACGCGTGAACAGGCGCCTCAACGGCCTCCTCGACAACACCGCCATCCTCGACGATCGCATCCAATCCCTCGTCGATTTTCGACGACGATCTGAACATCCGGTCTTTGAGCTTTTTGAAAAACGACATCGGGCCTTCCCACACAACTTTCCCATGACCTAATCCCTTAAATCACCGGATGGAAGCACCCTTCATTTTTCCCGCAAATACTCACATCTCCACCACCACAACCCGCGCCTCGCTCTCGCAAGGGCGCGTCGCGGTTCAAACGGAAGATCAAACAACGCGCGGCAGCGCACATTTTGGATCAGACTTCGTCCGCGAAATGCTTGATCGTCAAACGGATCGGATTTGGCGCCGCCTGCCCCAGACCACAGATCGAGGCATCTCCCATCGCCTGACACAGCTCTTCCAAAAGCGGCTGATCCCAGACATCCGCCTGCATCAGCTTCACCGCCTTTTCACACCCCACCCGACAAGGCGTGCATTGCCCACAGCTTTCGTCTTCGAACAACCGCAACATGTTCAATGCCGCCGCGCGCGCGCTGTCCTGATCGGACAACACAACAACAGCCGCCGAGCCGATGAACGACCCCAAGGGCTGCAATGTGTCAAAATCCAAAGGCACATCATCAATCGACGCCGGCAACAGTCCCGAAGACGGCCCGCCGGGTTGATAGGCCTTGAACACATGACCCTCTGCCATGCCGCCGCAAGCTTCGATAACATCTTTGATCGTCGATCCGGCTGGCAACAGATGCACGCCCGGATTGGCGACACGGCCCGAAACCGAGAAACTCCTTAACCCTTTGCGCCCGTTCTTTTCGGTGCCCGACAAAACCTCCGGCCCTTCGCGCAATACCCGCGCAATCCAATGCAACGTCTCCACATTGTGAACCAGCGTCGGGCGATCAAAGAGACCGACTTCAGCGACATACGGCGGGCGATGGCGCGGTAGCCCGCGCTTGCCCTCGATGCTCTCGATCATCGCGCTTTCTTCGCCGCAGATATAAGCCCCCGCCCCGCGCCTGAGCTCGATAAATCCGGGCGCGGAAAGACCCGTCGCTTCCAGCGCGGCGATCTCGCGCCGCAAAATCTCCAGAACAGCCGGGTATTCGTCCCGCATGTAAATATAAACGCGCTCGGCTTCGACGGCCCATGCCGCCACAAGCATGCCTTCAAGGAAAAGATGCGGCACACGCTCAAGGTAATACCGGTCTTTAAAGGTGCCGGGCTCGCCTTCATCCCCGTTTACCGCCATCAGACGCGGACCCGCATAGGATCGCACAAATCCCCATTTCGTCCCCGATGGGAAGCCCGCCCCGCCAAGCCCGCGCAATCCGCTTTCAGCAACCAGGGACTGAACCGCCTCCCAATCGCCGGCCGCGCGCACCTCTTCAAGCTTGGAATAGCCACCGCCCGCGCGATACGCGTCCAGCGTTTCGTAATCGGGCACATGCGCGTGGGTGTCGCCCGCTGCAATTGCCGCCGTCACCTTGTCGAGCGTTGCGTGATCCACGTGGTTGTGACCCAACTCCAGCGTTGGCGCCGTATCGCAACGCCCCATGCAAGGCGCGCGCAACACCCGCACTTCGGACGCATCCAATCCGTCCTCCAAAGCTGATTTCAACGCCTGAGCGCCCGCCAGTTCGCACGACAACGAGTCGCACACCCGGATCGTCAGCAAAGGCGGCGGCGTCTCGCCCTCTTTCACGATATCGAAATGCGCATAAAACGACGCGACCTCGTAAATCTCAGCCTGCGCCATGCGCATTTCCTCGGCCAACGCGCGCAAATGGGCCGCCGACAAGCAGCCATATTTGTCCTGAATAAGATGAAGGAATTCGATCAAAAGATCCGCGCGGCGCTCGCGATCCCCCAAAAGTGCCGTGACCTCGGCCCATGCTACGTCGTCCAGCTGGCGACCCTTTGGCGTTTTACGTCCTTTGCCGCGACCCGACTTCCAGACGCCTTTTTTCTCATCCAACGCCATGCGCATGTCCCTTCCCGTTTGGCAGGCATCCTAAGTGTCCTTTGCCGAAACAACAGGCGAAATGCGACATTCAAAGGCGGAAATCCGCAGCCCGCCTTTGCGTTTTGAAGCGCTTCGCGCCATGACTTTCCAATGCGAAACCTTTTCTTGTTCTTTTTCGGACTTGCAGGCGCGGCGCACGGCGCGGACCGCACGGTCTCCCCGGCCGAATTTGAAGCGATGGTAACCGGCAAAACGCTGTCCTATGCGACGGGGGGCATCGATTACGGGGCCGAAGAATATCTCGACGGACGCCGCGTGCGCTGGTCCTTTCTTGATGGTCAGTGCCAGGACGGCGAATGGTATCCTGCGGGCGATCAGGTTTGCTTCGTTTACGAGGCCATTGACGGCGTCCAGTGTTGGCAATTCTACATGCGCGGGGGCGGATTAATGGCCCGGTTTGAAAACAACCCCGAAGCCACCGAGCTTTACGAAATGCGGCGCATGTCTGAGCCGCTTTTGTGCCTCGGCCCCGAGGTCGGCGTTTAACGCCTCATTCAGAACTTTGTCTTTACTTTCAATTTATTGGCCCGTGACGGTCGGCAAAATCAACGACTTACAGAAGAAATGTTTCGCGCGCGAAACATCGCCTTGCCCGCTTTAGAAAAGCGACCCCTGATCCGTCTTTTTCCCGCCGCTTTTCTTCGTTTCACCTTTTGTCCCGGTCTCGACAGCCACACGCCCGTCGTGAAACTCGATCTCAAGCGCAGCAGCGGCTTGGGCGTCTTTTGCGTTGGTCACCACATCCTTGCCCGCGCGAACCACCGCATATCCCCGTTTCAGAGTTTCGGTGTAGCCAAGGGTGATCCGCAGGCGATCCAATTGGTCCACCCTTGCCGCAAGCGCCGATCTCTGGGCCTCAAATGCCATGTCTAAACGCGGGGCCAGCCGCTCAAACTCGCGGCTTTGCGCCGCCTGACGCTCTGCAATGGGTCCAGAACGCAACCGCGATGTGAGTGCGGCCAACCGGTCGGTTCGCTGCGAAACACCACGTCGTAATCCCGGGCCTAGCCGCGCCGCGCGGTCGCTCAACCGATCCCGGTCGCGCCCAATCCGCGATTTTAACCCCGCAGGTCGCAGCGCGCCCAGAAGGTTCGAAAGCGCGGCCGCTTTACGCTCCGTCGCCCGGATCAACGCGCGCGGAAGGCCTTCGTCCATCCGGTCAAGGCGCTGTCGCGCATCGTTCAAAAGCGCGTCAGATTTGGGAAGCACCCGACCCAAATCGCGCAGGCGTTCGCCGCGCCGGTTCATCCCTTGCTCAATCGCCCGGCTCAGCCGCGCACCTTGCTGATCTGCCCACGCCATCAGTTCAAGTCGCACCGGCACCGCGTGTTCGGCAGCCGCTGTTGGGGTCGGCGCGCGTTTGTCAGAGACAAAATCAATAAGGGTCGTGTCCGTTTCGTGACCAACGGCGGAAATCAGAGGGATGTCGCTTGCGGCTGCGGCGCGTGCGACGATTTCTTCGTTGAACCCCCACAGATCTTCGATCGATCCGCCGCCTCGGGCCACGATGATCAGGTCGGGGCGCGGCAACGCCCCGCCCGGCGTCAAACGGTTGAACCCTTCGATTGCATTGGCCACCTGCGGCGCGCAGGCCTCGCCTTGAACCGCCACTGGCCAGATCAGGACCTTACGCGGAAAGCGGTCACGCAGCCGGTGCAGAATATCCCGGATCACAGCGCCTTGCGGCGAGGTCACGACCCCGATGATTTCAGGCAGAAACGGCAGGGGCGATTTGCGTTCCTCGTCAAAAAGGCCTTCCGCGGCAAGCTTCTTCTTGCGCCGTTCCAGCATCGCCATCAACGCGCCCTCGCCCGCGACCGCGACGCGTTGCGCATTCAATGCGAATTTCGACGAAAACCCTGAAGCCGTCATCTTGCCCTCGGCGACGATTTCCATCCCTTCCTCGGGCATCGTTCCAAGGCCCGGCACCTGCCCCTTCCAAGTCATACAAGACAGCACGGATTTTTCGTCCTTAAGATCGAAGTAAAGGTGCCCGGAACGCGCCAGCGTCACCCGTCCGACCTCGCCACGAACCCGGACCCAAGACAATTCGCCCTCGATCATCTTGCGCACGGTTCCCGCAATCTCGCTGACCGAAAATTCGGGCGCGTTGTCGCCGGGGGTGTCCTCGAAAAGATCCATCGCGTGCTTGCCTTGTACTTCGTTTCGCTGAACCCTAGAACGCCCACAAGCGAAGGTGAAGCGGGGTCATGACGTGAATATCCTAATTCTGGGCGGCGGCGGGCGTGAACACGCTTTGGCCTGGGCCGTTTTGCAAAACCCGAAATGCGACCTTCTGATCGTGGCCCCCGGAAACGGCGGCATTGCCCAGATCGCGACCTGCGCCGATCTCGACATCGAAGACGGCGCGGCTGTTGTCGCGTTCGCAGAGGAACATGCCATCGATTTCGTCATCGTTGGACCCGAAGCACCGCTTGCGGTTGGTATTGCGGATCGCCTGCGTGACGCGGGATTTCTGGTCTTTGGACCAAGTCGGGCCGCCGCGCAGCTGGAAGCCTCAAAATCGTTCACCAAGGATGTCTGCGACGCCGCGAACGCGCCAACCGCCGCCTGGGCCCGATTTGACGACGCAAAGGCCGCAAAGGCCTATATCCGCGACCAAGGCGCCCCGATTGTGGTCAAGGCCGACGGGCTTGCCGCTGGCAAAGGGGTCGTCGTGGCAATGGACGAAGCGGAGGCGCTTGCGTCCATTGATGACATGTTCGGCGGTGAATTTGGCGCAGCGGGTGCAGAGGTTGTGATCGAAGAATTCATGACCGGCGAAGAAGCGTCATTCTTTGTGCTCTGCGACGGAGAAACCGCGCTTCCGATTGGAACGGCACAGGACCACAAACGTGTCGGCGACGGCGACACTGGGCCGAACACGGGCGGCATGGGCGCGTATTCTCCGGCTCCGGTTCTAACCGACGCAGTTGCAGACCGTGCGATGCGCGAGATTATCGAACCCACCCTCGCCGAAATGAAGCGACGCGGGACGCCATATGAAGGCGTGCTT
>CALLWO010000224.1 GCA_938016355.1 uncultured Boseongicola sp. | reverse complement strand
CGCATAATAATTCGGCGTGCCCTTCGGCCATGTCGAATAGGCGTAAACTGTCGCATCCGCGAAGTCCGACATCGAAATGCCCTCGGCATCAAAGAAGTCGTTCAGCTTCACGTAATGGCCGTTCTCGGCCCCGCCGCCAATCCATTGGCTATCGCCGATCAGCAGATCGCAAAGCTTTCCGCCCGAGTTCAATTCGTTCAGCATTCTGTCCGCGAAATTCGGCCAAGGAATGAACTCAAAGCTCATGTTATGGCCGGACTGGCTTTCAAATTCTTTCGACAGTTCGACCAACGCGTTCGCAGGATCCCAAGCGGCCCAGCAAAGCGTCAGATCTTCAGCCTGTGCCGTGCTCGCAAATGACGCGGCCGCAATACTTAAGGCACTGACAGACGCCAGTTTTACATTTTTCATGAATAGTCCTCCCAAGGTGAATCCGGCTGATTAATAGGTGGTCGCCGAATCGTAATTTGTAAGGAAAGGCTATTTGAGGTACGCACCTCAAGTCCACAGTAATTTTGAGGTACGCACCTCATTTTCGGCGATTTCCACACCAACAGCCTGAAAAGAAACCAATAAAATATTCGGAAATTTCGAACCCTTTCCGCTGACGCCCATCCAAACGCTCAAGCTTTGAGCGGTCAGATCAAGGGCATCGAAATCTCTTCGAAATCCCGAACCAGTGCGCGCTTGCGCGTCCGCTCTGCCTGAATTTTTGCACCGGCGGCTCATTCCACCACACTCCACCACAAATGAAAAAGGCCCCTTTCGGGGCCCAATTCATACCAATTTTTTCGGTGGGTTATGCTTTGCCCTTCCAAGGCACAAGCAGGCGCTCGGCATAGCGCATTAGCATGTCGATACCAAAGCCAATCACACCAATAAGGATGATCCCAAGGATCACGATGTCGGTGTTCTGGAAGCGCGAGGCAACCATGATCATCATGCCTGCACCCTGCTCCGCCGCAACAAGTTCGGCGGCCACAACCGTGCCCCAGCAAACCCCCATCGCCACACGCGCACCGGTAAAGATTTCCGGCAACGAGTTCGGAATGATCACATAGCGCATCAGCTGCGATTTGCTCGCCCCAAGCGAATAGGCGGCGTGCACTTTCGAGATGTTTACCCCCGACACACCAGATCGCGCCGCGATAGCCATAATCCAAAGTGCCGCCAGGAAGAGCAGGATAATCTTACCCGTCTCACCAATACCGAACCAGATGATCACCAGCGGAATAAGCGCAAGCGGTGGCACCGGACGCATGAATTCGACGATCGGATCAAACCAACCGCGGAACCAATTGCTCAGACCCATCGCATAGCCAAGCGGAATGCCGACCAATGCGCCAAGTAGGAAACCTGCAACAACACGGAACAGCGAATACCCCAGATGCTCAAAAAGCGTGAAGCTGCGGAACCCTTCGCTCAGAACCTTGCCTGTGCGCGTCCAGACCGCTTCTGGCGGCGGCAGGTAAAGCGGCTCCATTTGCCAGCCACGGCTCGGTGCATAGTTCGGTGTACCCTTGTCTGACAAAGTAACCGTGCCGCTGTCGATCTTCACGGTTTCGCCACGCGAAATTGGCTGACCGTTGATCGCAACAACTTCTGCACCATCGCTCTTGGTGATTTCGTCGTTGCTGTCGACGCGGATCAGCCCCGTGCGCCACTGGGCAATGGCTGCGGAATCGTTCTTGGCAAACCCGTCACCCAATTCGACTTCGGGCGCGTCGGTCTTTTCTTCGCGCGGATGGACAATCACCGTGACCGTCGCGTCATCGCGCTCGCCATTGGCTTCAGCCGTATAGGTAAACTCTGCGGTGCCCACGAATGGCGCAGGCGCATGCAGGAACCCCGGCAAAAGGCTCGAGCCGGTGAACATACCCCAGATCAGGAATAATGTGAAAATCGAGACGACCCCCGCAATCCGGTTTGGCCGGACCGCGCTTTCGTCGCCGAATGTCACTGTTTTGAGAGACGTATAATCCTTTGCAGTCGCGCTTTGGACGACCTTAGTGACGACGAAATAGGCACCCACGAACATGCCAACATAGATCAGAAGGACAAAAAGACCGGTCATGCTGCATCCTCCGTGCGGCCCATAATCTCTTCTTCCATGTCCCAGATCATCGACAGGATTTCGTCACGCTTCACACCAAAATCAGGATGCTTTTTGACTTCGCGCAAATCCGCGCCGACACCAAGCTCTGCAAACGGCAGCCGATATTCTTTGTGAATGCGCCCCGGACGCGGCGCCATAACGATCAGACGCTCACCAAGCAAAAGTGCTTCTTCAACCGAGTGGGTGATCAGAATGATCGTCTTCCCAGTTTCCTTCCAAAGCTTCAGAACAAGGCTTTGCATCTTCTCGCGCGTCAGCGCGTCAAGCGCCCCAAGTGGTTCGTCCATCAGGATCACATCAGGGTCATTGGCCAGACAGCGGGCCAAAGCCACACGCTGCTGCATCCCGCCGGAAAGCTCGTAAACCGCCTTCTCTTTGAAATCCTGCAAGCCGACAACGTCGAGCAAGTGATCCACCGTCTCGCGCTTTTCTTTTTCGGGTGTGCCCTTCATCGAAGGACCGAACCCCACGTTCTCGCGTACCGACATCCACTCGAACAAAGCGCCCTTTTGGAACACCATGCCGCGCTCGGCATCGGGTCCGCTGATTTCGTGACCATTCAGGACAAGCTTGCCGCTGGTCTGGGCCAGAAATCCCGCAACGATGTTCAGCAACGTGGTCTTGCCACAACCCGAGGGGCCGAGAACACTCATCAATTCGCCAGCTTTGAGCTCAAGCGAGACATTCTCCAAAGCCTGAACAGAGCCTCCGTTCGGAAGCTCAAAGCGCATGGATAAATCTTGTATCGAAAGTCCGGACATTCAGATCCCATCCCTGTTTTTTTGATTGAAATTATTTGTTGGAGGCACGGCGAAACCGACGCCTCAAATGGCGATCGGCGCGAACATCCGTCCGCGCCGAACAATATCAATTACATGCCGCCGGCAGCTTCCAAAGGCGCGGTGTTCAGCGCATCTTCATAGCTGTCGAGTGCAGAGTCGATGGAACCGGCTGCAACGAATACGTCCGCAACACCCTTCATGAATGGTGCAGCAGTGCCGCCCAGCCATGCTCCGGAAAGCTGCTCTTCAATCGTTGGGAAGGACATTGTCGAAATCGCCGAACGTGCGCTCTCGATATCCATACCAGCTTGCTCAGCAATCACAGCCAGCATCTCGTCGCTTGGGTTTGCGGCCCATGCGGCGTTTGCGTCTGCAGTGACTTTCAGGAACTTGGCAAGAACGTCGCCGCTTTCAGCCGCAAAAGAAGCTGGAACCGAAGTCACGTCAAATACCAGGATACCGATTTCCTGCTTTTCAGGTCCGGAAAGCAATACGTCGCCATATTCCTGCATGCTGGCCCAGCCACCGCCGTAGCCGCACGCAAAATCAACGGCCTTCTGGCCCAATGCGTTCGCGCCTTCTGGCGGAGGCATGTCAACGATCTGAAGGCTGTCGAGCGGCACACCAAAGTGGTCCATCTGACGGATGAAGCTGTAGTGCGCAGCAGTGCCGAGTGGAACAGCCACTTTCTTGCCAGCCAATTCGCCTGCGGAGTCTTTGTCGATTTCAAGATCTTTGTGAACCGCGCAACCTTGGTTTTCGGCATAGCTGACCGCTACGTCGACAAGCTGAAGGTCCTGACCACCGGAAGTGGCCACAACAAACGGCGGAAGACCTTGGCTCAATGCGATCTGAACGTCGCCGGATGCCATAGCGGCCGACATTGCTGTACCGGTTTCGAAGGAAACCCAGTTCACTTTCATGCCAAGCGCTTCGTCATATGCGCCAGATGCTTTCGCTACCATCATAGGCATCGGCCATTCGAGGAAATAGGCGACAGTGATTTCACCGTGGCCGCCAGCAACCGCTGCCTGAGCAGAGAATGCCACGGCCGCACCAGCGACCAAGCCTTTTACTGTGTTCTTCATTTCGTTCTCCCTGAACCACCCTTTTGTGTGCGGGCACTGGGTGGTTTCGAATTATGAAACCCGCATTTCATACTACGAGACCGCTCTCCAAAACACAATCTCGTCACACAATTTCTAGTCACATCCAAAGAACAACCGCAACAAAATGACTCCACACCGAAAACTCTGGGCGGCTCAGGCCAGACCGCCTGGAACAGCGGGCGCTTGCGCCAAGCCACTATTATCGTTGCTTAATTTCTCGGTCATCCACGATTGCTGGCACCCAGCCCCTCTCAACTGGACATACCAGTCGTAATATCTGGCCCTACGCCGCCAATCAGCCCCGTTACGCGTCCCGCCGAAAATTTGAGCTCACCGCTCATTTTCTCCAAGTCTTTCATCGTGTGACGCGGATGTATCGACCACAAATTCAAAACCGCAATCGCCTCGCCAAGGTAATTGAAAATCGGTGCAGATATTCCAAGAAACGTCTCGTATTCTTCGCGGTCGTTTCTGCCGAACCCATTCTCCCTGACAAAGGCGAGTTCACCCTTGAACGCCTCAAGCGATGTAATGGTCCGCTCAGTAAAGCGCTCAAACGTGTGCCCGCTCAAAAGCGATTCCAGCACTTTGTCCGGATAATAGGCCAGCAGCGCCTTTCCTGACGCAGAACAATGAACTGGCTCTCTCATGCCAGGACGCTGCACACCGCCCATGGATTGCCGGGAATCCAACACACGGAGGTAAACAACCTCTACTCCGCTCGGCACACCCACCGTGACATTCACATCGTAAAGATCATAAAGGCGCACCATTTCATCAAGCGCAATGGCCTGAATATCATACCCTTTGTGCGCGTTTCTCACCAGATCGAACACGCAAGACCCCAACAGGTAAACCTTGCGGTGACTGTCAAACTGAACCAGCTTTTCCTCAATTCCGATCGACAAAAGCCGATGGATTGTACTCTTGTTCAATCCCGTCCGCTCAACGATCTCAGAGAACGACATCGGTGATGTCGCCTCGCTGATGACAGCCAGCATTTTCAGCAGCTTATGAATGATTGAACTCTGCATTTTACCGCCTAGTACCCCAGATCTGCCCAACCGACACGGCCGCGCAAACGCCCCTTCGCGGGAGTTAAGCACGATCTCCGTGAAATGAAAAAGAATTCTTACATTACAAAACTCCCGCGCCGCAGCCCGAAATTCCGGCACTCTGAAAAACTGCGCCCGAGCGCACCAAATCCATCCGCGCGACGCCTCACTTGCTCGCTTGACTAAGCAGACATCCATTCGTAGTTTTCTTTAACGATACATTTGTTTCGCATTACAAAACAACAAGGCCAATTGACTTCAATGAGCGTAAAGGACGAAATCCACTGGACCGTCACAGCGGGTGAAGCACCTGCGGTGCAACCCCTGGACGGCTCACTCGTTGTTGATGTGCTGGTCATCGGCGGAGGACTCGCCGGATGTCGCACGGCGTTGGGACTGGCAGACAACGGCGTTTCCGTCGCGGTTGTCGACGCCCATAACATCGGCTGGGGCGCTTCCGGGCGCAGCGGCGGCCAGTGCAATCCAATGTGGCGAAAAACTCCCGACGCATTGCGCAAACTTTTGGGCGCGACCCATGGCGAAAACCTTATCAAAACAACTTTAGAATCCGCCGATAAGCTATTCGAAGATATCAAAACTTTTGATGTTGATTGTGATGCCGTTCAAGCCGGTTGGGTGCAAGCCGCCCATACGCGTCGTGCCATCAAAGATATGGCCGCACTTGGCAAAGCATGGGCGGCGGAAGGCGCAGACATTGTCGAACTTGAAGGCGCAGATGTGGAAATCGCGAGCGGTTCACCAGCTTACAAATGGGCATTGCGTCATGCCGCTGGCGGGCACGTTCAACCGCTCTCCCTCACGCGAGGATATGCGCGCGCCGGAATTGCGCGCGGGGCCAAAATGTTTGCAGGCACGCCGGTGAGCAAGCTCGAACGTATCGGCGGTAAATGGCGGGCAACAACGCCAAACGGCGACATCACCGCAGAGAACGTCGTCCTGACAACAAACGCCTACTCAAACGGACTCTGGCCGGACCTAAAAAAGACGTTCCAACCGCTCGTCAGTGTTTCGCTTGCAACGCAGCCCTTGAGCGAGGAACAAAAACGCAGTGTTCTCCCCGGCTCCGTCACAATATCGGACTCACGCCTCGCGATTTATTACTCCCGCTATGACCGCGATGGTCGCCTGATTTTCGGGTGTGTCGGCAGCACCGATCACGTCGATGCGCTCAGCTTGCGCCGCTTGCGGGCCGGGCTGAAAACTGTGTTCCCTCAGATCGCGAACATCCCGATCGAGCGAAAATGGGCCGGTCGGATCGCCGTGACCCCTGAAATGATGCCCAGAATTCACGAACCCGCCCCCGGCATTCTTGCAGGCCTCGGGTTTAGTGGACGCGGAATTGCGATGACTTCGGTTATGGGGCGCGCGCTTTCGGGCAAATTGTTGGGTGGAAACGAACACGACCTGCCCTTCCCGATCCAGCCGATCAAACCCATCCCGCTGCACGGGCTCACACGTCGCCTGATCCCTCTTGCCGCCCCGTCGATGACGCTCAAAGACAGGTTCGATTCCCTCACAAACGGCGCCTAAGCCTCACCGGTCGTCAGCGCTTTTTCGTATACGCGAACTGGCGGCACGAAGCGTCTCACGATTGGAAACTTCACGACCTGAAACTGATCAACGACGGCGTACCCCATGCGATCCACGTAAAATTTCGCGGCAACGGGGTTAATCGTGTAAAGCCTCATCACTGCGCGCCCGGTTCCGCGCGCCCAGTCCTCGCACTTTGCCATCAGCTTGGTCGCAATCCCGTGCCCGCGATAGGTTTCATCGACAGACATGCGCCAGATCGAACAAAGCCCGCTCTCAGGCTCCACTGCCTTTTCATCCATTCCGATCTTGACCGCACAGCATCCAACGACCACTTCCGGCGCGCCCATCAGCGCCACGAACATGCGCCTGTCACCCTTATCGCCATATGTCTCAAGCAAGTTCGCCCCATCCGGGCCTACGTCGCCGTCTTGCGCCAAAGACAAATCGCGAAACTGGTTCATCTTGCCCATGAACCAACCGCGCATCACCTTTGGAACTGCCAGTTTCGATTGCTCCATACCCGTCGTCCAGATGCGACAAACATCCGCGCGATCTGACGCCTGAATTGCTCGGATAATAACATCTGATGACATTAATCTGCACCCCGCCTTTGATCCGCAACGTGGCAGTCCGAAAGACAAATGGAAAGCGCAGGATTGGTCTCAGGCCGACGGATATGGTTTCCATCGGCCTGGTCCCGTTCATCTAAGATCACGCGCCTGATTTAGTTCGACATCTCTGCCGGCACAAACAGCGCCACCTGACGCGACACGCATGTGTTCGGCCCGCCCATCCCATCGGATCGCGCACTATCGGGATAATGCGGCGGCACGCTTTCCAACGTACACCCGCCGCGGAAACTCGACAGCATATCCGGCGCAAGCTCGGGAATGAGCGGCCCATGATCATGGATCACCAGATGGTATTCCGCGGTCATCGGGGTCTCAAAATCTGTGTCGAAAAGATTGGTCGGCACCGCACCCACCGGCAAATGAGCCGACACCTCAATGCGCCCGTCCGCCGGAACCACCGTGCCACCCCCATTTACAGCAACTGTCTCCATCTCCGGCATCCCCATCGCCTCCTTGGGCGTGCAGGGGTTCTTCTTGCAAAGATGCGGGTTTTGAAGCGCCACGAACCAGATCGTCACCGCATTGCCCGGTGTCAGATCCTTTGACGTCAGATGCATTGATGCGCCGTCCGCACTTGTCACCAAAAGCGCTCTGGTCCCGTCAATTGGTCCGGGCGTCTGGCCGCTCGGCGGCGTCCAGGACAAAGGCAAACTCCGCGTGTCGGCCGCTGCAGTTTGTGCGGCTGACATCAGCACAAGGGCAAGTATTCCATGGGTCAGTTTCATTCTTCACTCTCCGTTTTTTGACAGGGCGCTACATGGCACCCAAATCCTCTGCGATAGAGCTTCACTGAAGTTGACGACCCTGAGTTTCACCAAGTTAAGTTATGTGAAATCCAATGAAATCTTCCTGAAATCGAACATAGCGCGCGCGCCTGACGACCCAACCACGCCACCAACCCGTTCACCGCTATTCGGGCACACCAGCCGCCTTCAATGCGGCCCGAAGTTGCGCGCGATCGTCGGGGTGATGAAAGGGGACAAGCTTTAAAATTGCGTCGATCGAAAGATCAAATCCAAGATCGGAATATGCGGCCGCCACCGCACGCGCCTCATCCAGATCACCGGCTTCGCCATGAACCGCCATCAGATAG
>CALLWO010000223.1 GCA_938016355.1 uncultured Boseongicola sp. | reverse complement strand
TTTGGGACGGCAAGGCGATTTCACCCACATCGCTCTCCATCCACTCAATGCCAAGCCCGCTGGAAAGCCGCTCGGCGCGCGCCAGCATGCCGGCGTTGATGTCCAATCCAACGACCCGGCCCTGATCTCCAACCTCACGTTTCACCAGCCGCGTCGTTACCCCGGTTCCACACGCCACATCAAGCACCCGCGCGCCCGGGGCCAAGGGCACAAGGTCCACCAGTTCCTTTGCCCAGCGCCCAAACCAAAGCGGAACCATCGTGCTTTCGTAAATCTCTGGTCCGTCGCCAACCAGTTGAAATGACATGGGTTTTTCCTTCGCTCCGGCTTTTATATGGGCGCGATCAACTCTTCGCCACGCGCGCGGTTCGAATTCACCGCCGGGTCGACACGATGAAAGGTCAGCGCGTCCTCGGGTGCTGCGGTCATCAGCGTCGCCGCCCCTTTGCCCGTCTCGCCCAACCACAAAGCCCAGTCCTCACGCTTCAGGATCACGGGCATCCGGTGGTGAATGCGCGACATCGACGCATTCGCGCCTGTGGTCACGATCGCGCAGGTGGTCAGCGGCTCCTCGCCCTTGTCCCAAACCTGCCAAACACCCGCGAACGCCAGCACATCACCCGCGCTGGGGTAAATCCACCACGGCAGACGATTGCCCTCGCCGTCTTTGGTCCATTCATAAAAGCCGGTGGCCGGGATCAGACAGCGCCGCTCGCGGCACGCCGCACGGAAAGCGGGCTTTTCCGCCAGCGTTTCGCTGCGCGCATTGATCAGCAGCGGCCCGTCGTTGGGCGCTTTGTACCAATGGGGCAGGAACCCCCAGCGCATAGGGCGCAACCGCCGCCCGCCGTCTGCGGCCGTCACCGTATGCACCTGGGTCGTCGGGCAGACGTTGAAATTCGGAATATCGGGCAAATCGTTGGACGGGGCGGCATCGAAAAGTGCGGCCATCGCATCATCGGGGAGCGTGATCGCAAATCGCCCGCACATCAGATCGCGTGTCCTTTGGTCGCTTTGAGAAGTGTCCGGGAAGGCCCAAAGGCCCTCCCGGCGTCGTGCATCAGCCTGGCGGGGCTAAGCCCCGCCAAAGCCGTTTATTTCTTCATGATCCGGCCATCGACCATCGGATTTGCCGGGCCGTTGGCGGCCATGAACTCAGCCAGAACATCGGCCAGATCCGGGCCAAAGTCATAGGCATTCATCGCCTCGCTCGCGAACATCTTGTAGCCATCGCCACCGTTGCGCACATAGTTGTTGGTCACAACGCCATAGGTCGCCTCAGGATCAATCGGCACACCGCCAACCATCACTTCAACGATACGGCCTTCGTTCGGCGCAACCGAGCTGTCCCATGTGAACGTCATACCGGCAACCTGTGGGAAGCGGCCTGCGACCTCTTCCACCTGGCTCACGCCGTTTTCCAGCGCGTCGATGATGACCTGACCTTTGGCCTGGAATGTCGACAGCGTGTTCTGGAACGGAAGAACCGTCATAACCTCGCCCATGGTGACTTCGCCACCATCAATCGAAGCCCGGATACCGCCCGAGTTTGCGAACGCAATCTGAACGCCCTGATCCGCAACGCGGTCAAGCATCGCATCTGCCACAAGGTTGCCCATCGGGCATTCCTCGACACGGCAAACCGAACGATCACCCTCGATTGGCGCGGCAGCTTCGGCGACAACTTTCTGGCGGATCTCTTCCAGCGGCTGAGCAAGCTCGCTCACGCGGGCCACCGTGTCTGCGTCTTCTTCGATCGACGCATCCATGATCACCAGATCACCCGTGGCCGACGTGACGTTGCCACCATCGTCAAACGTCAGGTTCAGTTCGCCGAGGAACTTGCCATAGGCATAGGCCTGCACGATCTGCACGCCATTCACGACCGTTGGATATGGACCAACCGCGCGCTCCTGCGTGTTGGACAGCAACGTGTTCGAGTGACCGCCCACGATCACGTCAACGCCGGTGGTGTTGGCGGCGACCTGCTGGTCAACGACATAGCCCGAATGCGACAGAACAACGATCTTGTTCACACCCATCTCGGTCAGCTTGTCGACTTCGCCCTGAACCGCTTCTGAGGGGTCAGTGAAGATCACGTTCTTACCGGGGCTTGCCAGCTCGTCTGTGTCTTGTGGTGTCAGACCGATCATGCCGATCTTCTCGCCGCCCTTTTCAACAACAGTCGACTTCATCAACACGTCCGCCAGCAAAGGCTCGCCGGAAACATCGGCGTTGGACATTAGGATCGGGAAATTCACCGCGCCGATGAAATCGCGCAGCACTTCGGGGCCATCGTCGAACTCGTGGTTACCGACGGTCATCCCGTCATAGCCCATCTTGTTCATCATCTCGGCCGCGGCTTTGCCCTTATAGAACGTATAGAAAAGCGTGCCCTGAAATTGGTCGCCGCCATCCACAAGCAGCCAGTTCTCGGCGCGCGCCTTTGCGGCCTCAACGCCGGTCACCAGACGGGCAGAGCCGCCAAAGCACTTGCCTTCGGTGTTGTCCTCGGACGAACAACCACTGTCGAACCGGCTGATCGGCTCGAACCGCGCGTGAAAATCGTTTGTATGCAAAACAGTCAGGTTAAAATCAGCAGCGGCAGCACCGGCGCTTAGGGCCAGAGCGGCGCCGCTTGTCATTAGGTGTTTGATCATTGGTTAAGACTCCCCTGTCAGTAATCAGAACGAACAGTGGCCTCATAGCGCGGGCTTGTCAAAACGATGTGACAGGAAACGCGGCGTCAACTTGCTTGACCCGCGCGCTTTGTCAGGCCAATCAGCGCCCATGCTTATTTATAAGATATTACGCCGCGAAGAATGGCAGGCTCTGCACGAGGCGGGCGAAACCCTCGGGGCGCCGGTCGATCTGGCCGACGGGTTCGTTCACTTTTCCAACGCCGCACAGATCGCCGAGACCCTTGCACGTCACTTTGCAGGCCAAGATGATCTGCTGATTCTCGCCTGCGACGCTGACGCTATGGTCGACGATCTGAAGTGGGAGGTTTCGCGCGGCGGGGATCACTTTCCGCATCTTTTCCGCGCGCTTCGCCTCGCCGATGTGCTTTGGGCAAGGCCCTGCATGCTTGGTGCGGATGGCCACGTCTTACCTCAGGGTGTGTCATGAGCCTCGTGGAACGCATCGGCCTTGCGGCACTGCATCGGCTTGACCCGGAAACCGCTCACAGCGTCGCCTTGCGCGCCCTCAATGTGCCGTTTCTGACACCGCGTCCGGGGCCCTATTCCTCACCTCGTCTTGCCACGATGCTGCCCGGCCTGCATCTGCCGAACCCCGTTGGTCTGGCCGCCGGTTTTGACAAAAACGCGCAAGCCGTCGCGCCTTTGATGCGCAGCGGCTTTGGCTTCATCGAAGTCGGGGCCGCAACCCCGCGCCCGCAACCGGGCAATGCGAGGCCGCGCCTTTTTCGTCTGAGCGAAGACCGCGCTGCAATCAACCGGTTCGGCTTTAACAACGACGGGATAGAAGCGATTGCCGAGCGCTTATCAAACCGCCCCGAAACCATCCCGCTTGGCCTCAACCTTGGGGCCAACAAAGACAGCGAAGACCGCGCGACGGATTTTGCCCGCGTGCTGGAACGCGCGCGCGACGTGATCGATTTTGCCACCGTCAACGTCTCGTCGCCCAACACCGAACGCCTGCGCGATTTGCAAGGCCCCGACGCGCTCAAAGCCCTGCTCGAAGGCGTGATGGCCGTGCGCGGCTCGGTTCCGGTCTTTTTGAAGATCGCGCCCGATCTCGACGACGGAGAGATCGCGGATATAGCCCGCGTCGCGGCTGAAACCGGCGTCACTGCGATTGTCGCCACCAATACAACGCTGTCGCGCGACGGGCTGACCAGCCCGCACCGCGACCAAGCAGGCGGGTTGTCGGGTCGCCCCCTCTTTGCCCCCTCCACCCGCGTTCTGGCGCGGCTTTACCGCGAAACCGGCGGAACGATCCCCCTCATTGGCGTCGGCGGCATCGAATCCGCGGCCGAGGCTTATGCAAAAATCCGCGCGGGCGCTTCGGCCGTTCAGCTTTATACCGCAATGGTGTTCTGGGGTGTATCGCTCGTTGACCGCATCGCGCGCGGTTTGGATGAAATGCTTGCCCACGACGGGTATGCCCACGTCACCGACGCCATTGGCGCGGATGTAGAGGACTGGCTATGAACAGCGTCATTTGGCACAATCCCCGATGTTCAAAATCGCGCCAAACGCTCGCGCTTTTGGAAGATGCAGGCGCGGAACCCGTGGTGCGGCTTTACCTCAAAGCACCCCCAACTGGCGACGAAATCCGTGCGGTTCTCGCGGCGACAGGCCTCAAAGCCCACGACCTGATGCGCCGGGGCGAAGCGATCTACAAAGAACTGGAATTGTCGCCTGACATGGACGATGCCGTTCTGATCGCTGCGATGGAAACCCATCCGATCCTGATCGAACGGCCCGTGGTGCTGGTCGGTGACAAAGCCGCGCTCGGGCGACCGCCCGAAGCCGTGCTCGCACTTTTGGACTAAGCCTCTCCGATGGACCGCTCAAGGCGCGGATAGCGCGCGCCCAGTGTCACGGCACGCGCGACATTCAGCACCATCAGCGCCATCCAAAGCCCGTGGTTCTCCATCCACGGCACCAGAACGATCAGCGCCACCACGTAAATCGCAACCGATTGCAGCATGGCAATCCGCATCTCGCGCGTCCACGTCGCGCCAAAGTAAATCCC